>JADZDL010000267.1 GCA_020851075.1 Planctomycetota bacterium | reverse complement strand
TTTGCGCAGAGTTACATCGATGCGTATGTGAAGCCGGCGCCAGAGGAGAAGGCTCCGGCGGCGGCCGAGGCCACGGCAAAGCCGGAGGCTGCGACACCCGTGGAGGCGAAGGCGGCTCCGAGTGGTGACAGCAAGCCCGCGGAGAGCAGTGCGCCGGCCGCGCGCGTGGAGGGCCGGCAGGGTCGGCGCGGTAGTGGTGATGCGGCGAGCAGTGCCCCGGCAAAGCTCGCGAAGGGGGCTGCGGCACCGGACTTCGCAGTCGCGGATGAACGTGGCACCGTACAGAAGCTCGCGGACTATCGTGGTCGCATGGTGCTCGTGTGGTTCTATCCAAAGGCGGATACGCCCGGCTGCACGGCCGAGGGCTGCGGCTTGCGCGATCAGATCGAGGAGTTCCGGCGCCGTGATGTGGCGGTGCTCGGTGTTTCCTTTGACTCGCGCGAGGACAACGCCGCGTTCCGCACGAAGCACGAGCTGCCGTTCCCGCTGCTTAGCGACTCGGATCGGGCGATGGCCATCGCCTATGGTGCAGCTGAAAATGCCGAAGCGAAGGTCGCGCGCCGCATCGCGGTGCTGATCGATGGCGAGGGCAAGGTCGTGCAGTATTGGGGCCGCGTGGATCCGCGCACCTTTGCGGCCACGGCCGTGGCGGCGTTGCCGCTGTGAGCAGGTTTGCGCTGCGGGCGCTTGCGCTTGGCCTTGCCGTGGGCATTCCCGCGGCATTGTCGGCGCAGGTGCACTACCACGACGACGGTCAGCCATGGAAGCAGCGGGCGCATGCTGGGCCTGATGCGGTGGTGCCTGGCTGGTTCTACAACCTCGGCATCACCGGTTTGCGCGTCGAACTCGTCGCCAACGAGCCGAAGGCGCTCGTGGTGAGGTACGTGTTCGCGGGCACGCCGGCGATAGCCCGCATCGAGGCTGGTGACGTGCTGGTTGGTGTTGATGGGCAGGCGTTTGCGAACGAACACCAGAACGGCTACGGCATGAAGGTCTTTGGTGCGCGAGGGCCCATCGAGGAGTTCGCGACGGCGCTCGAAGCTTGTCAGGCTGCAGGGGGCAGCGGCAAGCTGCGCGTGAGCGTGCGACGGGGCAACGTGACGCGTGAGGCCACACTTGCGGTAGGCAAGCAGTATGGGGCGTTTGCGCCGACGTTCCCGAACGGGTGTGAGAAGTCGGCGAAGATCTTGAGTGACCTCTATCCGTACTTGTTGGCCCAGCAGAATGACGAGGGTTCGTTCGGCAATCCGGTGTCGGACACGTTTGCGCCCTTGGCGTTGTTGGCAAGTGGCAAGCCCGAACATCGTAAGGCCGTCGAGCGCTGTGCGCGGTTTCATGCGCGTGTGACCAAGGTGCGCGACGAGGCTTCGTTGATCAACTGGCGTTACATGGCCGCAGCCATCGTGCTCAGCGAGTACTACCTGGCGACCAAGCAGGCTTGGGTGAAGCCTGAGCTGCAGAAACTCTACGAGTTGTTGGAGTGGACCCAATACATGGATTCATCCCAGATCCATCCGCGGGCCAAGCAGACGCATCCGGACTCCTACCCGAAGGACCCGCGGGATTCGCATGGTGGCTGGGGCCACAACCCTGGATTTGAGGGATATGGCCCGATCTGCATGCTCACGGGACAGGGCGCGTTGTCGTTTGCATTGTTGCAGCGCTGCGGGATCGCGGTGGATCGCGCGCGCCACGATGCTGCCTATGCGTTCCTGCAGCGCGCGACCGGGCCGAATGGTTACGTTTGGTACGAGGACGACGTCGGCGATCCAAAGGGGTGGGCCGACATGGGACGCACTGGTGCCGCTGGCGTCGCCAATTGGCTTGCTCCGCAGGAGGAGCCGGCGCATCGCGAACGTGCCCTTGCGCACGCCAAGGTCATTGGCGAGCATCCGCAGAGTTTTCCGGACACGCATGGTTCGCCGGTCATGGGCATGGCCTATGCGGCGCTGGCGGCGAACGCCGACCCCGAGAGTTTCCGGAAGCTCATGGATGCCAACCGTTGGTGGTTTGCGCTCGCGCAGTGCGCGGATGGCAGTTTCTACTACCAACCAAACCGCGACAACGCGGGCTACGGGGCCGAAGCACGCACGGACGTGAGTTCGGTCGTGGCTTTCATCCTTTCGATTCCAAAGCGCAATCTCGTCGTCACGGGCAAGGATTCGAAGTGAGGAAGCGGGCTGGGTTGTCGTGTCTGGCGCTACTCGGCTGCGTGTGTGCTCCGGTTGTGGGGCAGTCGGCGAAGCAGGTGCCCGCGTCCACCAGCCCCGCGTTCCCGGGCACGGTCAGCGATTGGCACGGCTTCGTTCGCCGTGACTTTGAAGTCGACGGTCGCGCGTGCCGTGTGGTTGTTCCTGCGGTGCGGGCGGCCGAGAACCCATGGCTCTGGCGCGCGCGCTTCCCGGATTTCCATGCGGAAGTCGATCGCCGCTTGCTCGCCGAGGGCTTCCACATCGTCTACACCAACACGGACGGCATGCTCGGCAGTCCGCGTGCCATGGCCCATTGGGACCGGTTCTACGCATTCCTGCGCGAACGTGGCTTGGCCCGCAAGGTGGCCTTGGAAGGGGTGAGCCGCGGTGGGCTGTTCGTGTATCGCTGGGCGGCCCAGAATCCCGACAAGGTCGCGTGCATCTACGCGGATACGCCTGTTTGTGATATTCGCAGTTGGCCGTTGGGCCAGGGCCGGGGAATCGGCGATGCCGATACCTGGCAACATCTGTTAAGCGAGTACTCGTTCACGCACGAGCAGGCACTCGCCTGGAATGGTAATCCGATAGATCTCGCCGCGCCGCTCGTAGCGGCCCGCATTCCGTTGCTGCATCTGGTGAGTGAGAACGATCGTGTCGTGCCGCCGAGGGAAAACACCTACGTGCTGCGCGACCGTGTGCGTGCGCTGGGCGGTGAACTGGAAGTGCTCTCGGTGCCCGAAGGCACGGCGGAAAGCCATGGGCACCATTTCGCGGTGCCACCTGCGTTCGTCGACCGCGCCACGCGGTTCGTGCTGGAGCACACCGCGACGACGCCGGGTGGAGCGGTGTTCCATCATCTCCGCGAGGGTCTCGTGCGCAGCCGGGCCCGCTTGCAGGCGCCCGGCAAACACCGCATTGCGTTCCTCGGCGGCTCGATCACCCACAACCCGGGTTGGCGCGAGTTGCTCGCGGCGGAATTGCGGCGGCGATTCCCGCAGGGTGAACTGGAATTCGTAAATGCGGGCATTCCCTCGATGGGATCCACGCCGGGTGCCTTCCGCATCGAACGCGACGTGTTCGGCAACGGCCCCGTGGACCTGCTCTTTGTCGAAGCGGCCGTCAACGACTCCACGAACGGGCGCAGCAACCAAGAGCAGCTGCGGGCGATGGAGGGCCTCGTGCGCCATGCGTTGCGCCGCGATCCGGGCATGGACCTCGTGCTGTTGCACTTCGTGGATCCCGAGAAGATGGCCACGATTCGCAGTGGTGCGGTGCCGGCGGTGATCGCCAATCACGAACGGGTCGCCGAGCATTATGGCCTGCCGTCGCTCGACCTCGCGCGCGAAGTCACCGCGCGCATCGATGCGGGGGAGTTCTCCTGGGAGCAGGACTTCCCGGACCTGCATCCCTCGCCGTTTGGGCAATTGCTCTACTACCGCGGCATCCGGCGATTGCTCGATGCCGCGTGGAGGGTGGCGGAGACCACCGACGTACCGGCGGTTCGCACGCTGCCAGCCGCCATGGATGCTGCGTGTTACGAACGCGGCCGCCTCGTGGATCCCAGCGCGGCGATGGTCGTTCGCGACTTCCATAGGGTCGATCGCTGGCGGCCGACCGACGGTGCGGGAACCCGCCCCGGCTTCGTCGACGTGCCGATGCTCGTGGCCGAGCAACCGGGGGCCGAACTCACGCTGCGCTTCCGCGGCAATGCCGTGGGCCTGTTCGTAGCTGCGGGGCCAGATGCCGGGGCGATCGAATGGTCGATCGATGGCGGTGATTTTGCGCGGCAGGACCTCTTTACGCCCTGGAGCGCAGGACTGCACCTGCCGTGGGCCTACGTGCTCGCCGCAGGCTTGCCATCAGGCGAGCATGGCCTCGTGCTGCGGGTTGCGATGCCCTTGGCCAGCGCGAAGGGTCGCAGCGCCGTGCGCATCGCGCATTTCCTCGTCGACGAGCGCGAGTAGCCCGGGCGCGCGGATAGTGTTCCGGCCCGATGCCCAGCTGGCGCCCGCCGTCCAATCTGCAGATCGTGTTCACGTGTGAGCACGCGTCCAAGGCCGTGCCGACCGAACTGCACGAACTCGGCCTGCCCGCCGCCGTGCGCAATTCGCACCGGAGTTGGGATCCGGGGGCCTTGCCGATCGCGGAGACCCTTGCGGAGGCGTTTGACGCCGTGCTGGTGCAGGGCAAGTGGTCGCGGCTCGTCGCGGACCTCAATCGCAGCGCGTCCCATGCCCGGGTCATCGCGCGCAGCATCGACGGGCTCGATGTGCCCGGCAATGTGGACCTCACGAAGGCCGAACACGCTGCACGCCTGCGCACGTTCTGGAAGCCCTACCGCGACGAAGTGCTCGCCTACATGAAGCAGGCCAGCAAGCGCGGGCCCGTGCTGCACCTGAGCGTTCACTCGTTTGTGGAAGAACTCGGCGGCGTCGCGCGGCACAACGACCTCGGGCTGCTGCACGACCCGGCCAGGGTGGGGGAACTGCAGTTCTGCGAACGATTGCGCAAGGAACTGCTGCCCGGCGGGCTCAGCGTGCGCCGGAACTTCCCGTACTACGGCCATACCGATGGGGTCACGACGTGGTTGCGCGGCGTATTGGGGGCAAAGCGCTACCTCGGCATCGAGGTCGAATGCAACCAGCGCCTGTCGCGCACGCGGCCCGGGCAGCGGCGGTTGGCCCAGGCTTTGTCGGGTGCCCTGCTGGCGATGATCCGGGATTGAGCTAGCCTTCGCTTGCCGATGCCGCGCCGTACCGTGTTCTGGGCGATCGCCCTCTGTGCTGTTGCCTTTGCCGCTGTGCAGGCGTGGGCGCTGCGTTGGACGTGCGACGACGCCTACATCTCGTTCCGTTACGCCCAACACTTCGTGGAAGGGCACGGGCTCGTGTTCAACCTCGACCCGACCGAAGCGCCCGTCGAGGGGTATACGAACTTCACGTGGACGATGTGGCTCGCCATTGGCATGCAGCTCGGGTTCACGGGCGATGCGATCGAAACCTGGTCGAACGTGTCGGGTGTGCTGTGCCATGCAGGCACGGTGCTGTTGCTCGCCATGATCGCGTGGCGGGCCAGCGGTGGCCGCGCCGTCGTGCCGATCGCGGCGTGTGGTTATGCGGTGTTGCACCACGCGGCGTCGTTGGCGCCGGCTGGGCTGGAGACGGCGCTGTTCGTGCTGCTCGTCACCGCGATGCTGCGCTTCACGCTGGCGCTGCGCTGTGCGCGCGAAGCGTGGCTGCTCGGGTTCCTCGGCGTGCTGCTGGCGATGACGCGCCCGGACGGCGGGCTGTTCGTGGCGATCGTTGGCTGCTTCGTGCTGCACGATGCCGTGCGGCGCGGTGCTGGTCGCCTGCTGTTCGGCTACGTCGTGCCGTTCCTCGTGGTCTTCGTGCCTTACCTGCTGTGGCGCCACGCCTACTACGGCTACTGGGTGCCGAACACGTTCTACGCGAAGTCGGCGGGGGACCCGTATCCGGGCCAGGGCCTCAAGTACGTCTGGGAGTTCGCGAAGTGTTACTACGGGCTGTTGCCCGTGCTGCTCGTGCCCGCGTACTGGCTCGTGCGCAAACCGGATCTGCTCGCGACGATTTCGCCGTTCCTCGGTAGGCGGCCTTGGCTGGCCATTCTCGGCTTCTTCGTGCCATACCTCGGCTTCGTGGTGTGGGTCGGCGGCGACTTCATGTTCGGGCGGTTCCTGCTGCCGATCCTGCCGGTGTTGCTCTTGTCCCTCGATTTTGCATGCCAACGGTGGCGGCCACTCTGGCTGCAACCTGCGTTGGCCGCGACGCTCGTGCTGAGCCTCTTCCTGCGCGTGGAACCGGCGTGGATCGCCATCTACGACAATCCGAATGGCTTCTCGGACAACCGCGCGATCTCGATGAAGAAGCTCGGCGAGATGCCGATGACCGAGGCGATGCGGGTGTTTGGCCACTACCTGCACGACACGTGGGCTGGGCTTGGGGTCCGCATCGCGATCGCTGGTAGCCATGCGAATCTCGCGTTCCGCTCCGACGTGCCCGTTGCCATCGAATGCGCTGCAGGCCTCACCGATGCGCGCATTGCGCATACGCCGGTCTTGCAGCGGGGCACGCCTGCACACGAACGTGGTTATGTCCAGTTCGTCGACTATCTCGTGCGCGAGCGCCGTGTGGACTTCATGTTCGACACGAGTTTCAAGACGCGAGAGATCACCGACCAATACCGCGACATCTCCTTCCTGGCGGGCATCCCGGCGCGCCTTGTGATCTACAACCGCACGCTGCTGAAGGAACTCAAGCGGCGCGATCCAAACATCCGTTTCGTCGAATTCGAGCAGGTACTCGATACCTATCTCGCGGACTTGCCGAACAAGGCGAAAGAGCAGGTGCAGGCGGACTTCGCGGCATTCCGTTCGTTCTACTTCGACCACAACGAGGACACCGCGCGGCGCGTTCGCTTCGAGGAGTTCCTGAAGTGACGGGCCACGCCGCGCGAGACCTGCTGACTCGGCGTTCGGTCCAGTGTACGTCGCTCGCGGGCTTTGCTGCCCTGGCCATGATGTTGGCGTGGTCGCGCCGCTGGATCTGCGACGATGCGTTCATCAGTCTGCGCTACGCGGAGAACCTCGTGCTTGGCCGCGGGCTCGTCTTCAACGCAGGCGAACACGTCGAAGGCTATTCCAACTTCACGTGGGTCATGTTCGCTGCTTTGGCGCAGTGGCTGGGCCTCGATCCGATCGCGTTCGTACAGGTGCTCGGGGTGCTGTGCCTCGGCGCATTGGTGTTTGTAACGGCGTGGACCGGAAGGCGCCTGCTGCCCGGGGAGACGGCGTTTCTGCCACTCGCAGCCATCGGCGTGGCACTGCATCATCACCTGCAGGACTTCGCGACGTGCGGGTTGGAGACGTTGGGATTTGTATTGCTCGTCACGGCGGTGGTGGGCGTGCTGGCGCGCGCAGAACGCCCGCGGCAATACGCGTTTGCCAGTTTGCTGACCGTTCTCGCGGCGATGACGCGGCCCGACGGAGCGCTGTTTGGCATGTTGGCGGGAGCCTGCGCGGTGTTGGCGACGCTTCGCCAACGGCGCCTCGGGCCAGTCGTGGCGTTTGCGCTGCCGGGGCTGCTGCTGTTCGTACCGTTCCTGCTCTGGCGCCATGCCTACTATGGCGATTGGCTGCCAAACACGTTCTACGCAAAGTCGGCGAGCGAGCCGTACACGGGCCAGGGTTGGTTCTACGTGCAGTTGTTCCTGAATGGCTATTGGGTGCTGTGGCCGGCCTTTGCGGCGCTGCCGGCGTGGTTGCTGCTGCGGCGCCGCGCGGGGGCGATGTCGATGCTCGCGTCGATGACCGTTGCGTACCTCGCGTTCGTCGTGTGGGTTGGCGGCGACTTCATGTTCGCGCGCTTCTGCTTGCCCGTGGTGCCATTGTTGTACCTCGTGCTCGAAGCGCTCACGCGCCGCTACGTGGAAGGTGCGCTGCGCATAGGAGTGCTCACGATCGTGGCAATCGGCACGCTGCTGTGGCATTCGCGCGCTGACTTGCTCGTCACGGGACAGACCGTGGCGGGGGTGGCCGACGAACGTGCGCAATACCCACCCGAACGCGTGGCGAAGATCCGCGGCGTTGGCAAGCGGCTGCGCGACTTGCTCGGCGACACACCCGTGCGCGTGGCATTTTCTGGCACGCAGGCGATGCTCGTCTACGACAGCAAGGTTGACTACGCGCTCGAAGCCGTGACCGGGCTCACCGATCGCTGGCTCGCGCACCAGGACGTTGGCCCGCGCGGCCACGTCGGGCACGAGAAGGGCATCTTCCGCAGCCCCGAAGCGACCAACTACGCGCTTGCCGAGCAGAAGGTGCACTTGCTGCTGTTTGACTGGCCCGCGATGACCAGACTGTGCCCGTTCCTGAAGGTCACGATCGATGGCAACGAGTTCACGATGGTGCGCTGGGATCGCGCCGTGATGCAGAAGCTGCTTGGCCAACCGGGCGTGGTCGCCACGGACCTCGAAGCGCACCTCGATGCCTATTTGCAGACGATCGAAGCCGCGCCGAAGGCGCAGGTGCAGATGGACTTCGTTGCCTTCGAACTCGTCTACTTCCGTTGGAACGACGACCCGGCACGCAAGGCGAAGTTCGTCGAGCGGCTCGCGCGCAAGTGACCGCGCGCGAGGGCGCGATCACTTCTTCAGGACGGCGACGAGTGCCGCGAGCAACAAGGACGCGACGCCGCTGATGCCGACGAGCACGATCGGGTCGGTCCATGCAGATGGGGCGGCGTTGTTGGTTGGCGGCTCGGCGTGCTCATCCTCCGCGCCATGCGCATCGTGTGCATCGTGCGCGCCGTGGGCACCGTGTTCGCCATGCGCACCGTGCTCGCCTTCGGCCCCATGCGCCGCCGCAGCGCCATGCGCCGCGTTCTTGTCGTGGGTATCGGCGTGGCCGTGGCCGTCGTCGGCTCCATGGGGATCCTTGGTTGCCAGGTGGGCGCCGTGCTCGGTAGGTGTCTTGCCGGCGTGTTTGGCGTCGCCATGCGGGTCGGCGCCGTGAGCGGGTGCGCCGTGGGGGTCGTCCTCATCCCCCCAATCGAGGACCTTCTCGGGAACTGCACCGTGGTGCTCGGAAGCCGCACCGTGTTTGTCGGCCTTTGGTGCGTCGGTGGCATGCTCCGAATGCGACGGCGCGGCATCGTGGCCGCCGTGTGCTGCGCCGTGGCTCGTCTCGCCCGCGGGCGCGGGCGATGGTGCTGCTTCGGCGCGTTCGTTGGCATCTTTGAGCCACGCGAGGTCGCCGGTGGCGATGTCGTAGACGGTCGGCAACATCGCGAAGCGGCCTTCGTCTTCGAGGTGGCGCAGGATTGCACTGCGCGAACGCGCTTCCGCGACCGCGCGCTGCACGTTGGTGCGGATCGCGAGTTCCACGAGATCGGCGCCGGTCGCCCCGCTCGGACGGACCTTCTCCACCGACGGTTCGATGCGCGCGAGCAGGGACCGCATGGCGCTGCTGAGCTGTTGCCCTTCCGGGTGTCCGGCTGCCGCGGTCACCGCACCACAGCGCGTGTGGCCCATGACGACGAGCAGGGACGCACCGGTGTGGCTGGCGGCGTATTCGATGCTCGCGAGCACATCGTCGTTGAGCGTGTTGCCCGCCACGCGGATCACGAACAGTTCGCCGAGTCCGGCGTCAAAGACGTGTTCGGGGGCGACGCGGGAGTCCGCGCACGTGAGCACGATGGCGAGCGGGTGCTGGCCGTGCGTGAGTTGTTCGCGGCGAGTGGCCGTGAGATCCCCGGCTTGCGCACCATCCCCGAGGAAGCGGCGATGGCCGGCCTGCAGCATGCGCAGGGCCACGTGCGGCGGCACGCCCATCGGCACCGTGCCGTGCGCGAGTTTCGGCTTGGCACCCGGTTCCGCGGGCAACGGGCGGTTTGGCAACCACTCGACTTCACCGCTCTGCAGGTGGTAACGCGCCGCGACCATCTTGAACTTGCCGACCTGGGCGAAGCGGCGCAGCAGCGGGCTGCGGCGCAGGCACTCCGTGGCGGTCAGCTGGGCGTGTTCTTCTTCGGCGGCATCGGTCAGGTCCTTGCCGCCGAGGTCGCGCACCTGGACCTTGCGCACGGCGGGTTCGATCTGCTCGAGCAGCTGCTGGATAGCGTGGCTTTCGGCTGGCTCCGGGTGTTCGTGCTGCTGGGCCTCGATCTGGCCGACCGTCGCGGCGACGGCGCCGCAGCTCTCGTGACCGAGCACCACGCAGAGCGAGGTATTCAGGTGGTCGACCGCATATTCGATGCTGGCCAGGGTCTCCGGATCGCAGGTGTGGCCGGCAACCCGGACCACAAAGAGCTCCCCAAGTCCTGCGTTGAAAATGAGTTCCGGAGGAACTCGGCTGTCGGCGCAGCAGAGCACGATCGCAAAGGGGCTCTGGCCACGCGCCAGCGTCCGGCGCACCCCTTCGCCGAGCGGCTGGGCGATGGACTTGTCGGCGGCGAAGCGTCGGTTGCCCTCCTGGAGGGCGCGCAGCGCCTCGTCCGGCGTGCGTTGAGCGACCAGCGAAGTCGTAGTGGCGAAGGCCAGAAAGGCCGCTGCCCAGCGAATCATTCGGTTCATGAGAGAGCCTTCCCGTGTCGTCTAGTTCCTCGTCACCATCGGCGGCGCTTGTGGGAGAACTGGACGGTGGGTGCGATCGTTCGATGACACCGAACTGGCCGGCGGGCAGGAGTTTGGCGGCGATCCGGAGTGCGGGTTTCCCGCCCCGGGTCGCGCCGGCCATTGACGCGGTTTGCGCGGACGCTACCCTACTTGGCCTTCCATCCCGGGCCGTTGCCCGTCCGGTGGATTCCCACCGGGTGTGGTCAGCGGCGCTCCGGCGCCCTGAATGCCCGCCGCACGTTCCGTGCGTGTACCCCAGATCGCTTTCCCCGACCCAACCTCCACGCACAGCCATGTCTGAACAGAAGGACTCGAAGGACGTCCAGCAGATCAAGATGTATCGCAACTTCGGCGTCATCGCGCACATCGATGCCGGCAAGACGACGTTCAGCGAACGCATCCTGTACATCACCGGCAAGAGCCACAAGATCGGTGAGGTGCACGAGGGCGCGGCGACGATGGACTACCTCGAAGAAGAGCGCAAGCGCGGCATCACGATCACGTCGGCTGCCACGACGTGCTACTGGCGCGATCA
Organism: Planctomycetota bacterium; assembly: GCA_020851075.1. Classification (GTDB taxonomy): domain Bacteria; phylum Planctomycetota; class UBA1135; order UBA1135; family UBA2386; genus JADZDL01. The sequence continues at coordinate 48,739 of JADZDL010000267.1, read as the reverse complement.
CCGCATGAGCCTCATCGACACGCCTGGACACGTGGACTTCACGGTCGAGGTGGAACGATCGCTGCGCGTGCTCGACGGCGCCGTCGGCGTGTTCTGCGCCGTGGCTGGTGTGCAGCCGCAGTCGGAGACGGTGTGGCGTCAGGCCAACCGCTACAAGGTGCCGCGCGTCGCGTTCGTCAACAAGATGGACCGCACCGGAGCCGACTTCTATAAGGCCGTCGAGTCGATGAAGACGCGGTTGAATGCCAACCCCGTCCCCGTCGTCATGCCGATCGGCAAGGAAAAGGACTTCCGCGGTGTCGTTGACCTCATCAACATGCGTTCGTGCATCTGGTCCGAGGATGACGCGCGTGAAATGACCGTAGGCGAGATCCCGGCCGAGTTGCTCGAAGAAGCGAAGAAGCGCCGCGAGCAGATGATCGAAGCCGTGGCCGAGTGCCATGACACCGTGCTCGAGAAGTTCGTCGAGGGCGAAGAGGTTACGACCCCCGAGATCATGGAGGCGGTCCGCAAGGGCACGCTGGAGCTGAAGATCACCCCGGTGTTCTGTGGGTCGGCGTTCAAGGACAAGGGTGTGCAGAACGTGCTCGACGCGATCGTCGACTTCCTGCCTTGCCCGCTCGAACGTCCGCCGATGGAGGGCTTCAACCCCGACCGCGACGAGAAGGTGGCGCGGCCGCTGCTGCCCGACCAGCCCTTCGCCGGTCTCGTCTTCAAGACGATCAGCGATCCGAACGGCGACCTCACGTTCATCCGTGTCTACACGGGTGAGATGCGTCAGGGCGAGCGCTACTACAACGGCCGCACGTCGCGCTACGAGCGCATCGGTCGCCTGGTGCGCATGCACGCTGCCGTGCGCGAGCCGATTGATGTCGCGCGCGCCGGTGACATCGTCGCCGCCGTCGGCATCAAGGAGTCCATCACCGGCGACACGCTGTCGACCAAAGAGAACCCGGTCGTCTACGAGGCGATGTCCTTCCCGGACACAGTCATCAGCATGTCGATCGAGCCGGAATCCGGTGGCGATCGCGACAAGCTCGGCGAAGTGCTCGGCAAGTTGATCCGCGAGGATCCGACGTTCAAGGCCAGCACCGATCCGCAGACCAGCCAGACCGTGATCTCGGGCATGGGCGAGTTGCACCTCGAAGTGAAGTGCAACATGATCATGAACGACTACAAGATCCCGGTGAAGGTCGGTCGCCCGAAGGTCGCCTACAAGATGACCCTGAAGGGCCCGAAGACGGTCGAAGCTCGCCACATCAAGCAGTCCGGTGGTTCGGGTCAGTTCGCCGTCGCGAAGGTCAAGTTCAGTGTCGACGAAACGGTCGAGAGCTGCAAGTTCATCGACGGCATCAAGGGTGGCTCGGTGCCGCGCGAATACATCAAGCCGGTCGGTGATGGCATCGAGGCGGCGGTCAAGGGTGGCGGCCGCATTGGCTTCCCCTTCTGCAAGGTCGTCGCCGAGCTCTATGACGGTCAGGCCCACGACGTCGACTCGAACGCGATGGCGTTCGAAACCGCCGGCGTGCTCGCCTTCCGTATGGCCAGCGAGAACAACTCGATCCTGCTCGAGCCGATCATGAAGATCGAGATCGAGGCGCCCGAGGACAAGACCGGTGACGTCATCGGTGACCTCAGCAGCCGCCGCGGCCTCGTCGAAGAAATGATCAGCAAGCCAGGTGGCATCAGCGCCGTCACGGGCAAGGTGCCGCTCGCCGAGATGTTCCAGTATTCGACGCGCCTGCGCTCGATGACGCAGGGTCGCGGCACGTATTCGATGGAGCCTGCCTCCTACGAGCCGGTGCCGCCGAACATCGCCGAGAAGGTCCTCGCCGACTACGCGAAGGGCTAACGAAGGCCTGGAGCAAGGACCTGCGGGCTGAACCCTGCAGGCCTGCACGAAACGGCCCGCCGGTGCTTGCCAGCACCGGCGGGCCGTTTTCGTGGAGGGCCCTTCGCGAGGTGGGTGGCGCTGCCTACGCGCCGCGCAGCAGTTCGATGCCCTCGTGGGCGAGCGCGAGTAACACGCAGGTGGGGGCGCCGGGCTCGGCGATCGCGACCGGCGCATGCTCCGTGCCGTCTTCGTAGCGAACAAACTCCCCAGCCCGATGGTCGCCGAGCGCATCCCGATAGCCGCCTTGCAGAACGAGCACTTCTTCGGCCCCGCGGTGCCGGTGTCGCGGGTAGCCCTTGCCGGGTTCCATCGCGATCAGGGCCACCACGCGGTGCGTGCGTTCGCAGCTGGCGTAGAAGTGCACGGCAACCCCCGGATAACGCGTAGAACGCCAGGGGATCGCGGCGAGGTCGATGGCTGTATGGTGTGCTGGCATGACGTCCCTACCCACGGAAAGCTGGTCGATCCACATCGACAAGGACTATCTGAAGTTCAGCGCCGCGCACTTCCTCATCTTCCCGGATGGCACGGCGGAACGGCTGCACGGGCACAACTACAAGGTCTACGTCGACCTGCATACCGAACTCGATGCGCATGGGCTCGTCGTGAACTTCAAGGAGATCAAGCCACTCGTGCGGGCTCTCTGCGATGAGCTGGACGAGCATTTCCTCGTGCCGGCGAAACACCCGGTGCTCACGGCGACGACGGTCGGGGACTCGATGGAGATCCGTTACCTGGAGCGGCGCTACGTCATTCCGGCCGACGAGGTGATCCTGCTGCCGATCGGCAACTCGAGCGCCGAGAACCTGGCCTCCTGGTTTGGGCGAACCCTGCTTCAGCGGATGGCCGGCATCTGGCCTACCCTGCAGGTGCGCGAGTTGTCCATCGGCGTCGAAGAGACCCCGGGCCAGCGCGGGATCTGGACGCACCGGCAGGGCTGAGCGATCGTCCTGGCTGCGGTTCGGTCCCCAGCCAGTCCCCAGCCAGCCAGTCCTCAGCCAGCCTGTTGGTCGATGGCTGGCACGCTGCGGTAGCCGTAGAGCCAGCGGGCCTTCCTGCCGGAGCAGTTGCGGACTGTATGCTTCGTTCCCGCAGGGATTTGTACTTCGTCGCCGACCAGGACGCGCAGCGTCTTGCCGCTCATCTCCAGCTGGATTTCCCCCTCCAGCAGCAGGATCGTCTCATCGACGTCGTGCTGGAAGTCGTGCCAGACCTGGTTGGGTGGGTCAATCCAGAGTTCGCACGAATAACCCTTCTGCGCCCACTCGGAGCGCACTGCATCGCGGTCAATCTTCGGTGGTTCCATTACACCTCCCTGCGCCCGCCCCCGGACGCGCGACCTATCAGTTTCGGTGAAACCGATGTGGTGAAGTCGTGGGTGTCGATCCCTGGTGATGGCCATCGTTGCGGTGGTGTCAACGACGGTCGTCCGCATCAAAGCATCTGGCATGGGCAAAGAAAAGCCCCTTTGGAAAACACCTGCACTCTCCTCCGCAACGGAATCGGGCAGGGCGCACCGGTCGGTGGTCTTGGTGGTGAACCGGCGCGCTTCCCTCTAGTTCCGCCGGGGACCGGGTAACAAGCCCCACGCACCGAGGAATCCGCGCCATGCCGCCGGAGGGCGCAATGTCTGGCGGTCAGGGGGCCTTGCTACCGGACCTTCGAAGGCAATCGGCCCGCAGAACCGCGCCCAAAAAGGAGCGAGGCGCCTCGCTTGCGCGATGCGCCCCGCAGCACATGGGAGAGAAATGAGTCCTGCCTCCAGGATCCGCGACCAGCGAGCGCGAAACGTGCCGACCAGCTCGCTGACTGGCCGACTACACCTCGGGCTTTCACCCTAGAACAGACCCCTCTGATTCGCGGTGCCGTTTCGGCGTCCGGATGCTCACAGCGGGATCCTGGAGACAGGAAAGAGCCCCGTGGAAAGGCATGGTCTCCACGGAACACCAGTAAGACGACAGGGGCTGGCGCGCAGGTTCCGTTGTGCAAGCGAATTCTCGGGTCTCGATGCTGTCGCGCCGATGTCACCGAGTCGTCTCAGCCGCCGCCAAGGCTCCGCTCGTTTGCACCCGAAGTCGGCTGGCGAACATGCCCTACCGGAACTTCGGCCTCGCTGCCGCACCGCTCTTGCTGATCTCGCGGATGTGCTCGTGCACCTGCATGGCGCGCTGCACGCATTGGTCGCTGTTGTGGTACTCGTAGCGGCCAAATCGACCGAAGGTGATGTAACCACTGTGGTCCCACCAATCGCGCACGCGCGCGATGCGGTCCGCAAACGCGAGGTCCTGGTAGATGTAGGCGTACTCGTTGTTGCACCACTCACTGAGCACGACGTGCTCGGGATGCAGGATTCCTGACCGGCCAAGGGCGGCGATTACCGAACGTAGCCATTCGGCATCTGGCCGCAGTTCGCCGCGGTGCGTGACTTCGGCGAGGAACGAACCGTGCCCGGCGGGGGCGTTGTGTGGAGAGTAGTTGCTGAAATACGTGACGCGGTTGGTTGGCCCCTGCTCAGGGAACGGCAGGTAGATCCAACTCAGCGGTGGCAGCGGTTCGTCGAGCTTCACGCCGATCATGAGGTTGATCAGGGAGATCGGCTTCAGGGCGCGGATGTCGGCGCGGATATCGGGAGGAATCTCCGCGAACGCGCTCTCGATCTGCGGCAGCGGAACGGTGTTGACGACGAGATCAAACTCGGTGCCGTCGACGAAGAACTTGTCGCCGCGGCGTTCGACGCGCGTGACGGCGACACCGCATTGCAGTTCAAAGCCGCCGCCCGCCACGGCGCCGTGCACCATCGCTTCAAAGCCGCCGTGTTTGGGGAACCAGAACACCGACTGGTGCACGTAACCTTCGGTGTCGAGGCCGACGGCGCTCTTGAGAATGTCCTCGATGGGCGCTTCGGGAACGCGCCCGGCGACCCAGCTGCTCGCCATCGTGTGCAGGTCGCACTTCCAGATCTTCTCGTTGTACGGAACCATGAACTGGCGCGCGAAACCCTCGCCCATGCGCCACTGGATCCAGTCGCCGAAGTTGGCTGGGCACGGCGCCCCGCCGCGGCGTTGCACAAACGCTTCGACGTAGCCGGCGACACACTCGACGATCGCTTCCTTGGTCAGGTGTCCGACCCCGTTTTCGAACGGGTACGGCACCCATCGGTCGTGCCAACGGATCTTCGTGTTGCGGACCGTGCGCACGGTGCCCGCTTCGCCGCCGCAGCGCGCGAGTTGCCAGTCGAGGACCTTCTGGTCCTTGCTGAACACGATATGGCCGCCCGCTTCGTCGAACGTGAATTCGCCGTAGCGACGACTCTTGCAGAGACCGCCAGCGCGGTCGGACTTTTCGAGGACCACGACACGGTGGCCGTCGGCGGCAAGCATGCGGGCCAGGGCGACACCGGAGATGCCGCCGCCCAGGATGGCGATCTTCACGCGAGGAACTCCAGCGGCTTTCGAGACACGAGGCGCAGAACTCTATACCGGCTCATCGACTGCGGTCGAACGCCAAAGCGAGAGAGCTGCGGAATCGCCAGCGGCCAGCAGAATTCTGCGGGGCACGGGCCCATGATGTCGGCCCCTTGGCCACCGCAGCATCCACGGCAACCGGTCCCGGAGACGAACTGCCGCGCGCGCAGGAGCGATTGGCGATCGCATCGTTGGCGCTCGCTGCGTTCGCGCTGAACCTCAACACGAACGTGCTCGGGGCACTGTTGCCGTTCCTGCCGGAGGACCTCGGCATAGGCTCGGGCGGCTCGGGTTCCCTGGTGGCCGCGGCGGCGCTGGGTTCGGCTGTGGGCTCGCTCTCGGTGGGGCCCCTGGCGGGTCGTTTTGGGCGCCGCGGGGTGCTCATCGGTGGGCTGCTTGCCTTCGTCGTGGTGAGCCTGCTGCACCTCGGGATCACTTCGCTTTGGTCCTTCCTGTGCCTGCGGGCCCTCTCGGGCGCCGCGGTTGGCCTTGCCTACGCGGCGGCCTCGGCACTCGCGGCGGAAGTCTCGCCCTATGCGCGCCGCGGGGCGGCGATGGGGCGGTTCAACGCCGGGCTCTTCCTTGCGATCCCGATCGGCATGCCGCTGTCCGTGTGGATGGCGAGGTCCGGGCACTGGAACGGCATCTTCGTCGTGCAGGCCGTGGTGGGGGCCCTCGGCGCCTACTGGGCGCTGCGCGCCGTGCCGCCGCAGGCGCGCAGCGAACGGCCGGCCCAGCAGTGGGCCGTGTTGTTGAGCCGGCCGGTCGTAGCTGGCCTCGTAGCCACCATGCTGCACGTTGGCTCGTTCTTCACGAGCGTGCAGCTGGCGACCACCTGGCTCGATCGCACGGGCATGGTGCCGAAGGAGGACCAGATGATGCTGTGGGTGGGACTTGGTGGGGCCTCGGTGCTTGGCAGCGCGCTGCTCGGGCGCTTCAGCGACCGGCTTGGCAAACGCACGTTCGTGCTCGCGACCTCGGCGTTGCTCGTCGGGTGTTTTGGCCTGCTCGCCGGGATGGCAAAGGTCCCGGATCCGTGGTTGTTGCTGGTCATTGGCGCGCTGCTCGCTGTGACGGCGGCGGCGCGAACGGGGCCGTTGCAGGCGCTCGTCAGCGGTCTTGTTCCCGACACGCACCTTGGCGTGCTCATGGGAGTGCGCGGTGCTGTGATGCAGGTCGGTGTGTTTGGATTTGCCGTCTCCGCCGCGCCGCTCAACGCGGCGTTGGGTTTTGGCGGCGTGCTCATGCTCGCAGCTGCCTGCCAGTTGTTGTCGTATCTGGCGATCCAGTTCGGTGTGCGGGAGGTTCGCTGATGGGTTCCGTTTGGTGGTTGTCCGGTTTGGGTTGCAGTCTCGTGCTCGCGCAGGAACCGCAGGCGGCCCCCGTCGTCGTTGGGGTTCCTGCGGTGTTTGCCGAGGCGGTGCGGGCGCCGCTGCAGCAGCTATTCGCCGATAGTGTCACCTTGCAGCCGGTTGCCAACCTTGGCGCTCAAGCACCCGCCGACGTCGAGGTCTTCCTGCTCTTTGACGAGTGGACCCTGGCCCGCCTGCAGGCGAGCCAGGCACTCGCGCCGGCCGGCCCGACCGCAGCCACTCCGGTTGCGGCGCAGCCTCCTTACATGCTGGCCTGGACGGGCGAGTGCGCGGTTGCGGTTGGCGGGGAGATCGCCGCGGCGGGGCTGCTGCCGGATACGTGGAACGAACTCGCCCTCAACCCGAGCTACCGGGATCGATTTGGCATCGTGGCTCCCGAGGTGGATGGCACCCCCTGGTTGCTCGCGATGTTGGACCGTTTGGAGCGGGAGCTCGTCGATACGCAGGGCAAAGCGCTCTGGCGAACGCTCGATGCGCGCGCCGGGGTGCTGCAGGGTTCCTATGGCGATCTCGTGACGGCGCTCGTCGAAGGGCGCCTGCAGGTTGCTGTTGGTTTGCGGGGGCCGCTCGAAGAGGCGGCTGGGCGGTCGTCCGGACGCGTTCGTCTGGCCGCACTCAAGGGAGACCATACGGGGCGCTTTGGCATCGGCCTTTCGGCCAAGGCGCCGGCGAATGGCGCCGAGGTCGTGCGGCGGTTGCTGTTGCCGGAGAACCAGCAACTGGTTGCCTCCGCGGTTGGACTTCGAATCCTGCAAGTGCCTCACTCGCCTTTGGATGCGACGCAGGCCTCGCAGTGGTGGTCGGCGTTCGAGGCCTCGGTTCGCGGGCGGGGCCGGAAGGTCGAACAACTCGCGGACTGGCTCGATCTCGGCTTTGGCGCCGCGTTCCTCGTGATCCTCTGGTTCCTGCTGCGCTCGCAGCGCCGCCGCGAAGCCGCGCCTCCGGCGTAGTGTCGCGCGTCGTCCTGGGCAACAATCCCGGCCCGTGGTTGGCCACAGGCGCCGTCCGCTTGCGCTTTGCGAGGCTCACTTTCGTTGGCGTTCCTTCCTCATGAATCGACTCCTTGCAACCCTCGTCCTTCTCGTGACCATGGCCCTGCCCGGCTGCGTCACGCACCACGAAACGTACTACGTCGGCAGCAGCGACTACGTGCTGGCGACCCACGACCGGCCGAACGGCGCCAAGGACCGCTACGAGCTCATCGTCGGCTCGGCGCGCGGTGATGCGAGCCTGCGCGTCTCGAGCGAGTATGACCGCGACCGCCCGTTCCTGGGCTTTCAGGTGCTCGAGCTCGACAAGGCTTCGGCCGAGAAGCGCGGCGTGCGCCCCTATACCGGGCTGCTCGTGAAGGGCACCTACCCGCAGTCGAGTGCGCTGCTCGCGGGAGTCCTGGCCGGGGACATCCTGCTGTCGATCGATGGCAAGGAGACCGTCTATGTCCCGCAACTGGCGGAGATCGAAGCCCGCCTCGCCGCCGACCAGAAGGTGCATGCCAAGGTGCTGCGCGGCCAGAACGAGATGGACCTGGAGTTGAGTGCGCAGGTGCTGCGCGAGCGCGTCACCGACAGTCAGGATGTCGCCCTCGAGACCCCGAAGGTGACCAAGGCTTATGCGGGCGTCAATCTGCGCGGCATTCCGACGGTTTGGACGGAGAAGATCTACGGAACGCCCCGCAATGCGGTCGTGGTCACCAACGTCGAGGTTGGTTCGCCGGCATGGACGGCGGGCATTCGCGGTGGGGACGTGATCGAAGCGGTGGATGGCGCACCGGTGCCGCCCGTGCAGGAACTCGCTCGCGCCATCGCCTCGCGCGGTGAGCAGGGGCAGTCGATGCGCTGGCGCGTGACGCGTGGACCTGGCGAGGCCTTTGAAGGTGACCTCGCGCTTCATGACTACAGTGGGGAGACCAAGGTCTGGTTCCCACTCGTGTTCTGGCTCGAGGACGGCGCCTACTCGGATTCGTGGAGCGTGGGCCCGTTCGGGCTCCTGCTGAACAACCGCAACAACTACGTGGCGGACAGCTCGACGCGCGCTGTGAAGTGCCGCAACGTGTTCAACGCCGTATTGGGCCTCATCCACGTCGAGACCGGCCCCGAAGAGACCGAAGTGCGCCTGCTCTGGTTCATCTCGTTCAACACGTAGTAATTCAGCGTTGGCAGCCGGCACACCAATAGGTGCTGCGGCCGCCATCCGTGGTGCGGCGGAGGACCCCGCCGCATCGCCGGCACGCTTCACCTTGCCGCTCGTAGACCGCGAGTTCGCGCGCGAAGAACCCGGCGTCTTCGGCGACGCCGACGTAGTCCCGGAACGACGTGCCGCCGGCCGCGATTGCCGCCGTGAGCACGGAGCGCACCGCCTCGGCGAGCGCCGCGCATTCGGCGTGGGACAAGGAACCCGCCGCCCGGCGTGGCCGAACCTGGGCCCGCCAGCACGCTTCGCTCGCGTAGATGTTGCCGACACCGACGAGCACGTGGGCGTCCATGAGCAGCGTCTTCACGGCCACCTTGCGACGTCGCGACACGCGGTGCAGGAAGGCACCATCGAAGCCCGGTTCGAGTGGTTCGGGGCCAAGTTTGGCGAGGAACGGGTGTTGTGCCAGGTGCGCGGCAAACCCGACGTCGAGGGCCCCGAAGCGCCGCGGGTCGAGGAAGCGCACGAGGCGGTCGCCGAAGTCCATGCGCCAGTGTTCGTGGAGCCGGGGTTCTGGCCGTTCCTCACGTGGTTTCACGACGTCCACGAGCAGGCGCCCCGTCATGCCGAGGTGCACCAGCGCCACGGGCTCGGATGGACCATCGAAGTGCAGCAGCAGGTACTTCGAACGACGCCTGACGGCGGTGCATCTGCGCCCGGTCAGATCCTGCACCGCGGCGGCGGGAATCGGCCAGCGCAGGTCCGGTCGCAGCAGGGTGACTTCGCGCAGTCGGCGCCCCACGAGGTGAGGCTCGGCGCCGGCGCGGACCGTTTCGACTTCGGGAAGTTCGGGCAAGGGGGTGTTCTAACGTGCGGCAGGAAACAGGGCCGCAAGGCTGCCGTGGCGACTGCTGGCAAGCCTGGGTTTTCCGGGAAACCCTGGTTTCGGGGGCCCGCCGCCTTGCCCAAAGGGTGCCACGGTCCTCACGGATTGGAAAACCCAGGCTTGCCAGCAGTCCCGAGGGAGGGCGCTGCTACCATCCCGCGCCGCCATTTCGTAGAACGACGCGCCACGCATGGAACCTGCTCCAGGGCCCAAGGGCCTGCACCACATCGGCATCGCCGTCCGCTCGCTGGCCGAGGCCTTGCCTCACTGGACCCAAGGGCTGGGGCTGCAGCTGCAGTCCATCGAAGAAGTCCCGACCGAGAGGGTCCGGGTGGCAGTGTTGTTGGCCGGGGCAACTCGCATCGAGCTGCTCGAGCCGACCTCGCCGGACTCGCCGATTGCGAAGTTCCTGGACAAGCGTGGACCTGGTGTGCACCACCTCGCGTTCGAGGTGGCCGATTGCCAGGCGCAGATCGACTCGATGGCGGCCGCCGGGGCGCCCATGCTCGATCAGTCCCCGCGTCCCGGTGCGCACGACTGCAAGGTCGCGTTCGTCCACCCGAAGTATCTGGGCTCGGTCCTGTGCGAGCTCGTCGAGGATCCACACCATGAATGATGCCACGAAGAAGCTGCAAGAACTGCGCGAGAAGTCCCTGCTCGGGGGCGGCGCCGATCGCATCGAAGCCCAGCACCAGAAGGGCAAACTCACGGCGCGCGAGCGTATCGACCTGCTCGCGGATGCGGGCACGTTCGTCGAGATCGACCGGTTCGTGACGCACCGTTGCCGCGATTTTGGCATGGATGCCGAGAAGAACCTGATCCTGGGCGACGGCGTCGTGGTCGGCAGCGCGCGCATCGATGGCCGCGCCGTCTACCTCTACTCGCAGGACTTCACGGTTTTTGGCGGCAGCTTGTCGGAGACGCACGCGGCCAAGATCTGCAAGATCATGGACCTCGCCGTCAAGATGGGCGTGCCCGTAATCGGCCTCAACGACTCGGGCGGCGCGCGCATCCAGGAAGGCGTCGTCTCGCTCGGCGGTTACGCCGACATCTTCCTGCGCAACACGCTCGCCAGCGGGGTCGTGCCGCAGATCAGTGCGATCATGGGGCCGTGTGCGGGCGGTGCGGTCTACAGCCCGTCGATCACGGACTTCATCCTGATGGTCGAAGGCACGAGCTTCATGCATATCACGGGGCCCGACGTCGTGAAGACGGTGACCCACGAGGACACGACGAGCGAAGAGCTCGGCGGCGCGCGTGTGCACAGCGAGGTCTCGGGCGTGGCGCACTTCACGGCGCCCGACGATGCGACGTGCCTCATGCAGGTCCGCGAGTTGCTGTCCTTCCTGCCGCTCAACAACGGTGAGGATCCGCCGTTCCAGGCCACCGACGACGATCCCAACCGCATGGACGAGTCGCTCGACACGATCGTGCCGCCGTCGAGCGATCAGCCCTACGACATGCGGCAGGTCGTGAAGAAGGTCGTAGACGGCGGCAAGTTCTTCGAAGTGCACAGCCGCTTCGCGAAGAACATCATCGTCGGCTTCTCCCGACTCGGCGGTCGGGTGGTCGGCATCGTCGGCAACCAGCCCAACCATCTGGCTGGCGTGCTCGACATCAAGGCGAGCCTCAAGGGGGCACGCTTCATCCGCTTCTGCGACGCGTTCAACATCCCGTTGGTCACGTTCGAGGACGTACCGGGCTTCCTGCCGGGCAAGGACCAGGAGTGGGGCGGCATCATCACGCACGGCGCGAAGCTGCTGTACGCCTACTGCGAAGCGACGGTGCCGAAGATCACGGTCATTACGCGCAAGGCGTATGGCGGCGCCTACGACGTGATGACCAGCAAGCACATCCGCGCCGATCTGAACCTGGCGTGGCCGAGCGCGGAGATCGCCGTGATGGGGGCCGAAGGCGCGGCGAAGATCGTCTTCCGGCGCGAGATCCAGGCCGCGAAGGATCCGAAGGCCGAAGAGAAGCGGCTCGTCGCCGACTACAAGGCGAAGTTCGCCAACCCCTACCAGGCGGCGGCGCGCGGCTACGTGGATGACATCATCGAGCCGCACCGCACGCGGCCCGTGTTGATCCAGGCGCTCGAGTTGCTGCGCAGCAAGCGCGATAGCAACCCGCCGCGCAAGCACGGCAACATCCCGCTGTAGCGCGTTCCGCGCGGTGCCTGGCACCGGGAGCAGGGTGACCCGGCCGGCAGAAAGACCATGGGCCGCGAGTCGATGTCGACTCGCGGCCCATGGTCGTGTGATCCCGGTGTCGTGTGATCCCGGATGGCCAGGGCCTTTTCAGGCGAGAGCCCGCTCAGGTCAGAGCTTCTCGATCCAGGTGCGCAGGCCCTTGTCGAGTTCGTCGAAGTCGACGCTCGCAAACGCCTTGTCGACAGCTTCCGACAGGATCTTCTCGACTGCGGCGCGATCCTCGAAGTCGATGAACTTGATGCCTGGGATGCCCGGCACGGGTTCTGGATTGCCATCGTCCTTCTTCGAGTCCTTCTTGGCGCGGAAGGCTTGGACGTTGTCGGCCAGGTAGCTGAAGTAGGTCTCGAGGATCTTCTCGTGCTCCTTGTTGCCCGAGACATTGCGCAGGTAGTAGATCAGCGCCCACCCCTGCGAATACTTGAGGCCGGCGTTGGTGTAGTACTCACTCTGCGGCAGGCGAACGAGCGTGCGGCAGGGGATCAGGTCGCGCTTGCCACGCAGGTGGTCCTTCAGGTAGTCGACACGCCAATCAAACGTGTTGAACTTGATGGTCGTGCCCTGCACGCCCATGCCGGCAAAGTAGTCGCCGTGCCCTTCGTTGAACCACGAGTGCGGGGAAACATCACCCACGGCAAAGTGGATGTACTGGTGGAAGGCCTCGTGGAACATCACGGAGCGGCAGTAGGCGAGGCTGTTCGACTTGGTCGTGTCCTCGAACTTCGTGAATAGCACGAGTTCGCCCGACTGCGGGCTGAAGTAGCCGGCCGAACCGCTGGGGCCGCCGAACTGATGGTATTCCGACTGGGTGTCGAGCACGCGCACGGCGGAAAGGGGGATCTCGTCGTTGCGCGGCGGGAACATCTTGCTGTAGACGCGCTCGCGCACGGTCTCCAGTTCCTTGCTCAATGCCTGCACGAAGGACTTCTGCTTGCTGTTGCTGAGGATCACGTAGTACTTCGTGTCGATCGAGTACCAACCCGGCGAAGCGGCGATGCTCGCCTTCAGGGCCTCACGCTTCTCTTCGCCCTTGAGCTTCGTCGGATCCTTCTTGGCCGCGGCCGCGACATCGGGATCGACATTGGCCGTCACCTGGAACGTGGCGATGCTCTTCAGGTAGATATCGCGCCAGGTCTTGCGGTAGTTCTCTTCGAAGGCTTCGTAGACCACGGCCCACTCCACACCGAGGTGCTTGAAGTAGCCGACCGTGATGGTCTGAGCGCCCGAGCCGAACTCGATTACCTCGCCCTGCATCTTGCCCTTCTTGAGGGGCTCGCGGGTCCAGCGCTTCGGGGCGTCCTCCCAATTGCCTTCGATCCACTCCTCGATGGTCTTTGGATTGACCTTCTTCTGGTAGGAGGCCGAGAGCGCGGAGTACTTCTCCTTCAACTCCTTCTCTTTTGCCGTCTCGGCTGCCGTGTTCCCCGAGGGCGTCTCGACCTTGGGTTGCAGGCGGATGATCCGAAGCTCACAGAATCCGCCGGCCTGGTAGGCCTCATAGTCGCCGCGCTGCTTGAACTCATCGAGGTTCAGCTTCCAACGGCCGACCGTAAGGCGCTCGTCGGCGGCGATGGTCATCGTGTTCCAGCCCTTGATGGTCCGGATCTGATAACCCCAGTCCTTGATGGCCTGTTCCTTGTCGAGTTCGACCTTCTTCTGGGCGGTCGCGGGGGCAATGGCCAGCATGGCGGCCGAAAGCAGCAGCAAGAGAGGATTTCGAATCATCGACATGGGCGGTTCTTCCCGGGGAGATGTGCCCTGGGGGCAGGGCAAATAGCGACTGGTGCGATCCAACCTTGGACCGCGTCCCTATAGTGGACGGATCAAGCCCCAAGAAGTTCCAAGAAGTTGCTTTGGAAACAGAATCTTGACATGCGGTGATGCCGCCATGCTTTGGTCCGGTTGGCTCCTCATTGCGGCGAAGTGGCGTAAGTACCATTCATAGATGGCATTACATTGGCCGGCAATGGCCTGGCCTACAGCTCGATGCTGCGACCCTCGCGAGCCGCCTGATCGGCTGCCAGCACGACGCGCAGGCTGTTTACCGCGTCGGCCAGGTGGTCCGTCAGGTCCACGTCGTTGCGGATGGCCCGGAGCAGGTACTGCTGTTCGCGCAGGCAGAGCCCGTCGTGGTCGGGTTCGTCGGTCATGTCGAGCCATTCGTCGGGCCGCAGGAACTGGTCGTTCTGGTCGCGTTCCTGGTGGTGCACCCGCAGCGAATTGGTCTTCGTGTGCGAGTCCACATCGGCGCTGCCGGTGGCGCGTTCGCCCTGTTTGTCGACGATCGAGACGCAGCCCTTGGGGCCGATCACGTCCTTCACGAAGTAGGCGACTTCGCTCATCATCGGGCCCCAGCCGGCTTCGTACCAGCCAACCGAACCGTCGGCGAACGTGACCTGCAGCTGGCCGTAGTTGTACATGCCGGGCTTCAGTTCGTCGGAGAGCCGGGCCTGCACGGCGCTCACGCGCACGGGCTTGCTGCGCGTCATCTGGCACATCACGTCGACGTAGTGCACACCGCAGTCGACGATGGGCGACATCGAGTTCATGAGCGCCTTGTGCGTCTGCCAGTCCTTGCCGCGGCTCTGCTGGTTGAGGTTCATGCGCATGACGAGCGGTTTGCCGAGCGTCTGCGCCACCTCGATGAACTTCTGCCAGGCGGGGTGCACGCGCAGGATGTAGCCGACGACGACCTTGCGCTGGCACTGCTTCGCGAGGTCGGCGATCTCCTGGGCTTCGGCGACGGTCTCGGCGAGCGGCTTTTCGACGAACAGGTGCGAACCGCCGCGCAGTGCGGTGCGGGCGATGGCGGCGTGCGTGTCGGGATACGTGTTGATCGACACCACGTCGGGCTTGGTCGCCGCATACGCCGTTTCGAAGTCGGCGAAGGTCGGCAGGCCGCCGAGTTCCTTGGCGAGGCGTTCGCGCGATTCGGGGCCCCGACTCACGAGGCCAGCGATCTGGAAGTCTGCAGTGAGGCGGTGGTAGGCGCGGGCGTGGGAGGCGCCCATGTTGCCGCAGCCGACGACGAGTACACGAAGGGGTGCCATGGAACGGCCTTTCTACCGGAGCGGCCGCGGAAGCCCAATGCTGCGCCGGCCCTCGCGTGCAAACTGGCTCAATCCTCGAGCGGTTTGCTCGTGCGCAGCACCAGATAACCAATCGTGCCGGCCAGGAACGAGGCCACCAGGATCGCCACCTTGGAGGCGTCGAAAGCCGCCATCTGGGTCGGAAAAGCCAGGCCGTCGAGGAACAGCGACATCGTAAAGCCGATGCCGGCGAGCCAGGCTGCGCCAAAGACGTGGCGCCAGGTCGTCTGCGGTGGCAGGTTGCAGCCGAGCCAGCGGCAAGCGAGCCAGGTGGCGAGCATCACGCCGAGTGGCTTGCCGAGCAGCAGGCCCAGGAACACACCCTGGCCGGCGGCGTGGTCGGCGGCGGTGCCGAGGCCGCGGCTCACTTCGACGCCGGCGTTGGCGAGCGCGAAGACCGGCACGACGAAGTGGGCCACGAACGGGTGCAGGCCATGCACCATGCGCTGCAGGGGCGCTTGCACGTTCTTGGTGTGGCGTTCGAGCTCGTGCATGGTGACGAGCTGGGCGGCGTTGGTACGCGGGGTCGGATCGGCCTCGGCATCAAACCTGTCGAGCAGGGCGCGACCCCGCCGCGAGAAGTCGCGTTCGTCGAGGCCGCGGCGCGCGGGCACCGTCATGGCGAGGGCCACGCCGGCAATCGTCGCGTGAACGCCCGACTGCAGGAAGGTCATCCAGATCGCGAGGCCGCAGACCGTGTAGGGCCAGGTCTTGCGCACGCCGAGGCGGTTGCAGGCAAACGAGATGGCGAGCACCAGCAGGCCGAGGCCCAGATACGTCCAGGCGATCTGCTCGGTGTAGAACATCGCGATCACGATCACGGCGCCGAGGTCGTCGGCGATGGCCAGCGTGGCGAGGAACACCTTGAGGCCGGCCGGCACCCGTTTGCCGAGCAGAGCGAGCACGCCCAGCGCAAACGCGATGTCGGTGGCCATCGGGATGCCCCAGCCCCGAGCGGCCTCGACGTCGCCATGCAGCCAGGTGGTGGCCCAGTAGATGCCAGCGGGCACCGCCATGCCGCCGACTGCTGCGGCTACCGGCAGGGCCGCTTGCCGCAGCGATTGCAGCTGGCCGTCGAGCACTTCGTGTTTGATCTCCAGGCCGACGAAGAAGAAGAACACCACCATGAGGCCGTCGCCGATCCAGTGGGCGAGGGACTTTTCGAGGCCCTGTTCGCCGAGCCGGATCGAGAACGGGGTGTGCCAGAGGTGGCTCCACGCCTCGGCCCAGGGGGAGTTCGCGAGGCCGATGGCGATGGCCGCGCAGGCGACGAGCAGCAGGCCCGGGAACGACTCCGAGCGCACGAGGCGCGCGAGGGGAGAAAGGTTGAGGTCTTGGCTGGTCGGGTGCATCAATTCGGCGGGATCCGGGCCGCCACGATGGGCCGTGGAGCGCCGTAAGGCAACTCGAAGTGGAGGGATGTGTGCTCTCCCGCTACCCTTCCACGCGCAACATGCCGCCCATTCGACGTATCCTCGTGGCCAACCGTGGCGAAATCGCCCTGCGGGTGATCCGCACTGCCCAGGAGATGGGCATCGAAACCGTCGCCGTCTACTCCGACGCCGACCGCACCGCACTGCATGTGCGCCGGGCTTCGCGCGCCGTGCATCTCGGCGGCAACAAACCGAGCGAGAGTTACCTCGACATCGAGAAGGTGGTCGCGGCGGCGCGGGCCACGGGCTGCGATGCGCTGCATCCGGGGTACGGGTTCTTGAGCGAGAACGAAGATGCGGCCCAGGCGTGCATCGACGCCGGCATCGAGTTTCTGGGCCCCAACCCCAAGGCGATCCTGCTCATGGGTGACAAGGTCGAGGCCCGCAAGATTGCGATGCAGGCGGGCGTTCCGCTCGTGCCGGGGCTACAGGAAGACGTCGACGAAGCGCACCTCGTCCAGGCCGCGAAGCAGGTCGGTTACCCGGTCATGTTGAAGGCCGCGGCGGGTGGCGGTGGCAAAGGCATTCGCATCGTGCGCGAAGAGAAGGAACTGCTCGAGGCCTTCCACATGGCGCGCGCCGAGGCGAAAGGCGCGTTTGGCGACGATCGGGTCTACCTCGAGAAGTTCGTCACGCGCCCGCGCCACGTCGAGATCCAGATCATGGCCGACAAACACGGCGGCGTGGTCTTCTACGGCGAGCGCGAGTGCTCGGTGCAGCGCCGCCACCAGAAGCTCGTCGAAGAATCGCCGTGTGCGGCGCTGACGCCCGAAGTGCGGGCGCAGATGGGCAAGGCGGCTTGCGACCTCGCGCGTGCGGTGAACTACGTGGGGGCCGGCACGGTCGAGTTCCTGCTCTCGGAGGGCAAGTTCTACTTCCTCGAGATGAACACGCGCTTGCAGGTGGAGCACCCGGTGACCGAGATGCGGTTCGGGGTCGATCTCGTGCGCGAACAGATCCGCATCGGTGCTGGCGAACGCGTTTCGCCGGTCGCCGAGCCGCGTGGTCATTCGATCGAAGTGCGCGTGAACGCCGAGGACCCGGATACCTACTTCCCGTCGTTGGGACGCATTACGCGGCTCAACCTGCCCGGTGGCCCCGGGGTTCGCCTCGACAGCGCGTTGTATCGCGGTCTTGAGGTGACGCCGTATTACGACAGCATGCTCGCCAAGCTCGTCGTGCACGGGGAGAACCGCGAACAGGCGATCGCGCGCTGCGAACGGGCTTTGCGCGAGCTGCGCATCGTCGGGGTTTCGACGTCGTTGCCGGTGGCGCTGCGCACCCTGCAGAGCGACGAGTTCCGCAGCGGTGACTACGACACCGGCATTCTCGAACGCCTCGATCGCAAACCGCCGGCTGCGCGCCGCGAACTCGCGATGCTGGCAGCGGCCGCGACGCGGTTCTTGTTTGCGGAACGGGCGGGCGCGCGTGCGGCGGAGTCGACAGCGACTGGGCGGGACGCGGCGCCGCGTTGGGCCACGTTGGGTCGGATCGAGCGTCTGCGGAGGTCAGCACCATGAAGTACATCACCAAACTCGGCGGCGAAGAGCGCGAGTTCACGATTGAGCGCCACGGCGATGGGCTGCGCGCCCGCTGTGGGGAGACCGTATACGCCCTCGATCTCGCGCTGGTTGGCGATGGAGCGACGTTCTCCTTGCTCGTCGATGGTCGCAGCTACGACGTTGTCGCCGATGTGCAGCGCGAACAGGTTTTGCTGCAGATGCTCGGCGAGCGCTTCGTCGTTCATGTCGAGGACGAGCGCGAACGTGCCGCGCATGCGGTGGCTGGCCACAAACAGGGCGGCAAGCGCGAACTTCGCGCCTCGATGCCCGGCATCGTGGTCGATGTGAAGGTGGAGCAGGGCAGCGAAGTCGCCGAGGGGCAGACGCTCGTCGTGCTCGAGGCCATGAAGATGCAGAACCCGCTCACCGCGGAGACGGCCGGCAAGGTCACCCGCGTGTTGTGCAAGAAGGGCGAGGCGGTGGCCGCTGGCGCGCTGCTGCTCGAACTCGAGTAGGCGCACGGTGCGTTCGTTGCCTCGTCGTCTTGCGGTACTGGTGCTCGGTGTTCTCGGGGGTTGCGCCATGTCGGCGCGGCCCGCCGAGCAGACCTTGGACACGGTGACCGAAGCCGCAGCACTCGACGGCGGAACGCGGCGTGCGATCGAAGCGGCGCGCGCGGCGCCGACGGATCCCGCGCTGCAGGTCGAGGCGTCGGCGTGGTTGTTCCAGGCTGCGGACCTGCGCTTGCAGCGTGGGGCGCTGGCGTTCCTCGATGCGAACCCGGCAGCTGCGCGCGGCGAAGTTCTGGCTGCCGAAGACCATATCGATGCCGCGGGGCGCGAGGCGATCCTGTCCTTGTGCACGACGGGCCTGGAGTTTGCGGATCGGGCGGCAGGGTTGGCGCCGAAGGACCCGGCGGTGCGGTTGCATCAGGCGCTGCACTTGTCGTTGATCGCGTGGGCGAACGGGCCGGCGCGCTCGCTGATGGCCGGCTACGGCACCAAACTCGTGGCGGCGATCGATGCGGCGCTCGCGCTCGACCGCGATTTCGACCACGGCGCGGTGTTGCGCCTGCAGGGGCGGTTTCGCAGCAAAGCGCCGTGGCCCTACGGGGACATGGCAGCGGCGCTGGCGGCGCTGCAGCGCGCCGTCGAACTGGCGAGTTTGCCCGTCAATCACCTGTTTCTTGGCGATGCACTCGCGGCGCATGGCGAACTCGAAGCGGCCCGGGTGCAGTGGCAGGCGGTGATCACGGCGGAGGCCGATGCGTCGACGCGGTGGTCGGCGGATCTACTGCGCGAGCTCGCGCGGCGCCGGCTGGCAGCGAAGCCCTGAGCGCTGTCCGTTGCATCGCAGGCGGTGGTGTCGTTCGATCCTGGCATGCGTACTTCGCGCGCGGCGATCTTCCCGGCTCCCAACCGTCCCGTGGAACTGCGTGAGTATGCGTTGCCAGAGCTTGCTGCTGGCGAAGCGCTGCTGCGCGTCGATTGCAGCGAAGTGTGTGGCACCGACGTGCACCTGCACCACGGCCGTCTCGCGGGTGTGCCCTATCCGTTGATTCCTGGCCATGTGACGGCGGGCACGCTCGAAGCCGTGCGCGGCGAATTGCGCGACGTCGAAGGTGTGCAGTTGCGTGAGGGTGACGCGGTGACGTTCCTCGATGTGCATCGCACGTGCCACAGTTGCTGGTACTGCCTCGTCGCCAAAGCGAGCACGCGGTGCCCGGCGCGCAAGGTCTATGGCATCACCTACGGGGCCGCCGATGGCCTCTGCGGCGGTTGGGCCGACTATGTGCACCTGCTCGCGGGAACGCGTGTGCTGCGACTTGGTGCGACGCGGCCACGCGACTTCCTGCTTGGTGGCTGTTCGTTGCCAACGGCACTGCACGCGCTCGAACGGGCCCAGGTGCAGATCGGCGATGCGGTGGTGGTGCTCGGCATCGGCCCGGTCGGGTTGTCGTGCATCGCGCTTGCGCGCGCGGCCGGGGCGGCCGTGGTGCTCGCGATCGGCGGGCCTGCGAATCGGGTTCCGGCGGCCTTGTTGATGGGGGCGGACGAAGCACTCGATCTGGCCACGTTGCCCGCCGGGGAGCGGCAGGCGTGGATTCGGCAGCGCACGGGGGGCCGCGGGGCCGATGTCGTGATCGAGGCCACGGGCGCGCCGGAGGCCGTGGTGCAGGCGATGCGCGGGGCGCGCGATGCGGGCCGGGTGGTCGTGGTCGGGCAATACACGGACCACGGCGAAGTGGCCTGGAATCCCCATCTGGACCTCAATCGTAAGCACCTCGACGTGCGCGGCTGTTGGGGCAGCGACTACTCCCATTTCCATCGTGCGGTGCAGGTCGCCGGGCACGCGACGTTGGGGGCACCATGGCGATCGTTGCCCGTGCGCGAGTTCGCGCTCGCGCAGGCGGGCGAAGCGCTCGCGGCGGTGGCGAGCGGTGAGGTCGTGAAAGCGCTCGTGATCCCGTAGGCCGCCGCGCTAACGAAGGTCGTCGACGGCGAGCGTGAGCTTCATCGTGTGGCTCTGGCCCGGCGCGATCCGCAGCGGGTTCTCCTTCACGTTGGCGGATTCGATGCAGACGAAGCGTTCCCAGTCATCGGCGGCCATCTGGGCCAGGCGCGCAGTTTTTGCGGGCCACGGGTTCCAGACGATGGCGGAGCGAACGGCTTCGGTGACCAGCGTGACGCGGCGCGAAAGGGCTGGCGCGTGCAGTTCGATGCGATCCGGTACCCCTTGGAAGACGCGATCGGTTTCGGCGCGGAAGTGGATCGGCGCGCCGTGATCCCAGGCCCCTTCGGGCGCCGCTGCGTGCTCTTTGCAGACGACGTTCTCGAGGCCGTGTACGGAGGTCGTGTGGATGTTGCCGGTGGCGAAGTACGTGTGCAGCGCTTCTTCGCACGAGAAGGTTTCGTGGCCAGGGTTCTCGATCGTCAGTGCCATCTGCAACGTGGTGCCAAGCGTCACGGCAAAACGCAGCCGGAACGCGAATGGCCAGAGTGCGCGCGTGTTTGCATCGTCGCTGCACACGAACGTGATCGATGGTCCGGCGTTCGCTTCAGCAACCTGCCAGTCGAGTGTGCGCGCAAAACCGTGCGCTGGGAACTTCGGCTGCGTCGGGTGGTCGCCAAACCACGGAAACACGATCGGCACGCCGCCGCGCACGGCTTTGCGGGGGAGATACTCCGCCTGCGAGGCACTCCACAAGACATCCCGGCCGCGATGATGCCAGGACAGCACCTGGGCACCCACGGTGGAGATGAGCACGCTGTTGTCGTCGGCATCCAAGCGAAATGCGGGGCGACCACCGGGGTCCTGCATCTGCACGATGCCAGCGGGTAGTTCGTGATGCATGCACGCATTGGAGCGAATCGCCGCGTTGCTTTCCTGCTTCGATGCGGATACAGAGGCAACGTTCCCCGTGGGGAAGTCCGGTGCGAAGCCGGCGCTGTCCCGCAGCTGTGACCGAGGACGAACGCGATCGATGACCACTGGTGGCGCCTTGTTGGCGCCGCTGGGAAGGGATCGCAAGTAGGACGATTCGGAAGTCAGAAGACCTGCGCGGAACCAGCACCGAGAGGGTGCTGCTCAACTGTTCTCACACCGGCGCGAACGACGCCAGGTTCCGTGAAAAACACTCGCCAGAACTTCGTGGCCAGCAGGCTGTCTGCATCCAGACTGTCCGCCTTGGCCGTCTCTTTCTTCGTCACCGCGGCGCAGGCCTCTGCACAGAGCCTGTTCGCTACGCAGGTGATTGGCTCGAACACCAACGGCAACGCCGGTGGTGGTATCTTTGCGCCCGGCAACGCGCTCGGCGCTCCGAATGGCGCCACGGGCGTACATTCGCTGGGGCTCGGCGGCGACCTCACGCTCGGCTTTGCGCTGCCGATCGTCGATGGTCCCGGTGCCGACCTCATCGTCGGCGAGAATCCGTTCCGCCTCACCGCCGGTGGTTGGGACACCTTCGCCGAGATGATGTTCGTCGAGGTCAGCAGCGATGGTGTGCACTTCGCACGCTTCCCTTCGCGCTACTTTGGCGAACCCGTGCAGCCGGGGCCGTTTGGCACCGTGCAGGTGGGCACCTACAGCAACCTCGCGGGACAGACGCCGGTGCTGGCGCTGACTCCCAACGTCGATGCGCAGGACGTGGTCGATGCGGGCGGGGACGCGTTTGACCTGGCGGATCTCGCGGCGGATCCGCTCGTCGGCAATGGGCTCGTCGACCTGCAGGCGATCACCCAGGTGCGCCTCGTCGATGTGCAGAGTGGGCTGTCGCTGGATAGCCGTGGCACGCCGATCTTCGATCCGGGGTCCGGCAGTGCCGATGTCGATGCGGTCACCGTGATCCACCAGCAGGGGCTGGTGCCCGCGAACGCGCCGCGGGTGTCGCTCTCGGTGCAGGTGGATGGCACGGTGGCGTTGCGCATCGAAGATCCGGATGGCTGGCAGGATCTCGATCCGGCTTCGCTGCGCGCGGCCTTGTTTGGCATTCCCGTCGACGCGGGCGCGCTGCTGGGCACGCTCGTGTTGCAGCAGGCGGATGCGCAGGGCTTCACGCTCGTGCAGCCGTTGGCGCTGCCGTCTTCGCTGCTCTTCTCGGTGGCCTTCTCCCTGAAGGACCGCGCCGGCAATCGCAGTGGGCTGTCGAAGTCGCGACCGACTTCGTGAACGGTCGCGCGGCACTCATGTTGGCGGCGCCTCGGGCTTGCCGCGCGCGCATTCTGCGCACAGGCAGGCCTTGGCTCCGCAGGCGGCCGGCACGTTAGCCAGCGCAGCGGCGTCCAACGGGACCGCGGCGCACCAGCAGGTGGTCGCGTCGGCGGCGCCCGCGGCCATGGCGCAACCGTTGCCGCGTTGGCACAGCGGGCAGCGCGCCGGGTCGGGCTGGCACGGGTCACTCATGGTGACACCGTACGCGCCGGCGCTCCTCAGTTCTTCATCTGCTTCAGCTTGGCGATCGCTCCGAGCACATTCTTGCTGTTCGAAGTGCGCGTGCCGGTCTGGTAGCTGCCGCTGGCGTCGCTTGCCGGGGCCGGCGCGGCGGGGGCTGGAGCCGGGGCCGATGGAGCGCTGGTGGGAGCCGCTGCGGGAGCCGGGGCGGCGGCTGCCACCGGCGTCGCCGGAGTGGCAGGCGCTGGAGCCGCGGCGCGCATCGCCCCGTTCTTTACGGCCACCTGGATCTGGGTCACTGCCGTAGCGACGCCCGCGACCTCGCGCTGGATGTCGCGGATCGCCGTCTCGATGCCACCCAGATTGCCTTCGCGCATCTGGCTGAGGCCATCGTTGAGGCGGGTGGTGGCGCTCTCGAGTCGCTTCTGCAGGTCGCCGGCGACCTTCTCGACGGCTTCGCCCCGAAGCAGCTGCTTGAGGTCCTGGCCGGCGTGTTTGACCGTGTCCTCGAGGCGCAGCAGGCTCTTGCGAACCTCGGTGTCCTCCAACCGGTGGCCGATCGCCTGGACGTGCACTTCGACGCGCTGCAGTTGCTGCGTGAGCGGCTCGAGCGACGGCATGGCGCCCGATCGGGTATCGATCGAACCAACCGCCTTGGTGAGTTGCTGCACCGATTCCTGCAGCCCGGCGAGGTCCTGCTTCCAGGTTCCGGTCATGCGCAGCTGGGTCTCGAGGCGCGTGAAGGTCTGGCGCGCTGCTTCGTGGCTCGTGTCCACGGAAGTGCGAACCTGGGCGAGGCTGGCGGCCAGTTCGGTGCCCTGGCCCGAGATCTCCATCAACGGCTTGCCATACATCTTGATGGCCTTCGTGAGGTTGTTGATCTTCTCGTCCTGGCGCTGCATCGCGATCATGAGGTGCTGCAGCTCTTCGCCAGCGGCGGGCGGCTTGTCGCTGCTGGCCTGTTGGGCGGCGACGAGGAACTGCAGGCTCTCCTGCAAGCTCTCCTGCAGGGTGTCAGCGCCCTCACCGCGCTGGTTGCTCGCGGATTCGATGCGACCGTAGAGCTTGCCAAGGCGGCGACGCGTAAGGCCACTGCCGACCAGAACGGCGCCGAACACGGCGAGGGTCGCTGGGTTCACGCCGAACCGCTCAAGCTGAGGCGTGAAGGCCTCGTTGGCAGGCAGGAAGCCGAGACTGAAGGCTCCCAGCAGGGCCGTGCAGCCAAGTGCGATGCTGAAACCGCCGCCAGTGGGCACCTTTGCGGGGCCGACCGTCGCGCGGCGAGCGGCAGAGTTGGCGCGCCGGGTCGCCGCCCTGCTTGATGGCTCGGTGCCGCTCCCGGCCAGTTCTTGTTCGGATCCTCCTGGTTCCGTTGCAGTTCCTTCGAGGGTGGCATCTTGCCCCCCTTCCACGAAGTCTGCGCTCAGGGCAGGGTCCGCAGTCGTGTCCGCTTCTCCCGCGTCGACTTCCGTCCCGGTGGCGAGGTCGGTCGTGGCCGACGATTCGTCCAGGAAGCTGGGCAATTCGTCGTTGGGAGTCCTGGTTTCGGCCTGTCTCTTCATGATGGTGTCCGGTCGCACGGAACCATGAATCGGCACCTTGCGGTGTGCAGATGAAGCACGCATGTTGCAAAGTGCGGCACCGTCCCCGAAAACCTCGTGTCATCGGATGTCCCGCAAACTCAAAGGCACTGCTGCTGCGCCCGGTATCGCAATCGCGCCGGTCGTCCACTTCCACACGACGCTGGATCGGATCCCTACGTACAAGGTCGGGCCCGATGCCGTCGAGGGGGAGAAGCAACGACTCTCGCACGCCATCGCCGAGGTGACGAAGAGCCTGCGGGCCTTGCAGCAGGAGCTCACGGGGCAGATCGCGAGCAATGAGGTGCGCATCTATGACGCGCAGCTCGCGATCCTGCATGACCCCACGTTCCGCCGCGACGTCGAGAACGAAGTCGGCGCGCACGGTGTGAACCTCGAGGTGGCGTTGCAGCGCGTCGTAGCCCGCTACGAGGGTGTCTTCGCGGCGATGGAGAGTGCGACCATGCGCGAGCGGGCCGCGGACGTGCGCGATATCGGCCGCCAGGTCGTGGGCGCCCTCGTGGCAACCGAGCGCACCAAGTACACGGCCAACGGGCAGGACTATCTGTTTGCGGCCGATGAGTTCCTGCCGAGCGACGCCGGCATCCTCGATCGCAAGCACATCCGCGGCATCGTGACGGCGCACGGCGGCAAGTACTCACACGGCGCCATTCTGGCGCGTTCGCTCGGCATTCCGTGTGTGGTGGGCATCGAAGACGTCATGCTCGAATCGACGAGCGGCACGATGGCCATCGTCGACGGGGATGCCGGGCAGATCATCCTCGAGCCCAGCGAAGAGAATCGTCAGCACTACGAACGCCTGCTCGGCGAGCAGCACGCCGTCGAGAAGCGCCTTGCCGAGGTTCGCCTGCAGCCGTCGGTCACCCCGGACGGGGTCCATGTGCGCTTGCTCGCCAACGTCGAAGGAGTGCGCGATCTGCAGAACCTGGAGACCGACGCGATCGCGGGCATTGGCCTGTTCCGGACCGAGTTTGCGTTCATGGAACGGCGTCAGTTCCCGACCGAGAACGAGCAGGTCGCGATGTACCGGCTGGCGATGGAGGGGGCGCACGGCAAACCCGTGACGTTCCGCACCCTGGACGTCGGTGGGGACAAGCCGCTGGGTTACTTCCGCATGCCCGAGGAACGCAACCCGGTGCTCGGTTGGCGCGGTATCCGCTTGTGCCTCGATTG
Source organism: Planctomycetota bacterium (assembly GCA_020851075.1). GTDB lineage: Bacteria > Planctomycetota > UBA1135 > UBA1135 > UBA2386 > JADZDL01. The sequence continues at coordinate 23,097 of JADZDL010000267.1, read as the reverse complement.
GCCGGACATCCTCTACACGCAGATGCGCGCGATCCTGCGCGCGAGCGCTCTCGGGCACGCTCGCATCCTGCTGCCGATGGTGACGAGCCGCAGCGAGGTCGTGCGATGCCGCGAAGTGCTCGAACAGCTCGTCGCCGACCTGCGTTCGACGGGCGTCGAGCACGACCCGAAGATCGAACTCGGCGTCATGGTCGAGGTGCCCGTGCTGGTCCCGGTGCTGCCCGACATCCTGCCGATCGTGGACTTCGTGTCGGTTGGCACCAACGATCTCGTGCAGTACCTGCTGGCCGTCGATCGCGACAACCAGCGGGTGGCCAAGATGTACGACCCGTTCCATCCTGGGGTGCTGCGCGTGCTGCAGCAGATTGCCCAGATGGCGGGAGCGGCTGGCAAGAGCGCTTCGGTCTGCGGTGAGATCGCCGGGGACCACTGGTTTACGCCGATCCTCGTTGGCCTCGGTTACACCGAGCTGTCGATGGCACCGGTGTTCTTGCCGCGCGTGAAGCTCATGCTGCGCAGTTTCCGGGCCGACGAGTGCCGGGACCTCGCGCTGCGCGCCGTGTCGATGCAGTCGACGGCGGCCGTTCGGCGCCTCGTGCAGGAGGAGATCCAGGTGCGCTGGGCGCGGTTCCTCGGCGCGCCGGCGGGTGGGGTGTCGGGCGGGGAGGCCAAGTCGTGAGCGAGCGGCCTCTTCGGCGCGGCAACTGGTCCGTGCAAGAACTCGAACGCCTGCGGCAGTTGCTGCCGCGGCGCGGCGTTGCCGACACGGCGCTGCTGCTGCGGCGTTCGGAAGACAGCGTGCATCGCAAGGCGATGGACATCCTGCGGGTGCCGGCGCGCCGGGGGGCTTGGACCGGCAGTGACGATGATCGCCTGCGCGACTCGTGGGGTGCGGTCGAGCCACGTTTGCTCGGGCCCATGCTCGGGCGGCCGGTGGCGGAGGTCTCGCGCCGCGCCGAGCAACTGCGCAGCCAGCTGCGTTCAGGGCCGTGGACGCGGGTCGAACTACAGCGGCTGAAGGAGTTCTACGGCACGCGCCGGGATCAGGATCTCGAGGTCGTAATGATGCGGCCACGCGCGGAGATCCTGGCCATGGCGGTTCGTTCGTGCCTGGCGAAGGACAAGCGTTTTGCGGCGAATGCGCAAGCGCCCACGGCGCAGGTCGAGAGCAAGGGCGGCAGCAACAAGGTGCCGATGCCGCGCTGGACCCAGACGGAGATCGAGCAGCTGCGGGCCCTGTATCCGGATCTGGCCAACCTGACGGTCGCGCGCCGCCTGGGGCGCACCGTGACGAGCGTGGCCAACAAGGCAAACCAGCTCGGGTTGAAGAAGAGCCCGCACCTGTTGGCGGACATTGGGCGCACCAATGTGGGCATGCGTTATGGCCGGGAACCTGGGGTGGTGTCCGAGGAGGGGCGCACGAATGTGGCTGAGAACATTCCCGGCAAGAATGCGGACCCGGACCTTCCCGGGGCGGCCGCCGCGGACGCCGCGGTGTGATCCTAGGCCCGTTGCCATCGAGCGCAGCCCACCTGGGGGCGTGTTGGTTGTGGCGGTAGCGCGGCAAGGGGGGTGCTAGAAATCCGCAAGGCGACCTCAACTCTCCGTGGATGGTCAGTCGATGAGGGCGGCACGCGTGTCAGCGGAATCGGATGCGCGCCTCACCGAGGTAAGCCATGGAAATCGTTGGAAAGAAGAGCCAAGGCCTGTCGGTCACCGCGCTCAAAGACGACAAGACGGTCATCATCTCGTTCAACGACCGTAGTTTGAACTTCTACGTCACCGACTCGCTCAAGGAGTCACTGAAGGAGACGATCAACGGCAAGATCGAGGAAGGTTATCAGCATTTCGTGCTGAACCTCGACAACGTCAAGATCATCGACTCGTGTGGCGTCGGCCTGATCATCGTTGCGAACAACGTCACGTCGTGTCGCAACGCGAAGCTCTACCTGAGCAACATCAAGCCGTTCATCATCAAGATCTTCGAGATCATGCGCATCAGCAAGCACCTGTCGATCTTCGACAAGGAAGACGACGCGCTGCTGGCGATCAAGGGCAGCAAGTAGCCCGCTCGCCGCTGCCAGTTCGCAAGTGCGCCTGGGAAGGACCTGCGGTTCGACCCTCAGCCACCGGGCTGCGCCCATTCGAGCCAGCGCGACGAGATCATGGCCACTACCTTCAACAGCCTCATCGTCGATACCGACGAACGAGCCGCCGCAGGCCTCGCTGCGGCGCTGCTGGAGCATGGCCTCGCGGCCAAGGTGGTCGACACCGTAGACCTGGTGGCACAGGTCCTGGCTGGGCGTGCGGCGGATGTCGTCATGCTGGGGGCTGGCCTGCCGGCTTTGGAGCAGGCGGCGATTCAGCGCCTGGTGCAAAAGCACGAAGCTGTGCTGCTCGTGGGCGTGAGCGGTGCCGAATGTACCGTCGCCGACCTTGAGCGGGCGCTGCGCCTAGGTGCCGCGGCAGTGTTCCGCGCCGGCGCTGACCTTGCCGTTCGCGATGCTGCGCTCACTGCGGCGTTGGAGCGACGGCGTGCAACCATGCAGGTGCAGGAGGAATTGCGCCGCGTGAAGTTTCAATCCGAAGAGCTGCGACGCCGCTGTGCTCAGCAGGCGGAGCGCTTCCAGGAGTCCCAGGAGACCTTCTTCCTCGACCTGTCCCGCATGATGACCATCATCACGAACATCATGGACGGCATCGTGTTCGCGGACCGCGGCGGCAACGTCACGCTCCTGAACCCGGTTGCCGAGGATCTGCTTGGCGCGAAGTCCTTTGTCGCCATCGGCAAACCACTCCTGGCGCTGCAAGGGCGCCGCGAACTCGGTGCGGCGCTGGCCGCGGACCACGAGCGCCTGGCTGGGCAGAAGGAGGTCGTGCAGACCGTCGAGGTGCACCATAGTGAGCAGGACCTGCTCTACATCAAGTGCATCACGAGCCGGGTGCTCGATTACCGCGGTCAGCCGGCGGGCACGCTCTCGGTGCTCAAGGACGTCACTGCCGAGTTCAAGACCGACCAGCTGAAGAACCAGTACCTGTCGATCGTCGCGCACGAACTGCGCACGCCGCTCACGGGTATCAAGACCTTCTCGACGATGATGTCGAAGGGCACGCTGGGCACGCTCACCGAACGCCAGCAGCGGGTCTGCGAGTCGATTCGCGAACAGTCCCTGCGGCTCGAGCACCAGATCGACAAGCTCATCAACCTTGGTAACCTTGAATCCGCCGACTACGGCCAGGATCGGGAAGTGATCACCGTCGCGGACTTCGCTGCCGGACTGCTGGCGCCATTCGAGCAGTCGACCCGCGACCGGCGGATCGAGCTCACGTTCCACGAAGACAGCACGGAACACCGGCTATTTGCCGATCGCGCGGACCTGCGGCGGGCGTGCCAGGCGCTCGTCGAAAACGCCGTGAAGTTCACCCCCGACGGCGGGCATGTGGCGGTTCGCATCGAAACCACCGAAGACGGGGTCCGGTTTGGCGTACGCGACGATGGCATCGGCATCGACCCGCGCTACCAACGTCGCATCTTCGAGAAGTTCTTCCAGGTCGAAGACCCCCTGACCCGCCACCACGGCGGCGCCGGGCTTGGCCTGTTCGTGGCCCGCGGCATCGTCGAGGCGCACGGAAGTCGCATTGAAGTCTCCAGCCAACTGGGTCAAGGAGCCGATTTCACCTTTGCACTGCCGGTCTACCGACCTGCGGCAACCGCGTCGACCGTCGAGGTCTCCGCTTAGCACCGAGAGCGTCACTCATGGAACGAACTGTCCTGATCATCGAAGACGAGAAGCTCATCATCGTCTCCACGCAGAGGGTGCTGGAAGCCGCGGGCTTCCGGGTGGAATCTGCCACCAATGGCGAAGATGGCATCGCCAAGGCGCGTTCGCAGTCGCCCGACCTCATCCTGCTCGACATCATGATGCCGGGCATCGATGGGTGGGAAACGCTGACGCGGCTCAAGCGCGATGCGGCGACCGCTGGCATTCCGGTCGTGATCTTCACGGCTCGCGAACATGCGCGTGGTCACCAGAAGAGTTCGGAGATGGGCGCTGCGGACTACTTCCGCAAGCCCTTCGAGCCCGACGAACTCATCGAACTGGTCGAGAAGCACGTCGGTCAGCGCACCTGATCTGCGGCCCGCGCGGCAATTCCCATGGTTGGAGACGCGACCTATCGCAATTGTGTCGCGGCCCTGTGGGCCCTGATCGGGGCCAGCCGTGCCGCCGCTGCCCATCATCGGGAAGCTGCGGCGCACGCGGCGTGGCGCACGATTCGCGAAGCTCTCGGCGGCGAGGCCTTCGTCATGCTGCACGAGAAGGATGGCGCCATTTATGTCAATGGCCGCCAGCTGCAGCTGGGCATCGACGTGTTCAGCAGCGCGCTCGGCATGGCAACGCTGCTGCGTTCGCGCAGTGTCGGCGAAGTGCTGTTTGACGCCAGCGTGGATGAGGCCTCGCTGCTCACGTGGGCGCGCTGCTGGACCATGGACGAGGGGTGCCCGGCGGATCCAGAACAGCAACTGGAGCGCGAAGGGGTCATCGGCATCCATGCCAGTCGACGGGCGGCCGACGCGGAGCCCACGTTGCCGCTGCGGCGGCGTTCGGCGAAGCCCGATGCCGAGGACTCGCGGCTGCGTTCGGTGTTCCTCCAGCATCACCTGATCGCCGCAATCCCGGCCGTAGGGCTGGTGCCGCCGGTGTTGGCCAAGGTCGTGGTGGAGGCCGTGGTCGATCGCCTGCTCGGCATTTCGGGCGGGCTCGAACCGCTCATGTTGTTGCAGAAGGACGACGCGCTGCTGCGCAGCAGTCTGCACGTGTCGGTGCTCGTTGTCGTGCTGGCGCGCGCGGCCGGGTGGAGCGATGAGTGGTTGGCCGATCTCGGCGCGGCGGCGTTGCTGCACGACCTCGGCATGATCCTCGACCCGCTGCAGCCGGGGCCGGCTGGTTTCCAGTGGTTGCTCGAACGCGGCTGCGAGGACTTCTGGCTGCGCAGTGCCGTGGTCGCCCGCACGTGGCGAGAGGATCATGGGACGACGGCTGTGCAGGCGATGGTGGGCGGCGCGGCAACTGCGGCGCTCGTGCGCACGGCAGTTCGGCTCGAAAGGGGCCTGCGGGCCGGCGTGACCGGCCGGGCGGCCGCCGTGGCGAATCTGCGGGATGCGGCAGCGGCGGGCGAGATCCCGGCCGAGTTCGTTGCCGTGGCCGACCATGCACTCATGGGCATGATCGGCTGAGGGCTACGACTCGGGGTTACTCGTGGCGTAGGGCTTCGACCGGGTCCATGTTCGCCGCGCGCCACGCCGGGTAGATGCCAAACACCACACCGACTGCGGCCGAGATGCAGAACGCGAGCAGCACATGGATCCAGAGCACGATCGTGTTCTGGTGGAAGAAGTGCGTGATGAGCTTCGGCACGATATAGCCGAGACCGACCCCGGCCAGGCCACCGAGCGCCGAGAGCACGCCAGCTTCGACGAGGAACTGCTGGATGATGTGCTTCTTCTTCGCGCCGAGGGCGCGGCGGATGCCGATCTCGCGTGTGCGTTCGGTCACCGTTGCCAACATCACGTTCATGATGCCGATGCCGCCGACGAGCAGCGAGATACTGGCGATCACCGCGAGCACGAGGTTGAACATCGCCTCCTGCTTCTCTTCTTCGCGCAGCAACTCCAGCGGCACCGTGATCTCGATGTCGCCCTTGGGGGCGTGCGCCGGCGCCAGCATCGCGCGCAGCACGTTGGCGGCGCCTTCGACCTCGGCGGACGACGGCAGCTTGACCTTGATCTCGTGCAGTTCGATCGCTTCGAAGCGGTTGGTGGAGGTGTTGCGGATCGTGTCGCCGAATCGGCGGCGTGAACTCGACAGTGGGATGAAGGCGCACTCGTCGAGGGTCGTGCCGTTCGGGCCGGCGGCGCGGCCTTGGTAGTCGAGCACGCCGACGACCTGGAAGCGGTCCTCGATGCCGATCAGCAAGGTCATTCCGATCGGGTTGGAGAGCGGGAACAGCGTGCGTGCGAGGCTCTCGCCGATCACGCAGACGTTGCCCTGCGTCACCATGTCGAGCTCCGTGAGCCAGCGCCCCTCCTTCACCTTCATGTTGGTGACGTCGAGGAAGTCGACTTCGGTGCCGACGATCATCGTGCTGCTCCAGTTTTCGCCGTGGATGATGCCACGGTTGAACTCGCGAACGCGCACGACCTTGGACTGCGGCAGCAGGTTCTGGATGCGGTCGGCTTCCGGGTAGAGCAACCCGTAGCCGAGAATGCTCATCATGCTGCTCGACGACGTCTGCTGCGTCTCGTCGGGCTTCTTGCTGCGCACGAGCACGTTGGTGACGCCCATGTCGCGGAAGCGCTTCAACGTCTCTTCCGACGCGCCCTCGCCGACGGCCAGCATCGCGATCACCGAGGCAACGCCGAACAGGATGCCGGCCGTGGTCAGCGTGCTGCGGAGCTTGTGCAGCATGAGGCTCTTCAGGCCGAGCCGGATCATGCGCATCATGTCGCTGATCATGAGTGGCCTCCAGACGCGCTGGCGCCGGCCGCGCGCGCCGCATCGCGTTCCGCGGTGCGATTGTCGACGAGCTTCTCGACCTGGCCATCCTTGAGCCACAGCGTGAAGTCGGCGCGTTCGGCAACCTTGGGATTGTGGGTGACGATGACGATCGTGACGCCGTCGGGGCGCAGGTCATCGAACAGGTTCAGGATCTCCTGCTCGGTGTTGCTGTCGAGGTTGCCGGTCGCTTCGTCGGCAAGCAGAAACAGCGGGTCGTTCATGAGCGCGCGTGCGATCGCAACACGCTGCTGTTGACCACCTGAGAGCTCCATCGGCTTGTGTTCGAGGCGACCGCCTAGGCCTACACGTTCGGCCAGATACTCGGCCTTCTGGCGCGATTCGGCGCCGACGCGGCCCTGGTAGAACAGTGGCACCTCGAGGTTCTCGAGCACCGTGAGTTGCTGGATAAGGTTGAACGACTGGAAGATGAAGCCGATCTCCTGGCCGCGCACGTCGGACAGTGCGTCATCGTCGAGTTTGCTAACGTCGCGCCCACCGACCCGGTATTCGCCGGTGGTGGGGCGGTCGAGGCCGCCGAGGATGTTCAGCATCGTGCTCTTGCCCGAGCCGGAGCGTCCCATGATCGCGAGGTAGTCACCCTTCCTCACCTGCATGGAAACGCCGTTGAGGGCCTTCACGACGTTCTCGCCCATCACATAGTGGCGATGAACGTCGACGAACTCGGCGATGATCGGACGAAAGTCCGGGGTTTGCGGGGCTGACGGTTGCATGAAGGGATCCGTTCAGTTGCCTCGGCCCTGACGGCCACCGCCATTGTCACCACCGGGATTGCCACCGCCGCGGCGCGGGTTGCTGCCATCCCCGCCACCGGGCCCGCCACCCGGGCCGCCGTTCTGGCCACCCTGGCGATTGCCCATCATGCCGCGCATGAGCGAACTGAGCTTGTCCTTGTGCACCTGGCCCGCTTCGAGGTTGTTGCTCTGCAGAGCCTGGCGAAGGCCGGTCAACGCCGCTTCCATGTCCAGCGCGGTCTGTTCGCTGCCATTGGTGCGGGCCATCTCGATCATGCCCGACATGCGGTCGAGGCCACCCTTGTAGGTCTCGAGTTCTTCCGGCGTCATCTCGGTGAGCTTCTTGCGCGAAGCTGCCCCCATGCCGCCCATGCCACCCTGGCGCCGGCCGCCACCTTGGCCGTCGCCGGCGGCTGCACCGGCGCCGCCACCTGCACCTGCATCCCCAGGGCCGGCAGGCTTGCTGGTTTCCTTGATCGGCGCGGGTTCCGGGGCCACGGGCTGCTCGAACTTCGGCGCGGGCACACCGGCCGGCGCGGTCAAGCAGAGCATATCGCCAGAGGCGACCCCATCGAGGACCTCGACCTTCTCGGTGTTCTGCCGGCCGACCTTGATGGCGACTGCCTGTGGCCCGTTGGCCGTCTGCTTCCAGACGTAGTTGACCGAGCGGTCGCGGTAGACGGCCTGCAGCGGGATCGGCAGCGTGTCCTTGATCGTGTCGATCATGATCGTCACGTTCGCGGCCATGCGCGAACGCAAGCGGCCGTCGGGGTTGTCGCTGTCGAGCTCGACGTTGGTCGTGTAGACCTTTCGATCGCTCGTCATCCAGCCGCTGTTGCTGTCGGCCACCGGGGCGACGCTGGTGACGCGGCCCGTGAACGTCTCGCCTTGGAACGCTTCGACGGTCACGAACGCGGCCTGGCCGCGCGCGACCTTGTCGACCTGTGCTTCCTGGACCTTGACGAGGCAGCGCATCTTGGTCGTGTCGGGCAGGATGATGAGTTCCTGGCGATCGCGGACCTGCACACCTTCGCGCACGGCTTCACCACCGCCGCGGTTGCGATCGATGCGCGCGTAGACCACGGTGCCGGGCGTCGGCGCGAGGATGATGGCGCTCTTGATCTGGCGATCGAGGTTGTCGAGCCGTTCCTTCGCGAGGTTGAACTCGAGTTCACGGCTGGTCAGGTCGCTGTCGGCCTTGATGACGGCCGCTTCGTTGCTGCCCTGCACGCGCGCCACTTCGAGCAGCGCGTTGTCGCGATCCTGCGTGAGCTTGATGCGCTCCTTGGCGAGTGTGTAGTTGATCAGGAGGTCGAGGTCGTTCCAGGCCAGCGTGACCTTGGAGACCTGCGACTGGTAGGCGAGCTGGTCCTTCTCGAGTTCGTTGCGCGTGATGAACTGCTTGCTGGCGAGCCGGCGGCTGTGCGCGAACGTGTCTTCCTTGACCTTGAGGTCGGCCATCGCGAGGCGGATCTGGTCCGCCTGCTGCAGGATCTTGTTGGCCATTTCGCCCATGTCGCGATCGGCGGCGCCGTCATCGCCGTCGAGCGTCAGCAGCTCGCGCACCTTGTCGACGAGGTTGCGGTAGCTGGCCGGATTCACCTGCTGCGCTACGGACGTGGCGTCTTCCTTCGACATCCCGGTCAAACTGGCGTCCTGCGGCTGGGCTTGAGCCTGCGGCGTCTGGACGAGCGCCTCCAGCTTCTTCAGCATGTCGCTGTTCTTGCCCTCGCTGCTCTTCGCCCCGGTCTTGCGCCCGAGTAGCTTCTCGAGCTCCATCTCGGTGATGCGCAGGTTCGACGCGGCGGTGTTGCGTTTGGTCGTGAGCTCCTTCTCGAGGATCTCCTTCTCCTTCTTGGACTGGGTCAGCGCTGCATCGGCTTTGCCCACGGAGATACCCTGGTTGGCTCGCTTTTCGACGAGGTCGCTGACGTCGAGTTCGACGAGCCGCTCGCCCTGCTTCACCATCGAGCCTTCCGGGATGATGTAGATGATCGTCGCCTGGCCTTCGACCTCGGAGCGAACGATCGTCTCACGCAGCGCCTGCAGTTCGGCGTTTTCGCGCACGACGATCGGCAGGTCGTCCTTGCGGACCTTGAACAGGTTCGGATCCTGGCCGTCGGTCGGCGCGGCGGAATCGCTGCAGGCAGTGAGCGCGACGAGCACACCCATGAGCAGAGCGTGCCGCAGCCCGAGTCGTGAGCTAGCCAATTGGCGGGGTGCCGTAGGGGTTGGGGCCGGACGGAAGGGGGCCGAATGGGCGGCCCGAAGGCGGAATGCAGTCATGGGAATCACTCGGCAGTCTTGGGTTGCGGCACAGGCAGCGCCGGGTCGAAGCGGAGCCCCTTGGGCTCGAGTTCGATGGCTTCGAGGTCGTGCATGAGTTGGAGGCGAGCGACCGAATAGTCGACGATCGCCGCGGTGAGATCGAGTTGGGCTTGCAGCAGGGCGTCCTGGGCGTCGAGCTTCTCGAGCGCCTGCACGCGACCGGCGGCATAGAGGTCGGTGGTCGCTTCGACGCGCTGCGCGGCGAGTTCGACGGCGACCGACTGGATGCGGTAGCTGTCGGTGGCGCTCTGGATGTTGCGCAGCGACGAACGCACATCGGCGGCGATCTGGTCTTCGGCCTGTTCGCGCGCGCGCAGGGCGACGTCAAAGCTGATCAGCGCGCTGCGGTAGGCATTGCGTTCGACGAGCTTGTCGAGCGCGAGATCGAGTTCGAAGCCCGCCGACCAGTTGACCTTCGACCAGTCGAGATTGAGGCCCTTGCCCGATTCGGCGGGCACGTTCAGGGCCGCCGTGAAGTCGAGCGCCATGTGCAGCGCGTCTTCGGCGACGACGATGCGGCGGCCGGCGTCTTCGACTTCATCGATCGTGGTCTGGAAGTCGAAGCGGCGGTCGGTGGCCAGGTGCAGCGCGTCTTCTTCGCTGAGGTCGACCGGCAACACGCCTTGCTCGCGCAGGTGGTCGAGTTCGGCGAGGTCGAGTTCGACTTCCGCGGTGACCGGCAGGCCCAGCTTCAGTTTGAAGCGGTCCAGCGCGGTCTGCAGGCGGTTCTTCGCCGAGACGCGCTGGGCATCGGCCGAGTATTCACTCTGCTTTGCGCGGCCGAGATCCGTCACCGTCTTGCGACCGGCGTTGTAGAGCTCCTCGATCTGTTCGCGCGACTGCACGAGGCTCTTGTAGTTGGCTTCGACGTTGGCGAGGTCGGCGATCTGGCGCACGACATTCCAGTAGTCGCTGGCGATGCCGATCGCGAACTCGGCGCGGAAGCGTTCGAAGCTGCGCACCGAGTAGATGACGTCGCGTTCGGACTGCGTCAGCGGCTCGCGCACGATGCGGCTGCCGGCACCGCGCAGCAGCGGCTGGGTCAGCGTGAGGTTGAGGATCGAGCTGCCGTCGAAACTGCCGCCGTGCACGACCGAGCGCAGGAACGTGTTCACGAAGCTCGCCACGACGCGCGTGCCGGCGGTGCTCGTGATCGACCCCGACAGGTCGTCGCTGAGCCGGGCGTCCGCAGACACGTCGCTCTCTCCGCTGACCTCCGCGCTGCCGCCGCCGCCAAAGATGAACGCGAAGTTGTGCATGTTCCGCGTCAGGTTGAGCGCGGACAGGTACAGCGTTTCCTTCTGGCGCTGGAAGTCGCGGCTGTTCTCGGCGGCCACGTCGAGGGCCTGCAGCAGGCTCAGGCGCGCAATGGAGCCGTCGGGCAGGTGCCCGCCGTTGGTCTGCAGCTGGTGCCGCAGGGTGTCGACGGGGCGTTCGAGCGGGAAGGTCTTGGGCTGGCCAGTGACCTTGGCGCTCGCCCGTTCGAGGATGTCGTAGACCTGGGTATCCGCGGATTCCTTGTTCTCGGTTGGGGACCAGCAGCCTGCGAGCAGGCTGCACGAGAGGAGGACGACGATTCTGGGGCTGAAGGCGGGCACGCTGGGGGCAGTTCGGACGTTGGGCGGCAACGACGGGAAGAGGTTGGCGCGAGTTACGTGGCAGGTAGTAGTGGCTGCCAGCTCTTTTTTCTCCCCCCGAGGAAGACTGTTACTACGATAGGACGCGTGGCGGTTTGTGGTTCCTACGCTAACGACCCGGCGGGGGCATGGTCTCCATCATGATCACCGCGGGGCCGACCCGCGAGTATCTGGATGACGTACGGTTCCTGAGCAATGGCAGCTCGGGCCGCATGGGGTGCGCCCTCGCCGAGGCTGCGCGCACGGCAGGACACGCGGTCTGCCTTGTGCTGGGCCCCGTCGATCTTGCGCCGCCATCCGGTGTCACCGTGTTTTCGGTGACTTCGGCGTTGGAGATGCAGGCTGCTGCCGAAGCTGCCTTCCAGGCCGCGGACATCCTCATCGCGGCGGCCGCGGTGGCGGACTACCGGCCTCTGCACCGGGTCGCTGGCAAGCCGGCGAAGCAGGGCGAGCGGGTCACTTTAGAATTGGTACCGAATCCTGACATCGTCGCGGGGCTCGCGGCGAAGCGGGGGCGGCGCGTCGTCGTCGGATTTGCCCTGGAGTCGGTTTCGGCGGGCATGGCGGCGGCGATTGCACGCGGGCGCGACAAGCTGCGGCGCAAGCAGCTGGATCTCGTCGTCGTCAATCTGCACGACGCGATCGGCGGTGTGTCGAGCGACGTGGTGTTGTGTTACGCCGATGGGCGGGACGAGGCTCTGGGCCTCGCGGACAAGAACTTGACTGCGGCGCACATCGTGCATGCCGCGGTGGAACTCTGGATGGGGAGGCAGGCAACGTGAGCAAGGCAGCCGAGAAAGAAACCGATCCGGCCCCGAAGAAGCGCGGCACCCGTTTTGTCGCCCTCGAGGACGTCCCCAGGCCGGGCATGTCCGATCGGGCGCGCGAAGTGTTGTCGCTGGCGCTGTGCGGGTTCTCGCTCTACGCGATGTTGTGCCTCGGCACGTTCCGCCTGCGCGAACTCGGCGGGCCGATCCCAAGTGATGGGGCCCAGAACCTCGGTGGTGCCGTCGGCTACTACCTGGCGCTCGGCTTCACGCGCGCGCTCGGCTACGCGGGCTGGGTGCCATTCCTGTTGCTGCTCGGCGGCGCGCTCGCCTTGTTCCTCGGGCGCAAGGTCGAACGCTGGGTCGTGAAGGTGCTCGGCGCCGTCGTCTTCGCGGCAATGCTGGCGATCGTGTTCGCCGGCCGCGATGGGGATGCAGGGGTCACGGACCTCACTCCGTATGGTGCGGGTGGCGTGTTCGGTGGCTTTGTGTCGCCAAAGCTGGAATCTGCATTCGGTGGTTCGGGTCGCGTGTTGATGGTCGGTTTCGGGGCTCTCGTCTCGTTCCTGATCGCGACGGAATGGATGTTCTCGCAGCTCCTGCTGCAGGCCGCCGCCGGCATTGAGCAGTTGTGGCGTCGTCTGCGCGGGATTTCCGTGCCGGCGGTTGCTGGTGGTGATGTCGGAGGACTCGACCTCGACGAGCCGGCGTCCAAGCGGCGGCGCGGCGGGCGGTCGGCGGCCTCGGAATCCGCGCCGGACGCTGTGGGCGGCAAGGCTGGCAAGTCGACCAAGGGGACGCTGGACGAGGAACTGGACGACGAGACCGACGCCGCAGAACCGGTGGTAGAAGTGCCACGCCGTGCCCGTGCGAAGAAGGGCAGCGCGGCGGCGTCAGCTGGCGCGGAGCCGGCCCAACCCGAGCTCGATGAGGAAGCAGCGCTTCTGGATGGCGAGCCTCTCGCGGCGGATGAGGACGGGGACGGCGAGGTTGGCCTGGCGAAGGGTTCGCGCCGCAAGCGCCGTGCGGCGGCTCGCATCCCAGTCGAGGACAAGGACGAGAACGAAGACGATGTCGAGGACGAGGGCGACGAAGCCGAGGTTGCCAGGCGCGATCTGGACCAGGACGAAGACCGAGCCGCTGCCGAGGCCGCCGCGGCCAAACCGGAGCCGAAGCTCGAAACGAAGGTCGAGCCACCGCCGCCGATCGTGGTGCTCAAGCCCAAGCCGAAGCCGGTCGTCAAACCGAAGCCAAAGCCGAAGAAGGTCGGCCAGAACAACCTGCCGTTCGACGAGGCCTACCCGTTCCCGCCCGTGGAGCTGTTCCAGGAAGCGACCCACACCGACCTCGGGGCTACTACCGAAGTGCTCAACCGTGGTGGCCAGGCGATCGTGCAGAAACTGGCGCACTTCGGCATCGAGTCGTCGATCGAAGCCGCGTCCGTCGGGCCGGCGGTGACGCAATACGAACTGCGCGTCGCCGACAGCGTGCGCGTGAACAAGATCGTCGGCTTCGAAGCGGACCTCGCCGCCGCGTTGCGCGCGGTCTCCGTGCGCGTCGTGGCGCCGATTCCGGGCAAGGACACGATCGGCATCGAAGTGCCCAATCCGAACCGGCAGAAGGTGTTCATGCGCGATCTGCTCGACCAGTTCGGTCGCGCCGATGACCTCGCGATCCCGCTCTACTTGGGCAAGGATGTCGCGGGCACGCCGATCGTCGAAGACCTCGCGCGCATGCCGCATCTGCTCATCGCGGGCACCACGGGGTCCGGCAAGTCGGTCTGCATCAATACGATCCTCTTGTCGATCCTGATGACGCGCACGCCGGCGCAGGTGAAGCTGATCCTCGTTGACCCGAAGATGGTCGAATTGCAGGCCTACAAGAAGGTCCCGCACCTCTGCTGCGACGTCGTCACCAACATGAAGAAGGCGCCGTCGGTCCTGCAGTGGGCCGTCGACGAGATGGAGAACCGCTACGCGCTGCTGTCGGTGGCGGGCGTGAACCACATCCGCAACTACAACCGCCTCGGCCAGCAGGAGCTCGAAAAGCGCTTGAAGCGCGAGCCCGACCCCGAGCGTGTGTACCTGCCTTACATCGTGATCGTGATCGACGAGTTTGCCGATCTGATGAACGTCGCGCAGAACGAAGTCGAGGAGCTGATCCAGCGCCTGGCCCAGAAGTCGCGCGCAGTCGGTATGCACGTGATCCTCGCGACGCAGCGGCCGAGCAGCGAAGTCATCACGGGCATCATCAAGGCTAACCTGCCGACGCAGATCGCCTTCAAGGTGAACCGCAAGATCGACTCGCGCGTGATCCTTGACGCGAACGGCGCCGAGAAGCTGCTCGGGTTTGGCGACATGCTCTACATGCCGCCGGGTGGTGGTGCGATGCTGCGCGCGCAGGGCACGTTCGTCGCCGATGACGAGATGCAGGCGGTCGTGCGCTACCTCGACGAGCATGGCCAGCAGCCGAGTTTCAATCCGGACCTCGTGCAGACGCAGACGAGTTCGCGCCCGTCGGCGGCCGACAAGGACGAGCGTTACCGCGAGGCAGTCGAGATCGTGCTCGGGCAGCAGCGTGGTTCGGCGACGCTGCTGCAGCGGGCCTTGGCGGTTGGCTATACGCGCGCGACGCGCTTGCTCGAGATCATGGAAGAGGACGGGCTTGTCGGGCCCTTCGTCGGCTCGAAGTCGCGCGACGTGCTGATGACGCTCGAGGAGTACCTTGCGCGCGAAGAGCAGATGGCGGTCGCGATGGCCGAGCTCGAGGAAGGTGGCGCCGAGGGGGATGGGGCCGTCGAAGAGGAGGGTGATGCCGGCGACGGTGCCGGCGATGATGCGCCCTTCGAAACCGATGCGGCCGTTGGCTCGGCCGAGGATCCCGAAGAGGGCGAGCCGGCCGCCGACCCGGTGGACGTAAAGGCGGTGGACGGTTCGTAGTTCGTTGCCGCGGGTAGGACCTTCAGTTCGAGCGCTTTTTGGCACACTTGCCCCATTGCTTGTAGGCGGTGGGGCGCGGTAGTAGATTCCTGGTAGGTCTCCGGTCACGCCGGACCGTCCGCTGCAACACGCCCACGGAGGGGCGCATGACCGTGAACATGCTGGGCATCCAAGAGGATCAGGATTCGAGACGCACGGCAGCCACCTGGTTGTGGCCGCTGTTGCCGATCAGCGTCGCCGTGTTCTGCATCTCGGCGCTGATCTACTACCACCTCAACCACGACCAGATCGTCGTCGCCTCGGCCCTGCAAACGCTCGTTGCCACGGGCTATCGCTGGTTTGGTTTCGCTCCAGCGTTCCTGTTCTGCATCCTGCTCCTGACGTGGAGCTCGATCTGGTTCGTCACCGGGCGTATCGAGCGCCCCGTCGGGCGGCTCGGTCGCCTGCTGGCCATGACCGTCATGCTCGGCGTGTTCATGAACCTCGGCGACGGCGGCCTCGTGCCAGCGTTCCACAAGGGCGAGTTGGGCTACTGGTTGGCCGATCGCCTCGTCGGCGCCTTTGGCTACTACAAGAGCCTGATCGCCGTCTGGTGCATCACGTTTGGCTCGCTGCTGCTCGCAACGGACTTCTTCTTCAGCGATGCGTTCGAGAGCCTGCGGTTTCGGGGCGATTCGTTGGACGCTCCTGCGGAAGGTGTGGAGACCGCCGTCACCGACCACTTGAAGGGGCTCGCGGCCGAGCAGGCGCGGCAGGAAGCGTCGGGCGTGGTGTCTGGTTCGGCGTCAACCTCGGCGGTTCTGCGAACCGCGTTGGTGCCCGCCGAAGGGCGCGAGCAGAAGGCCGATGCCGACGACGAAGTTGAGGTCGAACCCGCGGTCGAGGATCACGTCGAGCCCGCCGCCTACACGCCGCGCCGCCGTTCCTACTTTGAGCGCCGTTATGGAATCGCGGAAGAGACGCCGGCGGAGGGGCAGAGCGAAGGTGGCTGGATGGAGCGCGCCCCGCTGGAGGATGGCCTGATCGAGGGTTCGGGGGCCGATGCCCACACTCCGGTCGATGGGGTGGTTTCGGCCGAAGCCGTGGTTTCGGAGTCCTGGCTGCCGGTGGCCCCCGACGAGCAGGAAATCGAGAATCCTGAAGTGTTCGTGGATGCGCGTGGGCTCGAGGCCGAACTGGCGGTCGAACCAGACCAGACGGAGCGTGAGGAGGTCGGCGAGGAAGGGGCGGACGACAGGTCGTTTGCGTCAGGATCGCCCGTCGCCGTTGCTGGGGAGTTCGTGGGCTCAGAGGAACCAATGGAACCTGAGGAGCCCGAAGAGTCGGTAGTTCGTCTGGAGGGCCCTTCGCCTGAGCCGCTCGAATTGGAGGCTGCCCGCGAGGTTGCCGAAGCCGATGCGGAAGCAGAGGCAGAAGTGGCCGCCGAGGCCGAGCGAGAGGATCTGCGCGACGAACCGGTGGTTTCGATTCCGCGCCCGGATCCGGCCGATGTCCAAAAAGAGAATGCCGCGAAAGAGGATGCCCAGAAGGAGCCGGGGCAGGCAGCGGTTCGCCAGCAGCGCCTGTTTGGCGCGGGGCTGGACGAGGCGCTCGTTGCCGAGGCAACCGAGACCGTGACTTCGTGGGGCCGCGCGAGTGCGACGTTCCTGCAGCGCAAGCTGCGCATTGACTACGAACTTGCGTGCCAGCTCATGGTTGAGCTCGGTGCGCGCGGCGTCGTCGAGCTCGAAGCCGATGCCTCGCGCGGGCGTGTGCTGCAGTAGTTCCGTCACCGGGCTCGCGTTTGTCGGGCTCCCGGGCCAGCGGACGGGATGTTGCTTGCTGGCAATCGCTTCGGCTCTTGCGGCTGCTGAGGCTCCCCAAGAGTTCCACAGGTTTCCACAGAAGCCTCACCGCACGCTCCCTTGCACCGTTGCGCAACCCTGCTAAGGGTAGCTGACTGGGCTGCATGGGCGACTTTACGAAGACCTTTGATGGGCGGGGTGTGCCGCAGAATCTGGAAGCAGAGCGATCCGTTCTCGGGGCGCTGCTGCTGCATTCGGATGCCGTGGCCGACGTCACGTTCCTGAAGCCGGACGACTTCTACCTGCCGCGCCATCAGGTCATCTTTGAAGCCATCCTGGCAGCCTTCAACGCGCGCCATGCGACCGACCCGATCGTGGTCGGCGAAGAGCTGTCGCGCGGTGGGCGCATGGAGGAGGCGGGCGGCCACGAGCAGTTGCTCGACCTCATGGAGAGCGTCGTCACGGCGGCGGGCATCGTCTACCACGCCGAGATCGTGCGCGAGAAGGCGATCACGCGCCGCTTGCTCGAAACCTGCCTCGATATCGCGCGGCGCGCCTACGACAACGAGCTCGATTCGAAGGAACTGCTCGACGAGGCCGAACGGCAGATCTTCGAGATCTCGCGCCTGGACAAGACCGGCGACGCCGTGAGCATCGCCAACGTGCTGCAGTCGACCTTCGAACGCATCGATCGGCTGCGCGAGCGCGATGGGCGCCTGACCGGTCTCGGCACGGACTACTACGACTTCGACGACATGACGGGCGGTCTGCAGCCCGGCGAACTCATCATCGTCGCGGCGCGCCCGTC
The DNA here is from genome assembly GCA_020851075.1 of Planctomycetota bacterium. Lineage (GTDB taxonomy): Bacteria > Planctomycetota > UBA1135 > UBA1135 > UBA2386 > JADZDL01. Next base: position 5,525 of record JADZDL010000267.1, on the reverse strand, counting down.
GATGGGCAAAACGACCTTCGCGCTCAACCTGACCGAGCGTGTGGCCAGCCTCGGTGCTGCGGTCGCGTTCTTCTCGCTCGAAATGTCCAACCAGCAGGTCATCCAGAACATGCTGTGCTGCCGGGCCCAGATCGACGGCCAGGCGATGCGCAAGGGCCGCATCACGGACCAGCAATACAAGCGGCTCCAGGAAGAAGCGGCCCGTCTCTACGAAACGCCGATCTTCGTCGACGACACGCCCGGCATCTCGATCACCCAGTTGCGGGCCAAATGCCGCCGGTTGAAGCAGAAGCACAATATCAACATGGTGGTCGTCGACTACCTCCAGCTGATGTCGGCCGGTGGCCGGGTCGAGAGCCGCCAACAGGAAATTTCGGCCATCTCGCGTGGCCTGAAGGGCATCGCGCGCGAACTTTCGATGCCAGTCATTGCACTCTCACAGTTGAATCGTGACGTCGAGAACCGCGATGATCACCGGCCGCGCATGAGCGACTTGCGTGAGTCGGGCGCTATCGAACAGGACGCTGACGTCATCATCCTTCTGCACCGCGACGAGTACTACAAGCCAACCGAGCAGAACACCGGTCTGGCCCAGATCATCATCGCCAAGCAGCGCAACGGACCGACCGGTGAGGTCGTGCTCCGCTTCTTCCGCGAGTACATGCGTTTTGAGAACTACACGCGCAGGGCAGAACCGATGCAGTGATCGCGGCCGTCCGCAGGCGCCCGCGGTGGGGCAATCCCCATTGCGCGTTCCGGGTGGTCGGACCTTGGCGATTGCCATGCTGCTCCAGGCTGTGGCCTGGACCTCCGCGTTGCATGCTCAACAGGGGCCGCCGTCGCCAGTGAATGCGCCGACCAGCCCGGCGCCCGCGGACCAGGACCCGGCGGCCAAGCAGGACCCGGCTGGAACCCGCATTGTGGCCCCCGGTCAAGCTGCGGGTGGCAAGCAGGGTGGCCAGCAGGGCCAGGAAGTGCAGTTCGACGAAGCGGTATTGAAGCTCAAGGGGCTGCCGGTTCGAGCCATCCAGATGGCCAAGGCGGCCGGCGGCGGGGCGCCGCCACGGGTGCTCGATGCTGCGACCGCCGATCCCGTCGTGCGCAGCCTGGAGACCCGCGTCGGGCGGCCGTTCGAGCCGCGTCAGGTTTCCTCGGATTGTGCCAACCTCTGGCACGAACGGCGGCTCGTCGTCGCGGCTTGGGTACTCGAGGTCGAGGGTGAGGTGGTCGTGCGCTTCATCATCGAGCGCGAGGTGGAGACGTACGAGCGTGTCGAGTTCCGCGGGCTCGTGCACTTCGACCGAGCGACCGTGAACAACCTGCTCGGGCTCGGCACGGATCGTCAGATCACCTCGACCGAAGCCGAGGCGATGCGCAAGGTGTTGCTCGCGCGCTACCGGCGCGATGGGTATGCGTTCGCAGGCATCGAACTGCAAGAGCGCGTGCCCGACGAACTTGACGACGAGAAGTCCAAGGATGCCACGGGCATTCCGCGCGTCGAGGGCGCCGCGCGGCGCATCCTGTTCCGGGTCGATGAAGGGCCGAAGGTCACGATCCGCAACGTGCTCATGATGGGCAATCGGTCGTTTGCCGCGGAGCCGGTCTTCGGCATGTTCGGCACCGACGACTACCTGTTGCGCGATTCGCACATCCAGAGTGATCCGGCGTGGGGGTTGAAACGCGGTGGTGCCTACAGCCGTGAGATTCTCGAAGAGGATCTCGATCGACTGCGCCTGTTCTACCGTGGTAACGGGTTCCTCGACGCCACGGTCGACCTTGCGGAGGTGTTGTTCTCGGAGGATCGCACCGAAGCCGATGTGACCTTCCTCGTGGTCGAAGGACCTCGGTATCGCATCAAGTCGGTGCGCATCGAGCACGTCGATGCGCGCGGCGAACCGACCAGGACGGCGCCGTTGTATGCCGCCGACGAGATCCAGAAGGACCTGAAGATCGAGCCAGGGGAGTTCTACAACCACGGTCGTTTGCAGCGCGACTGGCTCGGCATCCAGGAGTTCTATGGCCGCCGCGGGCACCCGGCGTCGTCGTTTCCGGGCATGGAGAAGGACCCGGCGGCGAGCCGCGTCTACTACCCGCCGAGCGAGACCTATGGACTCGAACCGGAAGTCGACATCGTGTTCCGCGTCTACGAAGGCGTGCCGAAGAACCTGCGCGACGTCGTGATCCGCGGCAACCAGTTCACGCGCGATGCCGTGATCCGGCGTCGGATCCGGATTGCCCCGGGCGACCGCATCGACATGAAGGAAGTGAGCCGGTCGCAGCGCAATCTCGACCAGTCGCGCTACTTCGACGATCCGGTGACGATGCGTGGGCCGCGGCTGCAATTCGAGCCCGTTGCTGGCGAACAGGACCTGTTGGACCTCGCGGTGGACCTCGAAGACGGCGCGACGGGCGAACTGCGTTGGGGTGTCGGCATCAGCACCGGCCAAGGTGCGCAGGCGTCGATCACGTTCAACAAGCGCAACTTCGACCTCGTGAACCTGCCGAGCTCGGCGAATCCCGTGACGGTGATCCGCGAAGTGCTCGACAACAAGGCCTTCCACGGAGGTGGGCAGAACCTGAACATGCTGCTCGCGCCAGGCAGCCGATTCAGTCAATTCCGCTTGGCCTGGACCGATCCTGACATCTTCGGGGAGCACCAGGATACGCACGAACTGCGCGTCGCCGGCCAGCGCATCATCCGCCGGTTGCCGGATGGTTACACGTCGGACACCTTGGGCGCTGAAGTCGGCCTGTCGCGCAACTTCACCGACGAGTTCAATGTCGGCCTGTCGTTGCGCGAGGACAGTGTGCGCGTCGGCAGCCTCGCGCCGGATGCCACCTCGCTGGCGTTTGATGCCGAAGGTACGACGGAGTTGCGCGGGCTGCGCCTGAATGCGCGGTATCGCGACTACGACGACCTGCGGCGGCCGACCTCAGGGTTTGAGATTGGTCTCAGTGCCGAGATGAACGGTGGGTTCCTCGGCGGCGAAGAGAGCTTTACGAAGTTCACGCACACGGCGCAGGTCTACGTGCCGCTCGGCGAGAACGAGATGGGCCACCGCACCGTGCTGCACCTGGAGCACCTGCTTGGCACCGCGCAGGCGTTCGGCGGCAGTGATGACGTGTTCTTGACCGAACGGTTCTATATGGGCGGCAGCAACCTGCGCGGCTTCAGTTATCGCGGTGCGGGCCCGAAGCAGTTCAATCGTCCGGTCGGTGGTGAAGTCACCTACACAGCCACCGCCGAACTGAGTTTCCCCCTGATCGCGACGCGCCTCGAAAACGAGATCCGCGATCGCGAACTGCTGCGCTGGGTCATGTTCACGGACATCGGCCTGCTTGGCCTGTCGAGCAGCGATTCGACGTTTGGCGAGTTGCGTGGTAGTTCCGGCATTGGTCTGCGCATCGAGGTGCCGTTGCTCGAATTGCCGATCTCGCTCGACCTCGCATGGCCCTGGCAGTTTGAAGAGTCTGACGACCGTCGGCAGTTCTACTTCTCGATCGCGAGGTGAGGCGATGACCGGGCGCCCTCCGTTCAGCCGGCTGTCCCGCGAGGTGCTCGTGCAGAATCCCTGGCACCGCTACGGCAAGGACCGCTACGTGCTGCAGGACGGCAGCGAAGGGGTCTACTACTACATCGACATGCCGGGCAGTTGCGCGGCGATCCCGGTGTTTGCCGATGGTTCGACGGTGTTTCTGCGCGTCTACCGCTACTTGCTTGGCATCGAGCTGTGGGAGTTCCCGATCGGCGGCATGCAGGAGGGTGAGGATCCGCTCGCCGTGGCCAGGAAGGAACTGCACGAAGAAGCGGGCCTCTACGCGAGCGAATGGACCGCGCTCGGCCGGTTTGCGCCGTACAAGGGTGCGTCGACCGAGATCTGCCACTTCTACCTCGCGCGAGGCATCACCGAGGATCACCAGGAACTCGAGGCGAGCGAACGCATCACCGTGCATCGGATGCCGTTTGCCGAAGCGCGCCGGCTGCTCGTCGACCAGGAGTGTGGTGATGGCCAGTCGCTCGCGGGCCTCATGCTGCTCGATCGTTGGCTCGCGCGGGGGAATGTGCTTTGACGCGGCCCTTCCGGGTCACGGTCTACGCCTCGTCGAGCGAACGCATCGACGCGGCTTATGCGCCGATCGCGGAAGAACTCGGCCGGCGTATCGCGGACCGCGGCTGGGATCTGGTCTGGGGCGGCGGGCGGTATGGGCTAATGGGCGCCGTTTCGCGCGGCGCGCGGGCTGCCGGTGGTCGCACGATCGGCGTGATCCTGCAGCAGTTCCAAGACAAGAACGTGCACTGCACGGCGGCGGTCGAGATGACTTCGGTGTCGGACATGCGTTCGCGCAAACGTGGCCTCGACGAAGCCGGCGATGCGTTCATCGCGCTGCCCGGTGGCCTTGGCACGCTCGAAGAGCTGCTGGAGATCCTGTCGCTGAAGCAACTCGGGTTTCACCGCAAGCCCGTCGTGCTGCTCGATGCCCTCGGCTACTGGCAACCGCTGTTGCAGGTGCTCGACAAGGGGTTTGCCGATGGGTTCATCCAGGACCACTTCCGGGGCATCTACACGGTGGCGCGCGATCCGGCGCAGGCCATCGAACAGGTGGTTTCGACGTCGTCGTGGCAGCCGCCGGGCCACGATGGGCGTGGTGGCGGCACGGCGTGACGACTCGCTCGGCAGACCTGGCCCACGCGGTGCTCGCGTTGCGCGACGCTATGGACATCCTGCGTCGCCGCGCGGCCGAGGCCGTCAGCTATTCGGTCAAGGACGGTGGAGGGCTCGTGACCGAGGCGGATCACGAAGTGGACGCGATGCTGCGCGCGTACCTGCCGCAGGCGGACGATGGCTGGCTCTCCGAGGAGAGTGAAGACGACCGTACGCGCCTCGCCTGCCGGCGCGTCTGGGTGGTCGATCCGATCGATGGCACACGCGCGTTCATCGCGCGGCGTCCCGAGTATTCGACGTCGATCGCGCTGCTCGAAGACGGCGAACCTGTGCTTGGCGCGATCGGCAATCCGGCGACCGGCGTGCTCGTCTATGGTGGGCCCGGTCTTGGGGTAGCGGTCGAAGGGTCACCCGATCTGGACTGGTCGGGGGAGCCGGGCGATCTGCGAGTCCTCGCGAGTCGCAGCGAACTGAAGCGCGGCGAGTGGCGGCCCTTCGAACGTCCCGGCACGACGGCCATCGCGATGGGCTCCGTCGCCTACTCGCTGGCGCTCGTGGCCGCGGGCGCCGCCGAAGCCACGTGGACGATGTATCCGAAGCACGAATGGGATGTCGCCGCGGGCGTTGCCTTGGTGCGCGGAGCTGGCGGCAGCGTCTGGTTGCCGCGCGGGGGCCACCTGCTCTGGAATCGCCGTTCACCGCGTTTCTTGAGCTTTGCGGCCAGTGCGCCGGGTCTGCAGGAGCGCGCGCAGGCGGCGATGCAGGTGCGTTCGTAGTCGCCGTTCAGCACTCGCGCAGCATGTGCGCGAACACATCGCTCATGCTGAGCACACCGACGACGTTGGTGTCGTCGAGCACGGG
>JADZDL010000266.1 GCA_020851075.1 Planctomycetota bacterium | reverse complement strand
GTTGTACTTTGGCCCGTTCGCCTCGGCGAAGGCCGTGCGCCGCACGCTGCGCTTGCTGCACAAGATCGTGCCGTTGCGCGATTGCGGCGATCACGTCTTTGCCAACCGCACGCGCCCCTGCATCAAGCACCAGATCGGTCGTTGTCCGGCGCCGTGTGTCGACCTCGTCACGCGCGAAGCCTACGAAGGGTTGCTCGACCACTCGGTGCGGATCCTGCGCGGGGAGGTCGGGCCAGTGCTGCACGATCTGCGCGGCCGCATGCAGGCGGCCGCCGAGAATCTCGAGTTTGAGCGTGCGCAGGCGCTGAAGGAGCAGATCCAGGCGTTGCAGTTCACGGCCGAACCACAGGCCGTCATCGCCAACGTGGGCGATGAAGATGCGCTCGGCATGCATCGCAGCGGCGAGGAGGTGGCGGTCGCGTTCCTCTCGTTCCGCGGCGGCGCACTCGAAAACTGCCGGCGCCACGCGTTCCGCAGTGGCCTGCCCGACGAACTGCTGCTCGGCGAACTGCTCGGGCGCTTCTACGAAGGGGATCGGTATGTGCCGCCGATGGTCTTGCTGCCGTTCCAGCCCGCCGAGGCCCTGATCATCACGCAGTGGCTCGAACACAAACGTGGTGGCAAGGTCGAACTGCACGTGCCGCAGCGCGGCGATCGGCGCCGCCATCTCGAACTCGCCGTGCAGAATGCGCAGCTCGCCGACGCGATGGCGGCCGATGCGGAGGCGCGGCGTCGTGCCGGCGCCGAACGACTCGCTGCGCTGCTCGATCTGCCCGACCCGCCGCAGCGGCTGCATTGCCTCGATATCTCGACGATCCAGGGCACCAGCACGGTCGCCTCGCGCGTCTGCTTCGTGGCGGGTGAGCCTGAACGCGCGCAGTATCGCAAGTTCAAGATCTCGAAGGAGCACGCTGGCGACGACTTCTCGGCGATGCAGGAAGCCGTGCGCCGCAGTCTGTCGTTGTGCCTCGAACGCGACGACGAAGACCTGCCGGACCTGCTCGTGGTCGATGGTGGCCGCGGTCAGCTTGCGGCGGCCGTTCGCGCCGTCGCGGAGCTGGGTTTGCAGGACGATCTGCGGTTGTGTGGGCTCGCCAAGAGTCGACTCAAAGGGGTCGGGGACCATCGGGCCGAGAGCGGCGAACGCATCTTCCTGCCGGACCAGGAAACGCCGGTGCCGCTGCGGCTGCAGGCGCCCGAAACACTGCTCATCGCGGCGTTGCGCGACGAGGCGCACCGGTTTGCGATCACCTACCACCGCAAGACGCGTGGCCGCATCGGCAGCGAACTCGACGAGATTCCGGGCGTGGGCCCCACGCGGCGCAAAGCGCTGCTGCGGCACTTCGGATCGTTGTCGGGGCTCAAGGACGCCTCGCGCGAGGATCTGCTGGCGATGCCGGGATTGCCGGAGAGTGTCGCGCACGCGGTGTGGACGGCGCTGCACGGCGAGCAGGAGTAGTCGCGGGCTCTCGCTGTGCCGTCGTTGCCCCGCTGGCGAACACCACTGGCGGGCGCGATTGCGGGAGATGCCAGAAAGACGTACCGGCCCCAGGGTGCCACGCTCTCTGCTACAGTCATGCGTTCCTGTCCCCAATCTGGTTAGGCACCCCATGCGCATCTCCTCCCTGTTGGTCGCCCTCGTGGCGTCGTTTCTCCCCAGCACCCTGTGTGGTCAGGCCATCATCGCCGCCAACTCGGGTTTGACGAACTCGACGAGTGTCATCGACTTCGGCGCCAACGTGTTGCCGAACTTCACGGCGGTCTCAACGCAGTTCCCGGGCATCACGGTGACCCACGCGAGTTACTTCACGACGGGCGTGTCGAACAACCTCGTCGGGGGCTTCCTCACGAACGACTTCAGCGGGGTGCCCAATACGCTGCGCATCCAGTTCGCGAGTCCGATCACGGCTTGTTCGTTCGTCTACCACCAGATCAGCACGTCGGCGCCGTCGTCGATGCGCGCGATCTTCAACGGCGTCACGATGGACTCGTTCTCGGGCACCTGGAACCAATCGCAGCCGAACAACTACTTCGGCTTCACGAACACGATCCTGGACACGCTGGAGATCGATTTCGTTTCCGACTTCAACTTTGACACGCTGGCGATCGTCGACCCCGCGGCGGCGCGCTGCGACCTGCACATCGGATCCGGGCTGAACCCGCAGGACTTCTCCTGCGCGACGTTGCCCGTATTGGGCACCACGTGGCAGGGGGTGATCGCGGGCAACATCAATACGATCCTCACGTTCCTCGCCTACGCGCCGGGTGGCCTCGCTACGCCGACGCCGCTGTTTGGGGGCGAACTGTTGATCCAGACGTCGCCGTCCCCGATCGCGTTCGCGGGCTTCGGCACCTACTCGATGAGCATTCCGTCCGGGACGGGCTGGATTGGCACGGTGCTCACGTTCCAGGGGTTCCGCGTCGATTCGATTGGCGGAACGCCAACTTTCGTGCCGTTGAACGCCTACGACCTCGTGTTCGGCAACTGAGCCGCCTGCGATAGGTGCCTGCTCTTGGGAACTCGCGTTCGCGGGTGTGCCCTGGACAAGCGTGGGCTCGCGTGGTCCCGTAGGACCATGCACCGCTCACCACTCCTTGCGTTGGGTCTCGTTTGTGCGCTGCCGTTGTCCGGGTGTTTTCTCGCCGCCGCTGCCGCGGTCGGCGCGGCGGCCGCTGGTGCTGTGAGCTACGAGCACAACGAAGCGTGGATGGACTTCAAGGAGACCCTGCCCGAGTCGTGGGCCGCGACGCTGCGGGCGATGCGCAAACTTGGATATCCGATTGCTGGCGAGCCCCAGGTGGGCGCGACCGAGGGCACGATCGAGGTCGAGAAGACCAAGGTCCGCGTCGAGCAGCATCCGGGCGGTTACGTGCGCGTCACGGCGCGGGTGGGCACGTTTGATACCAAGGACAACGAACGCCGCGCGAAGTTAATCCTCGAGGAAGTGACCAACCAAATGCCGATTCGCGGCAGCGCGAAGTAGGCGGCCGCGGTGAGGCCGCCGGTCGTCACGGGCAAGAAGTCGCTACTTGCCAAATGCGTCAATCGGCTGGCTGCTCACCGTTCCCCAGAGCATTGGCTGCTCGCCGCTGTCCGCTAGCGCCGCGCGCCGGTAGGGCGCCGGCTGGATCGAAACCAGCAACAAGGCGGATTGCTGTCCGCCGCGGTTCACCACGACGGTCTCGGGGAAGTAGCGGAACGACGAACGGATCGTGCGCGTGTCGCCGGCGGGCAGTACCACGGGTTCGGCGAGTTCATCGCCGGGGAGCAGGAGCGCGTCGTCGGCCAGTCGGCGATCCTGGAACAGTTCGCCGAGGGTGGCTGGCCAGTGGCCGTTCTTGGTGTGGTAGCTCGACAGAATGGGCCACGCTTCTGCGAGTTTCTTCTCGCCGATCTGGCTCAGCAGGTTCTGCCGCTCGTTTGGGGATGCTGCTTCCGCCATGACGATCGGGCCAGCGGTCATCGCGAGTGCGGCCAGTTCTACGCCGCCGAGGGCGCTGCGCTGCTGCAGCAGGTAGCGTTTGCCTTCGCGGCGCAGGATGCCGCGGCCCTTGCCGAGCAGGGGCTCGAGGGCCGCTGGTTCTGGCATCTCGTCGCGCGTGATGCGCACGGCCGTGGGGTTGGTCACCGCTACCTGGAGTTCGTACAGCGGCAGCCACAGCTCGTAGAACGCGCGGTACATCGCGGCGCAATCAAAGCGCAGGTCGAACGAGGGCAGCACTTCGCCGGGGCCTTCCGGCAACGGGGCAGCGCCGATGTCCATCGCTTCGCCGCCGGTTTTCCTGGTCTGCAGGAACGTCCGCATGCTGCGCGGCGACTCGGTGAGGTGCAGCAGGCCCTCGTGCACGCAGAACGTGGGCTGCAGGGCCGGTGGCAGGTTGCCGATCGTCATCACCGTGCACTCGACTCCCTCGTAGGTGACCTGCTTCTTCTGTTCCGCGGGCACCTGCGCCAGCAATTGCGCGACTGCGGCAGGATCCGCGATCTCCGCGGTCACGAACAGCCGCGGGATCACGCCACCTTTGGCGGGCGCGGTGACGCCGATTGCAATGCCACCCGTGAGTGCGGATTCGAGGCCACGCTGGAGCTCGGCGGGAATCTGCTCCTTCTGACCCATCAGGCCTGGCAAGGTACCCCACAGGGCGCGCAGGTCGAGCGCGCAACGCAGTTGGAACAGCGCGTCGCCTGGCAACGCCTGGGGCGGCAGCTTCGCGGTGCCTTGCAGCAGCGTCGCCATGAGGGCTCGCGGGTCGCCGTCGAGTTCGATCGAATGTTCGTCGAGCACGTCTTCGCCCTGCAGGGAGACGCGCCATTCGAAGGTCTTCAGCGCATCAAAGCCGAGGGCCGTGAACTCCGGCGGCAAGCTGCCACCCTGGCCTTGGAACATCTTCAGGTAGCCCGCCATGTGCATCGTGAGGGCGACATCGCGGCGCGGGGTGCCGGCGGCCTGCAGCGCGCCGCACTGGTCGGGCGTCTCGTCGCCAAACAAGAACAAACCTGGCAGGCGCGCTTGCCAGGCGCCTTGGTATTCGAAGGGGGAGACCTGCTGGTTCTCGCCGGTCGGAACGGCGCGGTAGGCGTTGATCGGGCCGCCATCGAGGCGAACGGAGTCCGCGGGTTGCCAACGTGGGTTGCCTTCAAGGCGTGCAAGCAGGCGCTCGTAGACCAAGGCGAGCCGGCCTTCCGCGCGCTGTGTGGGCGCGATGGCGAATACGCGCATGGGGACCCTGGCTGGGCCCTCGGGCGCGATTGCCGACAGGCGAAAACTCTGCACCCCGAGCAGGCCGAAGTCCGCGGGCGTTGGTACGTCGACGCGCGCATGGATACCGAGGGCAGCCGCCGCCTCGCGGACCAGGCGATCACGCTGTTGTTTGGCCTCGAGCCGTTGCACTGCGAGGTCGTAGGCGCTTCGTGCTTCGGGCAGGGCCGCCAGTCGCCCTAGCGTGGTCTGCTGGGCGCCTGACAACAGGCCTGGTACGTCTTCGACGCGAAACTCGGCCATGAGCGGCTGTTTCGGAACGAACGTGCGGCCTTGGGCGCAGACCTGGCCGGCGAGGACGAGTGAGATGTGGAGCGCGAGGCAGCGTTTCGACATAGGGGACTTCCTGGTCCCATCGTAGGCCGAAATGACCGTTTGCGCACCCTCGGCGCGTGATTGCGTTGCGTCTACCGGGTCGGTGCTGGGACCGGCCGAGGCAGGCCTGCCGCCTCACTGGCCTGCACGCGCAGGATCTTGTGCCCCGAGCGCCACAGCGACTCGACGAACGCATCACTCTGCTTGCCGACGAAGTGCACGACGCCGTAGCGCTTGCCGTCGTGATCGAAGACCGCGGCGCTCGTGAGCCGCAGGCCGCGCTGGGTCGCGAGCACGTTCATCGAATCGAGCACGTTGTCGTCTTCGTTCACGACGCAGGTGACTTCGTAGCCCGGTTGGTCGGCGCCCGACATGCTGAGGAACGCGCGCAGGATGTCGTGTTCGGTGAGTACCCCGACCAGCACGCCGCGGTCGACCACCGGCAGGCAGCCGAACTTCTTGTCGCGCAGGATGCGCGCGGCGGCCGCGATCGAGGTGTTCGATGGAATCGAGAACGGCCGCGGCGTCATCACCTCGCCGATGGTGTGCTGCTCGCGATCGAGTGCGCGCGGCGACAGTGGGTGGATGCCTGGGTCAGCCGCGAGGTAGAGGTCGTGGCTCGAAACGAGGCCGAGGAGCTTGGTCGCATCGTCGGGAGAGACCACCAGCAAGTGGCGGACGCGGCGCTCGGCCATGCGCTTGGTCGCGAGCGTGACCGGGGTGTCAGGCGTGACCGTGAGCAGGTCGCGCGCCATCCACAGGCTGGTGTCCATGCCATTGCATCGGCACCTGGCGCGGTCCGGATCGCGCACCTTGCGGCGGGCCGGCGGTGCCGCCGATGCCATCGGCAGCACCGCGCGGTGCCTCAGCCCTTCTGCGGGCCTGCGTTCGGCTTGCTCGACGCCGCCACGGGGGAAGGCACCGCCGGTGCTGTGGGTGAGGCCGCGGCCGGCGCCGCCATCGCGCCCGGAGCCTCGGCGAGCTTGCCGAAGTAGGCCGGCATCTCCACACCACCGATATCGCGCATCATCTGCAGCATCGGCGGCAAGCTGCCAGCGAGGCCCTGCAGGAACCCCGCGGTGGCACTCTTGCCGTCCTTGCCGGGGCCGCCGTCCCAGACCACGACCTTGTCGAACTTGACGTTCGCGATCGCCTTGGCCGCCGTTTCCGCCATCTGCGGCAGGTGCTCGAGCATGAGCAACTGGAACGCCTGTTGTGCGCCGCCACAACCTTCGACGATGCGCTGCAGACCTTCGGCCTTCTTGGCGAGGATCTCGTATTCACCGCGCGCCTGCGCTTCGAGCCGCGCGAACGTCGCGGTGGCTTCGGCCTGCGCCCGCAGCCGGATCTGTTCGGCCTGCGCTTCGGCATCGACGATGAGCTTGGCCTTCTGTGCCTTCGCCGAAGCTTCGAACTCGGCGCGCTGTTCGCTTTCGATCTTGGTCGCCATCGCGTCGGCGGCGCGTGCTTCGGCCAGATACTGCGCTTCGCGCACCTTGGCTTCGGCTTCGCGACGGCGCGTCTCGGTCAGCTGGTAGGCTTCGGCCTGACGGACCTTGAGGTTCGCTTCGGCGTCGACGCTCTTCGCGCGGGCGAGGTTCTCACCGGTCACCGCTTCGGCTTCGGCCTCGGCGACCTGCACGCGCATGCGCCGTTCCTGGTCCTTGATCGCGGTCTGCTGTTCGAGGTTGGCCAGGCTCTTGCCGATGCCGGTCTCCTTGTCGAGCTCCGCGAGGCGCACGAGCTTCTCACGCTCGGCTTCCTTGGTGCCGATCTCGCGCACTTTTTCGGCGTTGCTGACGAGCACGTCCTGCTCGCGCTTGGCTTCGGCGACGCCGATCGAACCGCGCTTCTGCTGTTGCGCGACGTCGATCTCGGCCGACTGGATCGCCTCGGACGCGGCCTTGCGGCCCATCGCCTCGATGTAGCCCGACTCATCGGTGATGTCGGTGATATTGACGTTGATGAGCACGAGGCCGATCTTCTCGAGCTCGGGTGTCAGCGAGTTCTGCACGCTGTCGAGGAACTTGTCGCGGTTGCGGTTGATGTCCTCGATCGTCATCGACGCGATCACCTGGCGCAGCTGGCCCAGGATGATGTCCTCGGCCTGCTTCATGACCTGGCGCGGGTCGAGGCCGAGCAGGCGGATGGCCGCGGTCTGCATCACGGCCGCCCCGGTGCCGACGGCGACGGTGAACACGCTCGGCACGTTGACGCGGATGTTCTCGGCCGACAGCGCACCGCGCAGCGGGATCTCGATCTGCATCGGATCGAGCGACAGGAACGCGTAGTCCTGGATCAGTGGCCACACGAACGCGCCACCGCCGTGCAGGCAGCGTGCGGACTGGCCCGATGCAACCTTGCCGAAGATCACGAGCACCTTGTTGCTCGGGCAGCGCTTGTAGCGCTTCACGACGAGGATCACGAAGCCGAGCAGGATGAGGGCGGTGGCCGCGACCGTGAGCAAGAGGAAGAGGTTGGGGTCTTCGTCGATCAGCGCAAACATCGAGGGGTCTCCTGCCGGAACCTTGGCTCCAGCGACGTGGGGGAAGAGGTGGGGAAAGGTGCGCCCGGCTATGGGCTGGTCAGGCGGGCTCGACGACGAGCATGTCGTCGTCCTTGTGTTCGATGACGCGCACTTCGGCGCCGGTCGGGATCTCGTCGCCGCGGCTCACCGCGGTGCATTCGACGGTGCGGCCCTGCACCTGCAGCATCACCCGGCCGTGGCCTTGGCCGTGCGGCGGAATGCGCAGGTAGACGTTGGCGGTGTGGCCGATCGCGTTCTTGAGGTTCACGGTGCCGCTCGATTGCAGGCGGGCAAGGCCGTGCATGAGCCGGGTGACAAACCAGAGCGCAGCGGCTCCGGCCATGGTCGCCGCCCCGACCACTGCGATCGGAGACCAGGCGAGCCCTTCGGTGGCGAGGCCGATGAGGCCAAAGAACGTCGCAAACGTCGACACGGTCTGCAGCGAGAGCAGCTTCAGGAACGACGCCTGGTCGTGGCCGATGTCGACGTGGCCATCGCCGAGGTCGCCGCCGGCGTGGGTGTGGCCACCATCCCCGTCCCCACCAGCGCCGAGCAGCAGCATGAGGAACTGCAGGACCAGGATCGTTCCACCGATTGCGGCGCAATAAAGGAAGACCGTGCTCATGGGATCCTGTTCTCCATTGGGGCTGCGGGTGGGTAACCCACCTGCCAGCGACTCAGGTTGCAGCGACTCGGAAAGCCGGCCTTGCGCACCGTGCGCTCGGCTGGCTGCCGCAGGGCGAGGGCATCGCCTGCGGATGTATCGAAGATGTGGACGAAATACCCGGAAATCTGTCGAGAAGCCGCCGGTTCCCGCCGTTTACGTCCCCTCGGGTTCGCCCGCCTCGACGTTGCGCAGGGGCGTGATGCGCACGCGCTCGGCCCGCTTGTTGTTTGCCTTGGTCACGGTGAAGCGATAACCGCGGAAGTCGATGTGCATGCCGGCGGACGGCATGTTGCCCAGTTGCTCGGCCAGGAACCCGGACAGCGTCTGGCTGTAGGTTTCGACGTCCTCGAGGCCGAGCCGCGCAAACACCTTGCGGGCTTCCGCGAAGCCGCGGCACAGCAGCGAGCCGTCCGGGCGTTCGAGCATGTGCGTTTCTTCGGTGTCGAGTTCGTCCTCGATCTCGCCGACGATCTCCTCGAGCACGTCTTCGAGCGTGATGATCCCGAGCGTCGAGCCATACTCGTCGACGACGATCGCCATATGCCGCTTCTCGCGCTGGAAGTGCCGCAGCACGTGATTCAGCGTCGCCGTTTCGGGCACGATGAGCATCGGCACGAGCAGGTCCTGCCACTCGGGCTCGGTGTGTTCGCGCAGGGAGAACAGCAGCTCCTTGGTCAGGATCACGCCGGTCACACCATCGAGTTCGCCGGTCGGGGAATACGGGAACCGGCTGTGGCCACTCTTGTGGATGCGATCGAGGTTGGCTTCGGTCGAGTCGGTGCCCGACAGGTAGGCAACGCGGTTGCGGGGCACCATGACGTCGCGCGCTTTCGTGTCGCGCAGGCGGGTGGCGTTCTCGATGAGGCCAGCGGTGATGGCGCCGAAGGCACCCTGGGTCAGCCCCGCCGTCGTCAGCACGCGAATCTCGTCGAGCGACGTCGAGTGTACGACCGGCTTGCGCGAGAACATGCGCGACATGATGCGGGTCAGGTACAGCGCGGGAGCGAGCACCAGGATCATCCAGTGCACCATGTGCGTGATCGGCACGCAGAGGCTGTTGGCGTGTACGACACCGATCGTCTTTGGCACGATCTCCGTGAAGGTCAGCACCATCACGACGAAGATCGCCGCGAACCAGGCCGGGCTGATGCCCGGGAACGCTTCGCCGAACTGCTCGGTCGCCCACGCCGCACCGCCGGAGTTGGCGATCGTGTTGAGCACCAGGATCGCGGCGATCGGCCGGTCGGGTTCCTGCTTGAAGCGGCGCAGCAAGGTGCCTGCGCGGCTGCCGGCGCGGGCGAGTTGTTCGACGCGGGCCTTGCTGACGCTGAGCAGGGTCGCTTCCGCCAGCGAGCAGATGAACGAGAATACCAGCGAGAACGCGACAGCGAGAACGAACAGCAACATGGGGTCGGACGCGGCCCGGAGGGCTACCCCATGAGGTTAGGGGGACGGCGCCCCCGATTCACGCGGGAACAGCGCCCGATCGCAGTTCAGGCCGGCGCGGTTCAGGCCGGCTGGACGGCGCGCGGCACCTGGCCGCCGCAGGCGAGGCTGTAGTCGCCGTTGCGCACGCGCACCGTGACCACGGCACCCTGGCCGAGGTCGTGGTCGAGGATCATCTCGGTGAGCGGATCCTCGATGCGGCGCTTGATGAGGCGGCGCAGTTCGCGGGCGCCGTATTCTTCGGAGAAACCCTGCTTGGCGAGCAATACCCGCACGCCTGGCGAGAAGTTCACGGTGATGTTGCGACGCTTCAGCAGGTCCGACACCTCGCGCAGCATGTTGCCGGCGATGCGCTGGCAGACCTTCTCGTCGAGTGGGTTGAACATCACGACTTCGTCGATGCGGTTCACGAACTCGGGGCGGAAGAACTCCTTCAGCGCTTCGAGCGTGACGTTGCGCAGGTCGACGTCCTGGAGGCTCTGGCGGCGATGCGCGGCGGAGAAGCCCATGCGGGTGCGCACGGCGTCGATCTTCTCGATGCCGAGGTTGCTCGTCATGAGGATCATCGCCTGGTGGAACGAGACCGTCTGGCCCTTGCTGTCGGTGATGATGCCTTCGTCGAGCAGCTGCAGGAGCAGGTTGTGCACCTTGTAGTGCGCCTTCTCGACCTCGTCGAACAGCACGACGCTGTTGGGCTTCTTCTTGATGGCCTCGGTGAGGAAACCACCTTCGTTGTGGCCGATGTAGCCAGGCGGCGAGCCGATCAGCTTGGCGTACTCGTGCGGCAGCGCATACTCGCTGCAGTCGACGCGGATCATGGCCTGCGGGTCGTCAAACAGGTTGCGCGCGACGGCCTTGGCGAGTTCGGTCTTGCCCGTGCCCGTGCGGCCAACGAGCAGGAAGGTGCCGACCGGGTGGGTCGGGCGCTTCAGGCCGACGGCGGCCTTCTTCACGGCACGCACGAGGGAGGTGATACCCTCGTCCTGGCCGATGATCTGCTGGCGCAGCCCGCGCTCGAGGTTGGTCACCCGGCGGAACAGGCTCTGGCGGGCGCTGTCGTTGCCTGGGCGCGGCAGGAAGATGTCCTCCGATTCGCTCTGGGCCTTCTGGCCGTTCGGCGATGGGATGCTCACCTGGTGGATCTCGAGCGACGGGTTTACGTCGATGCAGATCTGGTAGAGCAGCTCCTCGACGATCTCGGTGTCGTACCCTTCGTCCATGCGGCGGACAGCCGCGAGCACGTCCGATTCGAACGTGGGCACGCAGGCGCGCACGACTCGATTGCGGTAAGTCGACTTGTTGGTGATCGGGGAAGCATGCATTTCCTGCATCAGCTCCTCCGAGCAGCAGCGTACTTTGATGAACTCGTCGATCAAGTCGAAGTACTTGATGACGAACGCAGCTCCTGGGTGCTTCAAGTCGTGCCTTGTTGCCTGGTTCGGTTGCGCTCCTTTTCGGGTGCATCCGTGTTATGACTTGACGCTTGGTGCGTGAAACCCCCGAAGTCGTTGGACCTACAGAGCCTGTAACCACGTGAATCCGGACATGAAGCTGCTGGCGATCCTCGTGCATCGCGGCCTCGTGCCCGCCGAACTCGCGCGCGAAGCGATGTTGTCCGGTGCGGCCGGATCATTCCTCGTGAAACGCGGGCACTGCACGGCGCAGCAGTGGGAGCAGTGGTCGCGCAATGAAGGTGGCACGCGGCCCGTTCTCAGCCGCTACGAAGTGGGCGAGCTGCTCGGCGAAGGCGGGGTTGGGCGTGTGTTCGCCGCCAAGGATCGAGCCAAGGATGCGCCGAACACGCCGATCGCGCTGAAGGTGCTGCGGCCCGAGCTCGCCAAGGACCCGGCCCAGGCCGAACGTTTCGTCAAGGAAGCGCGCCTGCTCATGGACCTCGCACACCCGCACCTCGTGAAGGGGCTGCGCGTCGCCAAGGAGGGGGAGACGATCTTCTTCGCGATGGAGCAGGTGCCCGGGCGCTGCCTGCAGGACGTGCTCGCCGAGGAAGGCCGCCTGGACGAGGAGACCGCGCTCGAGATCACGGTCGAGGTCGCCAGCGCGCTCGATGTGATGCACGAACGGGGTCTCGTGCACCGCGACGTCAAACCCGGCAACATCCTGTGGTCCGAGGAGCGCGGCGCGGTGCTCATCGACCTCGGGTTCGCGATGGCGCAGAACGACCAGGGCACGGGCGAGACGACGGCGGGCACGGTGCACTACATCGCGCCCGAGCAGGCCCGCGGCAGCCACCAGCTCGACGTGCGCGCCGACATCTACGCGCTCGGCGCGACGCTCTACCACCTGACGACGGGCTCGTTGCCGTTTGAAGGCAAGACGAGTGAGGAAGTGCTCGCCAAGCAGGTGCTCGAGTCGCTGTCCGGCGAACGCATTCGCGCCTTGCACCTGTCGCCGCAGCTGCACTACTTCCTCGAGAAGATGATGGCGAAGGATCCGGAGATGCGGTTCCAGGATCCGAAACAACTGCAGCGCGAGGTCGAGGCGTTCCTGCAGCAGGTACGCCACCAGCGCGAACTCGAAGAACAGCAGCAGCGCGACAAGCCGAAGCTCGGTGGCGCGCGGTCTCCGCTGGGGCGCAGTGGTGGCATGTTCGACCGGCGGAGCCGGCGCCGTCGGCGGTGAACGTGGCGGATACGCAGCCTGGGTACCCGTTCCGCTTTACGTGCCGTCGGTCGGGCAATTGTTGTTCGATCCCGGGCGGCATTGTGCGCGTGACCTCCGCCGAGAAGGCCGCGATCGCCGCGTTACTCGGCCTGTCGGAGGAAGCCTTCGCGAGTCGTTACCTGCAGCCCGATGGGGTGCGGCTCAAGGACGGGTTTGGCAACCGCTGCGTGTTCCTGCAGGACGGCGCCGAAGCGAGCTGCGGGATCTATACGGTGCGGCCCGCGAAGTGCCGCGAGTGGCCGTTCTGGCCCGAGGTGCTCCGCGATCCCGAACTGCTGCGTCTGGTGCAGCGCACGTGTCCTGGCATCGAGCCGCTGGATCCCGCAGGAAGGCTGGATCCCGCATGAAGGACGACGAGGGGTTTGTCGACCGCTGCCGGCAGGAAGCGCGCGCCTTGCAGCGCGACCTCAAGTCCGGCGACGTGCACCTCGCGCGCGCGGCGGCGGTGCAGTTTGCGCAGTTGGCGCACTTCGCGTCGGCTTCGCTCGAGGAACTCATCGACGGGACGGCCCTGGTATCGCGCGCCGATGCTCTGGCGGTGGTCGCATTGGCGCACGGTTTTGTGTCGTGGGCGGCGGTGCTGGAGTCGTGTCTGCCTGGGTTGCGTTCGGTGACGATGCACAGCGATCGCATGGCGCCGTATCTGAACCGGTGGTTTGCGGGCTATGAGGAAGCTGCGGCGTCGTTGCGTGACGAGGGCGGCTACCTGTTGCCGTACCGCAAGCAGTTCTTCATCACGGTGCACGACGCGATCCGCGAGATCGGGCTCGATCCCGACGATCCGGATTGGGAGCGCATCGGGTTTGATTGGGTGCGGCCGCGCGATGTCGAGGCGCACCTGCGGTTGTGTCGGCTGCGGCTTCGAGTGATGGTGGAGCGGGGGGAGGAGTTGGCGTAGTCGAGTGGGTGGCTCCCGGTGGCCCCCCCGTGGCATTCTAGGCCCTTATCGTGCAACCTACCCGCCGATGACTACCAGCCGATGAACGACCCGATCACCCTTTCCCAAAGCGAGCTATTTGCATTCTTGCTCGAGGTCGCCGTCGTCCGTCCCGTCTTCCTCTGGGGCGCGCCGGGCATCGGTAAGTCGGCCCTCGTGGCGCGTTTTGCCGAACAGCTTGGCATCCCGTGTGTGTCGCTGCTCGGCAGTCAGTTGGCCCCCGAAGACCTGATCGGCGTGCCGCAGATCGAAGGTGGCAAGAGTCGCTTCTGCCCACCGGTCTCGATTGCGCGGGAAGAGCCGTACTGCCTGTTTCTCGACGAACTCAACGCGTGCAGTCACGAGGTGCAGAAGGCGTTCTACAGCCTGATCCACGAACACCGCATCGGCGAATACCACCTGCCCAAAGGGTCGATCGTGATCGGGGCAGGCAACCGGGCGCAGGACAGTGCCATCGTGCGCACCATGTCGTCGGCGCTGATCAATCGTATGGTGCACGTGCACCTGCGCGTCTCGGTGACGGATTGGCTGGTCTGGGCGCGGGAGAGTGGCATCCATGCGTGGGTGCTCGAGTACATCGAACTGCGGCCCGAACACCTGTGGAGCAAGCCGCCCAAGCACGAAGAGCCGTTCTCGACGCCGCGTTCGTGGCACATGCTCAGCGATGCCCTGCATGAGTTCGGCCTCGAAGTCACGGGCCGGCCGCTCGAGGCGCTCGCGTACGGTTGCCTGACGCCGGCGCATGCGAGCCAGTTCCTCGGCTTCTTGAAGCAGTTGCGCGGCCGGCATCGGTTGCAGTCGATTCTCGATGGCGAGATCGGCTGGCCGGGGCGCGCGGAGGATCGCGACCTGCTGTACTTCCTGGCCCAGGCGTTTCGTTCGCATGTCGTGCGCGAATTGCCGGCCGATGAGAGTGTCGTGAGTGGGGCGCAGCGCCAGATGGCGCATCGCGCGAAGGCCCTGCTCGAACAGCTCGCTGCGATCAGCCTCGAGATTGCGCAGGTAGTCGTAGCGGACCAGAGTAGTGGCAAGGACCTGCCCGCGTGGTTGCTGCGTGAGGTCGTGCGCGACCTGCCGCGCCTCGTGGAGCGGCGCGATGGCAAGTAAGCGCAGTGGAGACGAAGCGGGCCGCGAAGCCGAGGCGCGACTCGGCGCGGCAATCGCCACCTTGCGCAACCACCCGTTGTTTGGACCGCTTGCGATCCAGTTGGGCATTCATCGCGACCGGCGCTGCCCCGAAGACGGCTGGGCCGTGGCGGCGCAGAGCGGCAGCATCTGGCTGCACCCGAAACGCCGCGCCGAGACCGACGAGTGGTTGTGGGTGCTCGCGCACTGCACGCTGCACTTCGCGTTTGGTCACTTCCAGGTGCGCGACAACCCACGCGCGTGGAATGCGGCTTGTGATCTGATCGTTGCCCGTTTCGTGAAGGGGCTTGGGATCGGGCGTCTGCCGGCGACGGCCCAATTGCCTGAGCAGCCGACGGCGCGCGACGAAGAACGACTGTACGAGTTGTTCGGGCGCGATGGCATTCCGTCGGCAATCACGGGGCTTTCCACGGCGCCCGGGCACGCCGACATGATCGTCGATGGTCCACGCAAGGACTCCCGGGGCGTGCTGGTCGATTGGGCGGCCCTGTTTGCGCAGGGTCTGCGCGCTGCGGTGCGCAGCGCCGTCGACATGGCGGGTGGGGTGCGCAAATCGTTGCTTGATGGTGCTCCGACGATGTCCGTCGCGATGCAGGCCAGGCAGTGGTTTCTCAGCAGCTACCCGTTGCTCGGGGCGCTCGCGCGCTCGTTCGAACTCGTCGAGGATCCCGAACTCTGTTCGCGGTTTGATATCGCCGTGGCCGCCATCGACGAGGTTGCGCAGGTCGTCTACGTGAGTCCGCGCGCTGGCCTGCAGCTCGAACAGGCGAAGTTCGTGCTCGCCCACGAATACCTGCACGTGGGCCTTCGCCACCTCGATCGGCGGCGTGGACGCGATCCGTATCTGTGGAATATCGCGTGTGACTTCGTCATCAATGGGTGGTTGCTCGAGATGCGAGTTGGCGCACCACCATCGTTTGGCATGCTGCACGATCCGGCGCTGGCCGGGCAGAGTGCGGAAGAGATCTACGATCGCCTTGCCAAGGACCTGCGCCGCGCGCGCAAGTTGTTGACCCTGCGCGGTGGCCAGCTCGGCGACATGATCGAAGGAGGGTTGCGTCGGCCTGGGGACTTCACGGATCTCGACGCGTTCTACCGATCGTGCCTCGCGCGCGGCCTCGATCTGTACACCGAGGGGCGTGGGTTGCTTCCTGCAGGGTTGATCGAAGAGATCCGTGCGCTGCAGCAACCGGTAATTCCGTGGGATGTGAAGCTCGCGCAGTGGTTCGACGCGTGGTTTCCGGCGATCGAGCAACGTCGCACCTACGCGCGGCCGAGTCGGCGGCAGGCGAGCACGCCGGAGATTCCGAGGCCGCGTTATGTGACGCCGTTGGATCTGCAGCGCGCCCGGACGTTTGGTGTGGTGCTCGACACCTCGAGTTCGATGGATGTGCGGCAACTGGGCAAGGCTCTCGGCGCGATTGCGTCCTACGCCGACAGCCACTCGGTGCCGCGCGTGCGCGTCGTCTACAACGATGCGGTGCCGTATGACGCTGGATACCTGGATCCGATGGCGATCGCGGATCGCCTGAAGGTGCAAGGGCGAGGCGGGACTCGACTGCAGCCCGGCATCGACTTGCTCGTGCACAGCGACACGTTTCCGCCCGATGGGCCCATCCTGATCCTCACCGACGGCATGTGCGAAGTGCTCTCGGTCCCGCGGTCCCACGCGTTCGTGCTGATCGGCGGCAGACGATTGCCGTTTCGGCCCGTCGGGCCAGTGTTCGAGCTGGATTGAGCCGGCGGCGGGGAGCTAGTTCCCGCGCTGCCGCAACCGATCGAGAGCCACCGCGGCAACGATGATGCCGCCGGTCACCACTTCCTGGACCCAGTTGTCGAGGCCCAGCTTCGTACACCCGTTGTCGACCACCGTCATGATGAACGCGCCGAGCAGCGTGCCGAAGATTGCGCCCTCGCCGCCAGTCAACGAAGCGCCGCCGATCACCGCCGCCGCGATCGCCTTCAGCTCATAACCCTGCGCAGTCGTCGGATCGCCCATCGAGAGGTAGGAGAGTTGCAGCACGGCGGCGATGCCGGCGCAGGTGCAGCCGAGCACGTAGACGAGCAGTTCGGTGCGCGGCACGGAGACGCCGCAGAGGCGCGCAGTCTGGCGGCTGGAACCGATGGCGGTGACACGCCGGCCAAACACGGTGCGCTGCAGCAGCAGGGCGGCGATTGTGGCGACGGCTAGGAGGACCCAGACGCCGGTGGGCAGCAGGCCGCCGGTGACCATGAGGCCACTCAGCGTTTCGTTGCGTTCGAAGTAGATCGGCTGGTTGTCGCCGAGGCCCTTGGCGAGGCCGCGCAAGGTGCCCCAGAGGCCGAGCGTGACGATGAACGGCGACAGCGGCAGCGTCCACGTGAGGCGGCGACTGGCGAACCAGGCGGTGGTGGCGGCCAGAAGGGCTAGTGGGGTGGCCCAGCCGCCGAGAGCACGGCAGAGCAAGAAGACGACTCCGCCGGCGAGCAGCGTCGCGAGCACGCGCAGCAACGCGCCGACCACGAGGGCGCCGATGAGCCAGCCGATGACCGTGCCGGTTGCCACGGTGGCCAGCATTGCGAGCGCGAGTCCGCCGCCCGCGGCGAGGGTCTTTGCGCCGGCCATCGTGGCGAGCGCGATCGAGGAACCGACCGAGAGGTCGATGCCGCCGCTGACGATGATCCAGGTCGCCCCGACGGCCGCCGTGCCGACCACCGCGGTCTGCAGCAGCATGAGTTCGGTGTTGTTCCAGTTCGTGAACGAACTGCCGGCCAGCGATGCGAACAGGAGCCAGGTTGCGAGCAGGCCGAGCAGCGGCCCCAACGCGCGCCAGAGGCGACGGAGATTCATGCGGTCCTTCCCGTGGTCATCGCGGCCAGCAAGGTGTGTTCGTTGAGTTCGGTGGTGGGGCGCGCGGGCAGGACCTTGCCGCGGCAGACCACGGCGATGCGGTCGGCGATGCCGAGCAGTTCGGGCAGGTAGCTCGAGACCACGAGCACGGCTTTGCCTTGCCGGTGCGCGAGTTGGTCGATCGCCGCGTAGATCTCGGCTTTGGCGCCGATGTCGACGCCGCGTGTTGGTTCGTCGAGCAGCAGCACCTCGGCGTCGGCGGCGAGCAGGCGAGCGAGTGCCACCTTCTGTTGGTTGCCGCCGGAGAGCTGGCCGATTGCCTGGTCGCTGCCGGAGCAGCGCACCGCGAAACGCTGCAACCAGGGGATGGCGGAGCGTTCGAGCTGGTGTGGGGACAACCAGCCATGTCGGGCGCGGCGTGAGAGCACCGGCAGCCAGAGGTTCTCGGCGAGCGAACGCGCGAGCAGCAGCCCTTCGCCCTTGCGGTCTTCGCTGAGCAGGCCCGTGCCGTGCTGCCAGTTCTGCGCGGGGTCGAGTGGGCCTTCGGTGGCGACCACGCGCACGCGGCCGGCGAGCACGGGGTCGAGTCCGAAGACCGCGCGCAGCAGTTCGGTGCGGCCGGCGCCGATGAGGCCGGCCAGTCCGAGCACTTCACCGCGGCGCAGTTGTAGCGAGGCGCCTTGTGGCAGGCGGCGCCCAGAAAGGCCGTCGAGGTCGAGAACGACGTCGCCGGGCGTGTTCTTGGTGCGCGGATAGAGTTCGGTGACGCTGCGCCCGACCATCGCGGCGACGAGGGCGTCGTGCGTCGTCTCGGCGATCGTGCCAGTGGCGACCGTGGCGCCATCGCGCAGCACCGTGTAGCGATCGGCGACCGCGAAGAGTTCTTCAAACACGTGCGAGACGTAGACCACCGCGGTGCCGCGCGCAGCGAGTGCGCGCAACCGCGCGAGCAGCGGCTCGACATCGGCGCGCGCGAGGCTCGAGGTGGGTTCGTCGAGAATGAGCAGACGTACGTCCTGCGCCAGGGCGCGCGCGATCTCGACGAGTTGTCGATCGGCGGGGGGCAACGCGGCGACCAGCGTGCGCGGATCGAGGTTCTCGCGGCCGACCTCGGCGAGGGCTGCGGTTGCCATCGTGTGCAGGCGGGCGCGGTCGACGAACGGGCCGCGGCGTGGTTCGCGGCCGAGGAACAGGTTCTCCGCGATCGTGAGATGGGGTGCTAGGGCCAGTTCCTGGTGGATGATCGCGAGGCCGGCGGCGCGCGCGTGGGCGGGATCCGTGGGGGAGAACGGGGCGCCGTCGAGTTCGATCGAGCCGGAGTCCGCGGTGTGCACGCCGGCGAGAACCTTGAGCAGCGTCGACTTGCCGGCGCCGTTTTCACCGACGAGCGCGTGCACTTCGCCAGCGCGCACCTCGAGG
>JADZDL010000265.1 GCA_020851075.1 Planctomycetota bacterium | reverse complement strand
GTGCTCGGGGCCACGTGGTCGCCCACGACGAGCATTCCACCCGTCGTCGTCGTCGCGCGCAAACTCGCCCTCGGCGGTCGCGTCGTCGATGAACTCGGTGCACCCGTCGGCGCAGCCGAGATCGAAGTGCAGATGCCGGCGGACTTCGAAACCCGCTTTCCGATGCCGCTCGATCGCTGCGAACGTGGCCGCTGGCAGGGTTCCAGCGCCGCGGACGGCACGTTTGCGCTCACGGCCGTGCCTGCCATCGACGGTGCCAGCTTGCTCGTCGCCGCAGAACGCTTTGCCCCGAGCCGGACGCCACTGCCATCCACGGATGCAAACGACCTGCAGATCGTCGTGCAGCGATTCCACTTCGCGGCCGGGGAATTGAGTGGGCGCGTGATCGACGCCGGTGGAGCACCCGTCGAAGGCGCGCGCGTCGCCATGGGCGTCACTTCGGTGGCGAGTGATGCTGATGGACGCTTCGCGCTGAGCCTGCGGCGCGCGGGCTGGCCAACCGCCATCGTCGCCGCCAAAGCCGGGCACGGCCCCGCGCGCCTCGAAGTGCCGCGCAATGGTGGCAAGAAGCGCGAGGACTGGCCGAACGAACTCGTACTGCGGCTCGGCAGTGCGCCGCAGACCGTACGCGGGCGTGTCCAGGATCAGGATCGCCGCGCGATTGCCGGCGCCGAGGTCTGGATCGACGATCCCACGCCATTTGGCAACGTCGGCATGGTTCCTCTGCAACTCGAGTACTTCGTCGGCGGTGGAGTGGTGCCGCGCAAAGCACTCACGATGCCGGTGCCGGCCGCGGACGACCCAACGGAGGGTGAGCACGTGATGACCCAGCTCAGCAAGAAGCGCGAGGCCACGGCGAGTTGGTACTTTGTGACGAGCGACGCCGAAGGCAACTTCGAACTGCCGGGCCTGCTCGATCGCAGTTACACGCTGAAGGCGCTCGACCCCACCACGGGGTTGTTCGGCGAGGTCGCGGGAGTCACCGGCTCGTCGTACCAGACGATCGAGATCGCACAGCGCGACGTCTGGCCCGAACTGCGCGGTCGCGTATTGTCGAGCCGTGGCAGGCCGATCGCCGACGTCCTCGTGCAACAGCAGATCACGGCGTTCTCCACTTCGGCGCGGGTGCCCGGCGGCCGCCTGCAAGGGGGCGTGATTCGCGACGGTCGCTCCGCGGTCACCGACAGCAACGGCAACTTCGTGTTGCGCGCGGTCGGCAAGAAGCACTGCACCTTCACTGTGTCTGGCGACGCGATCGTGCCGACCCAGCTCGCAACCTCGAGCATCACCGACCCGCGCAACTGCCTAGTGACGGTGGAGGCCCGCTGCCAGGTCGAAGTCGTCCTGGTCGACACGAGCGAAGCGGACAGTGTCGCAGCGTTCGATGCCAATGGGCAATCGATCCCACTGGCCGTGCTGCGCAACAACTCGAACACGTTCACCTCGCGAATCGACCTGCACAATGGCCGCAGTGGCTTGTTTGTGGTCGGCGAATCGGTGACCAGCGTGACCTTGATGCGCGGCGACGTGCGAGTCCGCGAGATCGGGATTCGCCCCGATCCGTCAGAGACCACGACGGCGCGGTGAAGCACGTGTTTGCGCACGCTGCCGCCGCTACGCTTCGGCCATGTCGTCCGCCCTGCCCAAGTTCCGCTTCCATCCCGAACCCCTGCTGAGCGGCGCCATCGAGACCTCCGATGCGGAGTGCGGAGTCTGCGGGCAGACCCGCGGTTTCGTCTATGCGGGGCCGTGCTACGTCGAGGACGATTTTGACGCGCAACTGTGCCCATGGTGCATCGCCGACGGCAGCGCGCACCGCAAGTTTGGCGTGACGTTCCACGAACTCGAACTGCCACCGGAGATCGAAGTCGAAGTCCTCGACGAGATCGAAGAGCGCACACCGGGCATCACGAGCTTCAACCCCGTCGAGTGGCCGGTGTGCTGCAAAGCACCGATGGCCTACCTCGAGCCCGCGGGCAAGAAGGAGATCCAGAAGCGCCATGCGAAGCTGCCGCCGGCACTCGTGGCGCAGATGGCGGAAGAGTTTGAACTGCCGCCAGCCGAAGCGCAGCAGCTATTTGACTCGCTGCAGCGTGACGAATCGCCGTGTGCGCACATCTTCCGATGCGCCGCGTGTGAAGCCGTGCGCGCCCAGATCGATTTCGATTAGGCGCGAGGCCCTGGCGGCCCATTCGCGACTTCCGCGAGCCGCCGCTGGATCTCGGCGAGCGGCGGCACGTCCCACTTCGCGCGTTCACTGTCGGTCGTCGCCGGATCGATCGGCCACAGCTCCAGCACATCGCCGCGAACGACCAACTGCGTGCCGAACTTCTGCGGTTCGCCGCGCAAACGTCGCAGCCGGTCGTACGCAGTCGCGGCGAGCCGGCGCGCCGACTTGTCCTTGCCCATCGCCGCGAGCGCGAGCGCCTGCGCAGCTTCGACCTCGGCAAGGTCCTCGCTGTAGATGAGCACGGTCGCTGCTGCAAACTGCTCCCCTGGACCACGTAGGAGGCCTTGCGCACGCAGCGCGAGCACGGCCTGGCGGCGAACGATCGCGGCCGGCGACGTGTGGTCGACCTCGGCGTCGTTCGCGGCGACCAGCGACTGCAAGTCCGCGTTCATTTCGCCTTCTTGCCCTTCTGTGCCTTCAGCAGCGGCGCGATCGTGTCGGCGAGACGTTTGCTAAGGTCCATCGGCGACTCGTCGGCGCCCGCGACAAGAAGTGGCAGGTCCTTCGATTCGGCCTTTTTCATCACCGCCATGAGGTCTGGGGGCAATTGGGCCTCGGTGAAGAGAACGAGCTGGATCCGGTTCTTGCCGCAATACTCGCGCGCGGTCTCGAGAGTCCTGGCGAGCTCGACCGGCGACGAACGTGGCGTGCCATGCCTGTCGTGCGCACTCACATCGCGCG
>JADZDL010000264.1 GCA_020851075.1 Planctomycetota bacterium | reverse complement strand
TGGATTGTGGGCTCATGCTGCTCGACCGCGACGCCGCGGCTCGCGACGAAGTCGAATTGCGCCATGAAGCCGTGGTCGCGGCGCTGCAGGAAGGTGTGGTCGTGCAGGCTGCAGACTCGACGATTCTAGCCTGCAATGACGCCGCGGAGCGCATTCTCGGGCTGTCAGCCGATCAACTGCGAGGTCGTACTTCGCTCGATCCCAGGTGGCGTACCGTGCACGAAGATGGTTCGCCCTTTCCTGGGGATACCCACCCTGCCGTGACCTCGCTGCGTACGGGTCTTCCTCAGTCCAACGTCGTGATGGGCGTGTACAAACCGGACGGCTCGCTGACCTGGATCTCGATCAATACGGCCTTGATGCGCGCGGCTGAGGGGCAGGCACCGTTTGCTGTGGCCTGCACGTTCGTGGATATCACGGCGCAGCGGGATCAAGAGCTTCGCCTGCGCGAGCAGGAAGAACGTCTACGCCTCGTCTTGCAGGGGGCCAATGACGGCTTCTGGGATTGGCACGTGCCGTCGGGGCGCGCGACGTTCAGTGATCGCTGGCTGTCGATGCTAGGTTATTCGCCCGGCGACGTGGGGGCGGACTACGAAGCATGGGCAAGCCTGTTGCACGCTGAGGACATGCCCGCCGTCAGCGATGCGCTCAATGCGCATTTGCGTGGGGAAACTCCGTTCTACCAAGCCGAGTTCCGCTTGCGTGCCAAGGCTGGTGGTTGGGTTTGGGTGCTCGCGCGCGGCCAACTCGTCGAGCGGGATGGCCAGGGCCAGCCGATTCGGGTCACCGGCACGCATACCGATATCACTGCGCGCCGCGAAGCGGAGGATCGGCTGCGTCAGGCTCTGCGCGCGAATGAAGCACTCGTGAAGGAGTTGCGCAGTGCGATCGAGAACGTGAAACAGTTGCGTGGACTGCTGCCGGTGTGTGCGTGGTGCAAGAGTGTGCGCAATGACCAAGGTTACTGGGAACAGATCGAGACCTACCTGGAAGAACACACGGGCGCGAGTTTCACGCATGGGCTATGTCCCGCGTGCAGTGACAAGGTCGACGTCGGGTAGCGTAGGTCCATCTCAGTGTGTGAGCCAGCCAGCGGCCGCCGCCGCGGCCATGATCGGTAACACCGCGAAGCGCTGGGTGCATCGGCAGAGTGCGATCAGTGCACAAATGCCAATGGTGATGTCCGGCCAGCCGGAGAGCGTAGTTGCGAGATGCAGGCCGACCGCCGCAATGAGCCCGGTGACCGCGGCCGTGATGCCGTCGAGCAATTGATGCAGGCGAACGTTGGCGACGAGTCGTTCGAGCTGGTGGTGGAGCAGCAGGGGAAACGTGAACGCCGGCAGGAAGATGCCGAGCGTGAGCAGGAGTGCGCCCCAGAGGCCGCCACCCGCATACCCAACCCAGGTGCCAAAGATGATGAGCGGCGAGGGCATGATGCCACCGACGGCGAGGCCATCGACAAACTGGCGTTGCGTCATCCACCCCGCGGCTCCAACCGCGTCCGCTTGCAGGAACGGGATCGCCGTGTAGGCGCCGCCGAACGTCAGCGAACCCGCGCGCAGGCCCGAGATGAAGAGCGTCGCCATGGATGGCGCCGAGTCCAGCTGGGGGGTGCCCGGAGCGAGAGGCAGGCCGGAGCCTCCGATGGCGGGAAAGGCCAGGAACGAGGCCCAGATGGCGAGAATCGGCAGAGCGGTCCATCGCCACTGCGTGCGCCAGCAGGCTGCGAGCAGCCCGCCAGCGACCAGCGAAATGGCGAATGGAGCACCGAGCACGGCGCCGATCGCGCTCAACGTCGCGATGGCGCCGAGCAGCACGTCGCCGTGTACGGCCGTGCGACACAGACGCCAGGCGGCGCGCGCGATGAGGGCCACGACGGCGGCCTGCATGCCGGCGAACGCGGCTAGTAACCAGGGTGGCCAAGGCTGGCCAAGCAGCAGCCAGCTCGCGAGGAGCATGAGCGACAAGCCGGGCAGCAGAAAGCCGAGGCCGGCTACCAGCCCGCCGATGCGCCCACGCGCGAGTGTGCCAAACCAGATGCACATCTCGGTGGCTTCCGGTCCGGGCAGCGCCTGATAGACCGCCAGCACCTGTCGGAAGCGGGCTTCGTCGACCCAGCATTCGCGTTGCACGAGTTCCTGGTGCAGCGCGCCGATCTGGGCAATCGGGCCGCCCCACGCCAGCGCACCAAACCGCAGGAACCGCAGCCCCAACGACCAGAGCGGGAGCTGCGGCGCCTGGTTCATTGCGCCGCTTGCTTGAACAGTCGGAACAGCTCGCTGTCCGTCGACAGCACCAGATTGGCGCCGGCCAGCACGGTGCGGTACGTGTCCATCGTCTTCAAGAACGTGTAGAGCTCGCGCGACTGTGGCGTCTGGTTGTAGGCCTCGGCGTAGATGCGCGTTGCTTCGGCATCGGCTTCGCCGCGCGCCTGCTGCACCTTCATGTAGGCCTCCGACTCGACCTTGCTGAGGTCGCGCTCCTTCTTGCCGAGAATGCGCGCCGCCTCACCTTCGCCTTCGCTGCGATAACGCTGGGCGATCTGCGCGCGCTCGCTGATCATTCGCAGGTAGATGCGTTGCAGCACTTCCCCGTTGTAGTTGATGCGTTTGATGCGCACGTCGAGCAGTTCGATGCCGAGCGGCAGCAGTTTGGGGGCGGCGGCAGCCAGGATGTCCTTTTCGATTTCGAGCCGGCCACGCTTGGCGCTTGGTAGCACCGTGGTGGTTTGCGCCTGTTTCTGCAGATCGAGCGGCAGCACGCGGTTCTTGTCGCTGCGCACGATCTCGATGAGCTCGTTGCTGGCGACGGCGGCGCGCACTTCACTGCCGATGATGTCCTCGAGGCGCGAGACTGCCGTGCGTTCGTCGCGCAGGGCCACGAAGAACGCCGCCGCATCCTTGATGCGCCAGCGGCCAAACGTGTCGACGGAGATGTAGGTCTTCTCCTTGGTCGGCATTTCCGTCGACGGGCCGTCGAATTCCAGCACGCGTTTCTCGAGACGGTGCACTTCCTGCACGAAGGGGGTCTTCCAGTGCAGGCCAGGTACGGAGATCGGGTCCCCGACGGGCGCTCCGAACTGCGTGAGGATCACGGTGTCCGTTTCGCGCACCGTGTAGACGGCGCCGCTCATGAAGATGAGGGCGAGGAGCGCGGCGATCGCGATCAAGATGAGGCGGATCTTCACTTCTGCACCTCCTTGGTCGCGGCGCCGGTCTGCAGCATCGGCAGCAACTGGGTGACCCGCTCGTCGACGATCCAGGTGTTCTGCATCTGCGGCAGCACATCCTTCATCGTCTCCAGGTAGATGCGCGTGCGCGTCACTTCGGGTGCCTTCAGGTATTCCGCGAGCACGGAGTTGAACGCGAGCACGTCGCCGAGAGCCTCGTTGACGCGCTTCAATCGATATCCTTCGGCGTTGCTGATCTTCTGCTCTGCTTCACCGGTCGCCTTCGGCACGACCTTGTTGTACTCGCCGTTGGCGATATTGATCATGTTCTCGCGGTCCTGTTGGGCTTTGTTGACCTCGTTGAAGGAGGTCTGCACTTCCCGCGGCGGATTCACATTCTTGAGCTGCAGCAGGTCGATGCCGGTGCCGAGCTGATAAGCGGCCGCGAGTTCGCGCAGGCGCAGCAGAGCTACGGTCTCGATCTCCTGGCGCCCGGTCGTGATCACTTCTTCGACGGTGCGGTCGCCGATCACTTCGCGCATGACTGCTTCGCTGAGGTCGCGCAGGGTGGAAGCCGGTTTGCGAACGTGAAACAGATAGAGCTTCGGGTCTTCGACGTGGTACTGCACGATCCACTCGACCATCGCGGAGCTGGTGTCGCCGGTCACCATGCTGCGCTCCATCTCAGGGGACTCGCTGGCCTGATCGGGATTGGTGGGCGTGTCGAGCGGCATGAAGCCGAACTCGAGTTTCAGCTGGCGCTTCACTGGCACCAGTTCGACTTCGTCGATGCCGAACGGCAGCTTGAAGTGCAACCCTGGGTCCTGCAGGGTGTGGAACTTGCCGAAACGCAGCACGACGCCGGTGGCGTCGGCAGGGACGCTGTAATAGGTGGTCAACAAGCCGATCGCGAGGAGCACGATCGGCACGAGCGCAGCGATCCGGCGCACGGGGAATCCCATGGGCTGGCCGCCGAACTGGATGGTGGGGCGAGACATGGGCGCCAGCGTACGGCATGGGCCGCAGCCGCGAAGTACTTCCGCCCGGGAACTGAGCTAGTTCCCGACCACCTTGCAGAAGATCACCTTGCCGTCGCCCGGGGCGTAGAAGTCGGCCAGCAGGGCTTCCTGGAGGTAGCCCGATCGTTCATAGAAGGCCCGCGTGGGCACATAGGTCGCGCGCGACGAGGTGTCGACGTAGATGCGCTGGCCACCAGCGGCCGCAATGCGGCGTTCGGATTCCTGCAGCAGTACGCGGCCCAAGCCGCGGCCGCGCAGGGAGTCGGCAACGGCAATCCAATAGAGGTCGTAGCTGGAGAGTGTGCCGTCGATGGGGCCGTAACACGCGTAGCCGAGGGTGCGGGTGCGGCCGGCGTGCACTTCGTCGAGGAATACAAAGTGGTACCCCGACGCATCACCCTTGGCGCGCCGTTCCTGCACGAGCTCCACCGCGATGTTGATCTCGGCGGGTGAAAAAAAGTCCGTGGATTCAACGATCGCGCGAACCGCTTCCTCGTCGCCCTCTCGCAACTCGAAGCGCAGAGTGTGGGATCCAGGTGAGGTCATGGAGCGTAGGCTCGAGCGGCGTTGACAATGCGCCCGATCGCGCGGGCATAGGGTAGGCCAGCTTCGCGCACGGCTGCGGCAAAACCCGCATCCGGGCTCAAGCAGGGGTTGGTGTTGACGTCGATGATCCAGGGGTTGCCGTCGGCGTCGACGCGGAAGTCGACACGCGCGTAGCCGCGCAGGCCGAAGGCGCGCCACGTGGCTGCAGCGATGGCCTGCATGTTGGCAACGAGTGGCGCGTCGGCGGGCGCGGTGGCAAAACACCGCGGTGTGCCCACATCTTCCTCGGACCCCGAGTGCCACTTGGCGTTGTAGCCGACGATGCAGACTGGGGCGGTGCCGGCGCCCGCGAAACGAATCTCGGCCGCTGGCAGGTGGGTGACACCGGTGCCGTGTTCGTCGGCGAGCAGTGCCAGGTTCCACTCGCGTCCGTGCACGTATTGTTCGGCAAACGCGGAGCCGCCAAATCGCTGCAGACGCTGCTGTAGCTCGTGCAGCAACGGTTCGGCGCGGTCCGCGAACAGCACGCAATCGTCCTCGAGGCCGAGCGAACCGTGTTCCCAGATCGACTTCAGGATGTAGCGGCAGGCGGGAACTGCCGGCCGCGTGGCCAATTGCTCCATGGAGAGCCAGAGCGGAGTCGGCAGGTCCTTGCCGTGCAGGATGCGCTTGCTTGCCACCTTGCTGCCCGAATCGCGTGTCGCTGCCCCGGTATTGCCCGTGTAGGCGATTCCGAGTTGATCGAGCAGGTCCGGGACGCGATCGATCGTGCGGCCGTGGCCATCGAGGCTCTCGACGAGATTGAACACGACATCGGGCCGCGCGCGGCGCAGGGCGGCCGCCGCGGCCTCGAGATCGCTGGTTGCCGTGACGATCTCGTGTGTGTGCCCGAGCTCGTCGAGCGCGCTGGTGACCGCAGCCACCTGCGTGAGCACATCGGCTTCGTCAGCGCGCGCACCGGCCGCGAGTTGTTCGTGCAGTACGACGACCTTCATCGTGCCTTCGGTGTGGCGAGCCGGGTGCGCGCCGAATCGACGATCGCCGCGATGAGGTCGTTGTATTGCCGTCCGGCGAGGCCCCACAGGATCGGCAGGTCGGAGTGGGTCGGGTGCATGCCCGACAGCGGGTTCATCTCGAGGATCTGGTAGTTGCCGCGAGCATCGGCGCGAATGTCCACGCGGCCCGCGTCACGAGCGCCGATTGCCTGCCAGGCACGCAGCGCAATGGCTTCGGCGCGCTTGGCATCGGCGTCGGTGGCCAGGGAGTAGGCCATGAGCTCTTCGCACTTCTCCTTGTTGCGGAACGTGGCGACCTCGGCGTCGGCGCCCTCGAGCAACTTGATCTCGAGCGCACCGATGCAAGTGGCCTGCTTGCCGGTGCCAAGGATGCCGATCGTGAGTTCGCGCCCCGGCAGGAACGCCTCCACGAGCACTGGCTGGCGGAATTGGTGGAGCAGTCGTTCGCAGAGTTTGTGCAACTGCGCGCGATCGTGCACGACGGCATCTTCGCCGATGCCCTTGCTGGTGCCTTCCGCGACAGGTTTGGCGAGCAGCGGGAACTCGAGTTGGACTTCCAGAACCTGTTCGATGCGTTCGATCAGCGCGAACGGTGCCGTCGGCAGGCCCATGTCGCGCAGCAGGTGCTTGGTCATGCTCTTGTGCAGCGTGATTGCGCTGACCAGCGTGTCCGAGAACGTGTAGGGGATCTCGAACGCATCGAGCAGCGCGGGCACCTGTGCTTCGCGGCCAAAACCATGCCGGCCTTCGGCGATGTTGAAGACGAGGTCCCAGCGATCGCCGCGTTGCAGGCGACCGAGCAGGGCGCGGAAACCGCCGATTCGATCGACGCGGTGGCCGTTCTCCGCCAAGGCGCCCGCGAGTGCATCGATCGTGGCCGGCTGGTCGAACTCGGCTAGCTCCTCTTCGGAGAGGCCTGCATCGCGGTAATCGTCGCGCAGGTCGTAGGTGAGTCCGATGTGCAGTTCACGCGGAGCCATTCTGCAGCTCCTCGTAGAGTTGGCGATGCCAACGTTGGCCATCGGTGCTCGGGATGTCGAGCACTTCGGTCATCGGCTGCCCACGCGGCGCCAGCACCTTGGTCGGGCAGTATTCGCTGTCTTCGCCAAACAGGCCCTTCTCGTTGTACGCGAACGGGTACAGCCGGCAGACCAGTGGCCGCGTCTCGACGGCCAGTGTGCAGCCCGCAGCACCGAGGAAGCTGCAATCACCATTCGGCTGGCGTTTCAGTACGCGCCGCGTGCCATCGGTGCCGACGGTGTAGCGCAGCCAATTCGGGTCGTCTTCGTCGGCGTCGAGATAGCCGGGATCGGTCGGCGCCCGCCGTTCGAAGAACGAGCGCGAACCGGTGTGCGCAGCGATGCGTTCGACATCCCCTTCAGTCACCAGGATCTCGGCGCGTTGGCAGCACGTGCGCTGCATCGCTGCGCAGCGGGCGCAGGGATGCAGCGAGGTGGAGGCGCTCATGACAGTGGCCGCCCCTCTGGGTCGGGGTAACGGAACACATCGCCGCGGAAGTTGCGGATCAGCACGTCATTGCCATCGCGCCCGGCGAGGTAGCTGGGGCTCAGCGGCACCTTGCCGCCACCACCCGGCGCGTCGATCACGAACGTCGGCACGGCGTAGCCCGTGGTGTGGCCGCGCAGCGATTCGATGATCTCGAGACCCTTCGCCACGTCCGTGCGGAAGTGGCTCGAACCCGGGATCGGATCGCATTGGTAGATGTAGTACGGCCGCACGCGGTTCTTCAGCAGGCCGTGCATGAGCCGCTTCATCGTCTCGGGATCGTCGTTGACGCCGCGCATCAGCACGGTCTGGCTGCCGAGTGGTACACCGGAATTGGCGAGGCGGCTGCAGGCCTGCGCGACTTCTGGCGTGAGTTCGTTGGGATGCATGAAGTGGATGCTGATCCACACCGGCCCATTGCGCCGCAGCATCGCGCAGAACTCTTCGGTGATGCGTTGTGGCAATACCGAGGGCACCTTCGAACCCATGCGAACGAACTCGACGTGTTCGATCGCGTGCAGGCGGCTCAGCAGCCATTCGATGCGAGCATCCTGCATCGTCAGTGGATCGCCGCCGGAGATCAGCACGTCGCGGATCTCGGGGTGGGCGGCGATGTAGGCGAGTGCACGTTCGTACTGCGCCTGGTTGAAGTGGTATTCGCCCGTCGTGCCGACGAGGCGAGAGCGCGTGCAGTAGCGGCAATACGTGGCGCAGAAGCTCGTCACGAGGAACAGCACGCGGTCGGGATAACGGTGCACCAACCCGGGCACCGGCATATCGCCGTCTTCGTTGAGCGGGTCTTCCGCTTCGCTCGGCGAGACGGAGAACTCGTCCATCACCGGCACCATGGTGCGGCGCAGTGGGTCCCCCGGGTTACCGGCCGCGATCAACGAGGCATAGTAGGGTGTGATGCCAACGGGTAGGCGATCGCCGAGGCGCTGCACCGCCGAGCGCTCTTCGGCGCTCAGGTCGAACACTCTCTCCAGCCCCTGCAGGTTGCGGATGCGATTGCGCAGTTGCCAGCGCCAATCGCTCCACTCGGCTGCCGAGGTGGTCGGGTAGTGTTGTTTTCTGAACGACTCAGCTGCAGCGCCGATCACATGTTCCGATTGCGTCGGAGCAAGTGGCCCTGCAGGGTCGAGAAGCGGGTCCGGCTCCTCGCCGGAGGATTCAGCCGATGCACTACTGCCGTCGGCTCCCGCCACGAAACAGCCGCCCATTTTTGGGGCCGTTGCGCGCTTGGTCATCAGAACGTTCCTCTGGGGATCGCCCAGGCCTGACTTGGCCCATCCGGGGATCGCCGAAAGAGGCAATCTGGTTCCTGGCGGGTCAAGCAGCGCAGGCTTGTATCGCGCCGGAGAAGGGAATCAAGCGGAGCCGGGAGGTCCCGCGCGCCGCGATGCCCGGCGGCCCTTGCCAGATGTGCCTATCTGGCGAGGCCTATGCGCCATGGGCTGGTGCGGTTCTCGGGTGGGCATCGCCTGAGTTGGCGGTTAGTCTGCCGCGTCCTGTGATGCGACTCGAAATCCAGACCACTGCCCTGCTGCTCTCGCTTGTTCCACTGGCCGCCTGTGGTGGTGCCCAACCTGGCGCGGCCAAGCCCGGGGCCGCAACGGCTCCCACCGCGCCAGCCAAGCCGGTTGGCCAAGGTGCGGATGCTGGTCCAAAGCCTGGTACGGGGGAGTTCGTGGCGTACCGGCAGGCGATGCCGGGCTCCGACCTCGCATTTGATCTGGTTCCGATCGGCGGAGGGAGCTTTACCATGGGGAGCCCGGCCAACGAGGCCGGCCGCCAGGAGCAGGAAGGCCCGCAGGTCGAAGTGCAGATTGCACCGTTCTGGATGGGCAAGTGTGAGGTCACCTGGGGCGAATACGACCTCTGGAACACCGACACCGAACGTCCGCAGTCCAAGAAGCCAGACGGCGTTGCGCGGCCGACACCGGCCTACATGGAGATGACGTTCAACATGGGGCGCGATGGCTTCCCGGCGATCTGCATGTCGCAGATCGCTGCCCGCCAATACTGCAAGTGGCTCTCGGACAAGACCGGGCGCTTCTATCGCCTGCCGACCGAGGCCGAATGGGAATATGCGTGCCGTGCCGGCACCAAGACTGCCTACTCGGTCGGCGATGACCCCAAACTGCTCGACCCGATCGCCTGGTTCCAGGCCAACAGTGCGCGCGTGCTGGAGACCGGCACCGACCCGGTTCCCGCCTACCACAAGGTGGGCACCAAGGCGCCAAACCCCTGGGGCCTCTTTGACATGCACGGCAACGTTGCCGAATGGGTGGCCGACCACTACCTCGCCGACGCCTACCTGGCCAGCAATGGCGCGTCGCCGCGCAGCAACCCGTACTTCGCACCGCCGCGCGATGACCGCGATCGCCCGGTTCGCTTCCCGCACGTGGCTCGCGGTGGCAGCTGGCGCGACGAACCGGCACAGCTGCGTTCCGCCGCGCGCCTGTCCTCCGAGCCCGCCTGGAACGCGCGTGACCCGCAGATCCCGAAAAGCTGGTGGTACCTGACGGAAGGCCAGCACATGGGCTTCCGGATCGTGCGCCCGCTGCAGGAGCCCTCGCCTGAAGAGCGCGCGCGGTTTGAGCAACTCTGATCGTCCCTCCGTCTGAGACCTCTCCCCTCTCCCCTCTCCCCGTTCTCGAAGGACGCCTCTCGATGACTTCCACCCGACGCTCGTTCCTACGCACCACCGCCGCCGCCGCCACGGCCGCGGGCCTCACCAATGCCGTCACCGCCGGTCGTATCCAGGATGGCCAAGGCCGCGGCGGTGATGAGCTGCGCATCGGCCTGATCGGTTGCGGTGGTCGTGGCAGTGGTGCGATCACGCAGGCGCTCAGCACGAAAGGGCCGACGCGTCTCGTCGCGATCTCCGACATGTTCATCGATCGCCTCGAAGGCTGCCTCGAGGCGCTGGGCGAAAACAGCGCCTTCAAGGGCCGCGTCGACGTTCCCAAGGACAAGCGCTTCGTCGGCGCCGACGCGTTCCAGGGCGTGATGGCGTCCAACTGCGATGCCGTCGTGATCGCGACGCCGCCGCACTTCCGCCCCTCACACTTCGAAGCCGCCGTGGCCGCGAAGAAGAACATCTTCTTTGAGAAGCCAGTAGCCGTCGACGGCCCCGGTGTACGTCGTGTACTCGCCGCGACCGAAGAGGCGCGCAAGCTCGGCCTCTCCGTGGTGAGCGGTCTGCAGCGCCATCACCAATATGGCTACCTCGAGATCATGAAGCAGATCCACGGGGGCGCTTTGGGCAAGCTGCAGTTTGCGCGCTGCGCGTGGGACATGGGTGGTCTCTGGGTCGCCGAGCGCCAGAAGCAGTGGAGCGACATGGAGTGGCAGATCCGCAACTGGCTCTACTTCACGTGGCTGT
This sequence comes from Planctomycetota bacterium, assembly GCA_020851075.1. Lineage (GTDB taxonomy): Bacteria > Planctomycetota > UBA1135 > UBA1135 > UBA2386 > JADZDL01. The sequence goes on along the minus strand of JADZDL010000264.1, from coordinate 3,595 downwards.
CGGGCGACCACATCACCGAGCAGCACGTGCACAACCTCGACGTGATCAACTGGGCGATGCAGGCGCATCCGACCAAGGCGCGCGGCATGGGCGGGCGCCAGGTTCGCACCGAGCCGAAGTATGGTCACATCTACGACCACCACTCGGTGTCGTACCAATACGAAAACGGCGCCTGGTGCTTCTCGGAGTGCCGCCAGATCGACGGTTGCCTCAACGACGTGAGTGAACACGTCTATGGCACGCAGGGTGAAGCGCACATGGACAGTGGTCGCTGGAACATCAAAGGCGAACACGAGTGGACGTATGACGGCCCGAAGAACGATCCGTACCAGACCGAGCACGACGACTTCTTCGCGAGCATCCGCAACGGCAAGCCGCTCAACGAAGGCCGGAACGTCGCCGAGAGCACGCTGACCGCGATCATGGGCCGCATGGCGACGTACTCCGGCAAGGAGATCACGTGGGATCAGGCGCTCAACAGCGAGGAGAAGTGGGGCCCGGACAGCTACGAGTTCGGCCCGCTGCCGGTCGATCCGGTGCCGATGCCGGGCAAGAAGCGGGGCTGAGGCCCCGCGGGTTGGTGGGTGGCGCCGGCGCGCGGCTACCGCACGTGCAGGATCGTTGGCGACGATGCCAACAGTGGCGCAGTGAGGCCAGGTGCGACAACCCCCTGGAACGACAGCGGCAGGCCGCGTGGCGCACTGAGCGGAATGCTGATCGAAAGTGACAGCGCGCCACCAGCGTCGAGGAAGCCGATGCCAAGCAGCACCGACGCGTTCCGATCGATCCACGCGAGGCCCTGTGGCACCTGCACCGGGCTGCGCTGGCCGAGGCTGGCGACGAGCGCCGCTGGTAGCAAAGGCGCGCTGCGCAGTTCGAAGTTCATCGTGCCGCCAACGGGGGCTCCCGAACCGCTGACGATCGGAACGGTGGTTTGGGTGCCGCCCGCGTAGAGCGGAGAGAAGGTCGTGCCTTCGTATGCCAGGACCCCATTGCCGGTGACCGCAGGAACTCCTGCGGGTGCCGTGATCGTGCACTGGCCGAGGCGCACGCTGGTGCCAGTGTCGGCCTCAATCCCACTCGTGCCGGGCGAGTTCAGGCAACCGAACAGGTTCGCGGGGGCGCCGGCGAGCGTCGAGTTCGCAATCTCCACCAGGGCGCCGTTGGCCACGGCAAGTGCTGCTCCGCCGGGCAGCGCTTGGCAGTTTGGCGTCAGCTGGACGAAACCACAATTGCCGTGGAGTTCGCAACGATCCAACACCACGTGCGAGTTGTCCGTCACGATGCGCTGGATTGTCCCGAGGATGGCGGCGATCCCTAGCGTGCAACCCGTGAACACCGCATGCGACGATCGCACCTCGAGGCCCACTGCCGTGATGCCTTCGAAGGAGGACAGGCTCGATTGTTGAACTGTTATGCGGTTGTTTACCGAGAGGTCTTGGGCAGAGACCTTTGCCCCTGCATAGATGTTGATGTTCTGGACCAGCGGACGCGGCTGATCGCCGACGATCGTCACGTCGTGATCGATCCAGAGGCTGCCATGGCTGCCACCTCGCACGATCAGGGTGTCGCCCGACGCCGTCGAGTCGATCGCATTCTGCCGGTGGGTGAAGTGGCCGCCGCTTGGTGCGACGAGCCAAACTTGCTGTCCGAGCAACTGCGCGTTCGCGAGGGCGGCGGCGAAGAGTGCGAACGAAAGTCCCCAGCTTGGTGTGCGCATGTGCGCAAAATACCCCTTCGGGGCTCGGCTGTGCACTCCCCCCGCTTCGCTCTCTTCGCCTGTGGTTGTTGAGAGAGTCGTCGCAAGCCCGACGTTGGGCTACGACTGCCGTAAGTCCAAGCCGGTGCCTAGAACGCGCCGATCACGAGCCGCACGCCGTCGGCGGAGCCGATGGCCGGTTGTGATGTTCCTTGCAGTCGCAGTTCGAGGAACTGCTCGTAGAGCTGCACGCCGACGAAGGCGGTGTTGCGCGGAATCGCGAGGTCCAGGTGCGTCGATCCCGTCGAAGGCCCGGATAGCAAAACGGCTTCGGTAGACGCGAGCAGGCGGCAACCGGGCAGTCCGCTCGGGTGCAGCGCGGACAATAGTGTGCCCGGCGATTGCAGGCCGACCAGGCCCGCGACGAGTGAGCCGTTGGCAAAACCACTGCCTTCGATCCGGTGGGTAGCTCCGAGCCATGGCAGTTCTGGCACCGTGACGGTGATCGATGGCGCAGCGCAGCCGCTGGGCAGAGTGGTGATCGTTGCTGGGCAGCCCGACTCGAGGAATGCGAGTCCGTCGAGCAGTACGCCGGCCGCTTCGGTCATCCGGCCAACGGCGACGAGCGTTCCGTCAGGCAAGGCGACGTAGTCGTTCACGGGGCCCACGGTTTGGGCAAACTGGGTCCAGGTGGTGCCGTTCCAGCGCACCGGAGCAATGCCGATGCCCGGCACGATGCTGCCAGCCAGGATGTCGCCATTGGGCAGGACGTGCAGCGATGTCTGCGAGCCCAAGGTGTTGGCGCCGAGCGCGGACCAGGTGGAGCCATCCCAGCGGGCGATGCCACCGGTGGCGATGCCGTTGACCGAAGTGAACAGGCCGCCGACGACGAAGCTGCTGTCGGGCAGTTCGGCGACGCAGTAGACGGTGCTGTCGAAGTTGCCCGGGATAGCCGACCACGTGCTGCCGTCCCAACGAATCACGCGGCTCGCCGGGTTGGTGAAATAGCCGATGGCGATGATGTCGCCGTTGCGCATGCGGCCGAGACCCCAACAGGATCCGGCGACGTTGCCCATGGTTGTCCAGGCCTGGCCGTCCCATTCGGCGATGCCACTCGCCGCCACGCCGCCTGCCATGGTGAACGCACCGCCGACGATGACGCCGCCACCGACGCGCGGCACCAGTGCGTCGACGCGCGCGTTGGTGCCGCCACCGGGAGCGGTCCACGCCGATCCGTTCCAGTGCAGCAGGTGGTCGCCGGGAGCGCCCGAAGCGAGGTTGAAGGCGCCGCCGCAGTACAGCTCGTCATTAGCGGCCACGCACATCGCGTAGACGCCGCCGTTGATGGTGGGGATGCCGCCGCCGAGTGCCGACCAGTTGGTGCCGTCGTAGCGAGCGACGTGAACGGCCGGCACACCCAGAACATCGGTGAAGCTGCCGGTCACGTAGAGATTGCCCACCGAGTCCACGTCCGCTTTATAGAAGCCGCCGTTGAAACCCCGTCCGACCACGGCATACCCAGATCCCGTATCCACGTAGGGCCACAGCAGTTCTTGGCCAGTGGCGAGCGTGGTTGTCACTTTCGCATTGATCGGCGACGTTGGCGCGGACCAGTTCGTGCCATTCCAGACGGCCGTGCCGTTTATCTGTTGTCCACCGATCTGCCAGAACTGGCCGGTCACGAGCAGGTCTCCATTGGGCAGCAGCACCGAGTCGATCACGAAGGAGTTGGCGTTGCCGCCGAGCTGCGACCAGTTGGTGCCGTCCCAGTCCGCGATGCACTGCGCGGTGATGCCACCGGCTTGCAGGAAGAAGCCTCCGACCGCGAGGTGGCCGTTGGGCAGCAAGGTCAGGGTGCTCACCGGCGAGTTGGTGCCAAGTCCCAGTGCCGACCAC
>JADZDL010000263.1 GCA_020851075.1 Planctomycetota bacterium | reverse complement strand
CCTCGATGTCCGGGAATGCATCTGCGGCCGCGGCCACGGGCAATACCAGCATGGGCAACGTCTCGATGGATCAGCGCACCATCAGCCCCTCAACCTCAAACCCATGGGTCAGTCGCCAGCAGGATCTCGACGGCAACTGGGTCACGACAACGGCCAGCGGCGCACAGGCCACCTCCTACCTGCGCAATGAGAGCGCTACGTCGCGCGTTGTGTCGTCACGCGTCACACAGTCGTCTGTTCAAGAGGCATCGAGGTCGGCCGAGGCGGCGCGAAGTGAAGCTGTCTCCGCCTCGAATGACCTCTCCTCGGTTCTCGTGGACACGATGTCGCGCGGCTCTAGCCGCTTCCGCTCCACTACCCGCGGAGATGGTCAGGCAGTGAGCACGAGTACGGACATTGGCTCGGCTGCGGATAGGCTGCGCAGCATTACCGAGTCTGTGGCGCGGACCACTGGTTTGAGCGCTCAGCAGGTCGCGAACATCGCCTTCCAGCTCTCAGGTGGCGTCGGTGCGCCTGGCATTAGCCCACTGAGGGCGAACGCATCCGGCTCCGCCGGGAAGAGCTACACACGATCGCTGGATGAAACCGAGCAGAAGGTGGCGAACGAACTGGGGGCGGATCAACCTCGTGAGTTCAGGTCCTTCTCAGAGCGAGCCACGCGAGATCAGTCGCTTGTGCGCGCGCTTGGAAACGACCAGCGAGAAGGCGACGAACTTGCATCTCGCATGTCGACCGCGGTAGGTCGTTTGGAATCCACGCAGTCGAGCTACGCTGAGCGGAGCGCGATCGCCGAGAGGTTGTCCAAGGCACATGAGACCGGCGAGGTGCTTTCCATCGACTTGGCGCAGTTGCCAGCCAACTCTGACTTCATCCAACGCTACCAACGCCTGGCCAGCGAATACGGTTCTGACAGCCTCGCGCTCCAGGCGGCGATGGCCAGTGAGTTGGCATCGCGAGCGCTTCCCCCGACTCGAACAGCATCCGGTTCGGCGTTGCCAACGACCTTCGACGACGTGAGGTCTATCGCGTCGAACAACAAGGATGACGCGATCTTCTCGCGCGATCGCGTCGTCGGCACCGATGCGGCCAATGACCGCGCCGTCGGCAAGAGGCTCAGCGGCGCACCTCTGGTCGCACCACAGCCATCTGGAGCACTTGCCCAAGTGCAGAGCGATTTGCAACGGCGTCGGACCGAAGCTGAATCACGCGAGACTGCCGCAGCCACCTTTGACGCCCGAAACGACATCGTCCGCAACCCCGACGGCACAGTTTCAACCAAGAGGTCTCAGCAACTTGGAAATCTTCGCCAACTACGTGACGACGCAGCAACGCTTGCAGAAAATGCTCGGGAGCTACTTGATGTCGGCCCTGATGCAGCTCTGCGAGAAGCAAACGAGGCCCGCGCGCGACAGGAGGCATCGGAGCGGTCGAGAGCAATTCAGGCGACTCCCGAGATTCCTCGAATGACCCCCAAGAGCGGGAAGCGAAATTGAGGTTGGTGCAACGTCCAACTACTCAATAGCGCCCATGCGCGCCTGGTGTTGGATGATTCTCAACATCCAGCACATCGCCGGGATATCGATGAACACCGAGTTGGTCCGTGAAAGGGTTTCGCACGTCGACCTTTGGCGATTCAACGACCACGTCCGCACGCCGCGCAAGCAAGACCAGCAGCCCTGCAATGCCGCCGAACATCAGCCAGAAAAAGCCGATGACGAACGCGCCTCGATCGCTGACAGTAGCCGCAGCCAGCGCTCCGACTACGCCAAACGTCCACGCCGCCATCTTGAACCGTGCCATGACACCGCGCCCTGGATGAAACAATCTGCGACAGCGTGCGCCCTGTCGACCAGATGACTTCATATACTAGCTTCGGCATGTGGTCAAGGGAGCGTCTATGAGTCCCACGCGTACCCTCCTGCTCTACGGATCGCTGGCGCTCTTTGCCAACGTCATCCCTACCCAGCAAGCGCTGGCGGTCGCCCTGCGGCCGAACAAGACAACCGATGACTCGGTGTGCGACCTCACGCACCACACCAACCTGTACTTGGGATCGAAGACGCTGGTTCCATCCGTCGCGCAAACCAAGGACAAGGTCGACGCGTACTTTCGCCTTGCCGGTGAGTTTGTCGCTGGCAAGTGCAAGAACGGGCAACTGTTGATGGTCCAGGGGGACTCGGCAAGCAACGTCGATATTCGGTCCCTCACGGAATTGGCAAATTCATCGTGCGCGGTCGCAGCTATATCGAGAACCGAGGTGACACTGTCACTTGGAGATCTCACGTATCCTGGGTTCGAGCTTCGGTGCACGATCCTCAAGCACGCAGAACTCGTAGACAAACTGAATTCGCTTGAGCGAGCTGACCCGATGGAATCGCTGAAGACTCGACTGGCCGCTGCAGCACAGCAGGGCGATCGAGGGCCCTCGAGAACAGACTCCAGTTCCCAAGCCAAGAAGGACTGCGACAAGATGACCTTGTCGTCGATCCTTCAAGGCGGCTCCTGCAAATAGCGCTCGTGCGCCCAGGACGCGCTCCGCTCCAAATCGCAATTTCACCGGCGACTTTCGGGGGGGACTAGCACCCGCCTTTCGAGTGGAAGCCTCGGGCTCGTCGTTCTATCTTCTTGTCCTCGGCACTGGCCGTCCGGCAAGGAGAGCGCGATG
>JADZDL010000262.1 GCA_020851075.1 Planctomycetota bacterium | reverse complement strand
AGGCCGACCTGACAGCTCGAAGGCTCGGCGCTGTCCGCGACCGCCATGCGGAACGCCCGCCAGGCGCCGGTCGGGTCTTCGCGCTCGAGCAGGTCCGCCCCTTCGCGCAGCCACGAGCGAACTCCGCCCCCACCACCCGGGGCCGGTGCCTGCGCCAGCAGGCCGGCAAGGCAGCCCAGCAGGACGGTGGCCATGCGGGCTGTCGCACCGGCAACGCAGAGCGCGGCTCGGGCAGTTCTCACGAAGTTGCGCGGCAAGGGTGGCGAAGAGCCTGTACGGGATGCGGTCCAGGGCCCATCGCGGGCCCGATCCTGTCATCCTTCGGCAATCGCGCGGTGCCGCCTGCGGCTCAGTTCGAGCCAGACGCGAACGCCCCTTCGCATGGGTGACGCGAGCGGGACGAGACTAGCGCTTCACGCCACCGAGCACTTCGAGCCGCTCGATGTCCATCACGCTGAGGCTTTCGGTCGCCGGCCGACGGCGCGGACCGTTGATGCCGATCTCGCGGCCCACGAACAGGCCGAGGTCGTAGCGCCCGCTGGAGCAGGACACGAGGTGCTGGCGCACGCCGCCCTTCTCCAGGTAGTAGGTGCCCACCCCGCCGAGCCGGCTCTCGTAGCGCAACCAGCCAATCGACTGGAAGTGGTCGAGGATGTCCTTCGGTTGCACCGGGGCGACGTCAGGGGCTGGCACCGGCTTCGCGTCGCGGACCTGCGTGGCTTCGACGATCCACTTCTGCGCCTGGAGGCGGCTGCGCAGCGAAGCAATCGAGGTCTTGGCCGAGGACTCCTTCGCCAGCGACTCCTCGAGCTTGTCGAGCGCGGTTTCGATCGGCGCAAAGGTCTGGTCGGCAACCGGCTTCTTGAGCTCGGCCACGAACGCATCCTGAATGATCTGCACGGCGGCTTCGTCGGCCTGGTTCTTCTCGTCCTGGAGCTTCTGGGCCGCAATCTGGTCCAGGCGGGCCTGGATCTCGGCCTCATACTTCTTCTTCAGCTCGCCGAACGCAGCCTTCATCGCCTCATCAGGCTGGTCGACGACCTGCACCTCGGCCTCGGGCAACCAGGCTTCGATGGCCTCGACGCGAACGCGCCACCAATCGTCCTGTTCGCCGATCACATACAGTTCGGTGCCGTCGACGAGCTGCGCCACCGGCGCTTCGCTCGTCTTTGGCCGGTAGCGGAAGGCCACCTTGGCGCCCTTGCTGTGCACGCGGCCGGCCTCGTCGGTCACGGAGAACTTCTTGTTCACGTAGCCGGTCGGTCCGAGGGGCAGCGACACGGCGCGGAAGCCCGACTCGCTGCGGCCGACGGTCACGACCTGGTCCTTCGCCAGCACATCCTCGAAGACGGGCGGCGCCACGACGGCGCTCGGCCAGCAACGCAATTGCGCGCCTTCCGTGAGCACCTTCGCAAACTTGACGGCTGGAGCTTCGGCTGGCGTCCCGACCGACCCTGCTGGGGTCGGCCCGGCTGGGTTAGTCCCGGCTGGGGTCGGCACCTGGGGAGACGGATTCTGGGCCGCCAGGATTGCGCCGAAGAGCAACAGGGTGGCAAACGAACGACAAGCACCCGCGGTGAGGACCTTCACCGAAGTGCGACCAGCAGCGAAACGACCGATCATCAGACCTCCTATCGAGCCCGGAGGGCTCCGCCAACGCCCGCGCGCCCGCGGGTGACCGACCCGTGGCAACGCTGCAAACGCAGAACACGATGATACCGGATGCCGGAGGAAAGGCGAGAGTTGGTGCGGGATCTCCGGCGGCAAGCCGCAGTTCGGCGGCAACGGCGGCAATCCGGTTGGCGACGACCGGCCCCGCCGCCGATAGGATCCTCATCATGCGTCGCGATCAGGTGCTGTTGCTGCCCCTCCTGTTCACCGGGGCCTGCGTGTGGTGGAAGAGCGAGAACCAGGTGCTCTTCACGAGCGAGCCGCTCGGCGCGCACATCGCGGTCGACGGCACCGACACGGGCCTCACCACACCCGTTCGCATGCCGATCGCCGGCAACTTTGGCCAGGACCACGCGATCACGATCAGCAAGTCCGGCTATCGCCCGCAGACCCTGCGCATCTACCAGCACACCGAGGGTTACACCTCGAAGTGGATCGACGGCGCCTACCACACGACGATGCCGCCCCTGCCGTTGTTCTGGACCGGCGGTGACTTCATCTTCCCGTTCGGGGTGCGCGGCGCCATCGTGCCGAAGGAAGTGCACGCCAGGCTCTACCGCAACGACGAGCCCAAACTCGGCTTCGAAGTGCTCGCCGAACAACAGGCCGCCGCCACCAGCAAGTGACGCGCACGGTTTTCCTCGATCGTGATGGCACGCTGAACGCCGAGGTCGGCTTCGTGCGCTCCCCGGCCCAAGTGCAGGTTCTGCCAGGGGTGCGCGAAGCGCTGCACCGCCTCGTTCGCGCCGATTGCCGCCTCATCGTCGTGACCAACCAGAGTGGCATCGCGCGCGGGCTCTATGGCGAAGTGGACCTCGCGCGGGTGCATGCGCAACTGCACGCCGAACTCGACGAGTTGCCCTGGGCCTACCTGCATTGCCCCCACCACCCCGAAGGCGACCACGGCTACGGCGGTGCCTGCGAATGCCGCAAACCTGGCGCCGGCCTCCTGCACCAGGCGCGCGAACTGCTCGGCGTGCCGTTCGAAGGTGCGGCCCTGATCGGCGACAGCGCGCGCGATCTGCTCATGGCGCGCGGCCTGCCGATCACGACGATCTACGTGCACAGTGGCAAACCAGCGCCCCAGGAACTCGCCACGATGCAAGCGGCGGCGTTCGCACCGGACCACGAAGCGGCCGATCTGCCGGCGGCGGTCGACTGGCTGCTGCGGCGCTGACGCGCCGTACTAGCTCTTCTTCGCGCCGGAACTCACCGCGCCTTCGGGCCCCTTCCGCTCCGGCTTGCGACGCGCGGCCGCCAGCGAGAAGAAGCAGGTGATGATGCTCACGCCCCCGAGCACGCAGCCAAACACGAGCGCCGACTTGGAGCCGAAGAACAGCGGCCCAGCACTCGCAAACGTCGCCCCAAGCGCGACGCCCGCACAGCTCAGGTAGAAGCCCGCGAGCCCCTTCGACCAATGCGTGTGTTCGACGTGCAGCGGCGGCGTGGCCAGACGCCAGGGGCCGGTGCGCGGCTCGGTCGAAGAACCAGGTGCAGAACTGGGAACGTTGGCGGTCGGTTCGGTCATGACGCTAGGGCCTACGGCAGGTAGCGCGACAGACGCGCGCCGAGTCGATTGGCCAGGAACATCGGCAATTTGGACCACAAACGGCGCGGCAGAGCCAGTCGCGGGTTGCTCGGATGGAAGGCCGGCAACGTCGCACCGGGACCGATCAGCATGTACTCGTAGTGCAGAGGCTCAGCCTCAAAGCCCATGTTGTGCTTGAACTTCGCGGGGCCCGACTCGGCGCGACTGCGGCCAAAGTCGAAGCGCGCGTAACCCTGGCGCACGGCCCATTCCATGATCTCGCAGTAGATCAGGTTGTTGACGCCGGTGTCGTTGATGCCCGTGAGCGAGCCCGAGTAGTAGGCGTAGACGGTGTCCTTGAACAGGAAGCTCATCACCGCGGCGAGCGTGCGTCCACTCGGATCCACGGCGCGGTGGATGACCACCGCCTTGCCAAACTCGTCCTGGATCGCCTGGAACCAGCGTTTGGGCAACGAAGGCGAACCGAGCCGGCGCTTGTTGTCGGCAAACAGCGTGAACAACTCGTCGATCGTGCCGTCGGCGGTCACCACGATGCCAAACGACTCACGCCGCGGGTTCTTGCCTTCGGTCACCGCGGGTGCCTTCGGCAAGCGCGCACAACGCACTTCGGCGCGCGCCTTCTTGGGAATGCGCGCCATCACCTGGTCGGGGTCTTCGGGCAACTGGCAGCGGAACGTCACGTACAGCGGCGACCGCTGCCGGTCGCCGGGCCGCGCTTCGAGATGGCGCAGCTCGACGTAGTTGACGCCGAGTTCCTTGGCCATCTTCGCCGCATGGTCGAGCAACGCCTGCTGCGCCACTTCGTGGTCGGCGAGCACACCGCCGTAGACCGCGTATGGCACACTGACGAGGTTCTTGCCGAGGAACGGACTCTTGGTGAGGAACAGCGGCAACACGCCAAGCCAGCGCCGCCCCTGTTCGACGACGAGGTGGTGCGGCGTATGCCGGAACGTCTCACGCACGGCCCGCGACCAACCCGTGAGGTGGTAGAACGTGCCGAGCGGGTGACGACTCACGAACGCATCCCAGCGCGAGTCTTCGCCGGGCAGCAGCTCGCGCACGCGCAGCGGCTGGGCGTCGGTGGGCCGCGACGGTTCGGCGTGGGCGAGCGGCGGATCGATCGACGACGCCAGCGCCGGCACGTCGGTCGCCAGCTCGGCCGCCAGCTCAGGGGCCGGTTCTGCCGCCGCGGGCACGGCTTCGAGATGGTGCTTCGGCGCCTCTTCGGCCCCGCCTTCGACGATGTCCTCGACCTTGTAGTCGCGCAGGTTTGGCGCCTGCGTGAAGATGATGATCTCGCCGACGAGGCCAAAGCCGATCAGCTGCACGCCGAACGCCGCCAGGATCGCGCCGATCACGAACGCCGGCTTGTCGGCCAGCGAGTACTGCGGCACCGTGATGCGCCAGTAGAGGTAGGCGATCGCAATCGGTGCACCGATCGCAATGGCGGCAAACCCGAGGTAGCCAAAGAAGCGCAGCGGGCGCTGAGTGAAGCGCGTCAGGAACGTGATCGCGAGGATGTCGAGCAGACGGCGCAGGTAGACGCCGACGCCGTAGAAACCGGCGCGCCCCTTCTCCTCACGATGCCGGACCTTCACTTCGACGACGCGGAAACCCTGCCGTCGCGCCATCACGGGCAGGAAGCGGTAGAGCTCCCCGTAGACGGCAACCTCTTCGAGCACCTGACGGCGGAACCCGCGCGTGCCCGAATTGAGGTCGTGGAACGGCATGTTCATGATCAGCCGCAGTGCCCAATTGAAGAAGCGCGACTGCAGCTGGTTCAACCACGGATCGATGCGCGAGTGCCGCCAGGTGGCGACGCAGTCGGCGCCGGCTTCGAGCGCCGCCACGACCTTGGTCAGTTCGCTCGGTTCGAGCTGCAGGTACGGCGGCACGTTGAGGATGTACTCGCCGTGCGACTTGGCCACCCCCGCCGACAAGGCGATCGACTCGCCGAGGCCACCACCCTGCAACTGCACGATGTGCAGCGGCCAGTCCGATTCGAGGCGGCGCAGTTCCTGCTCGACGCGCCAATAGGGCCCATCGAGCACGAACACGAACTCGCAGCCGTAGCCGGCCTCGGTGAGGGCTTTGCCGATGCCTTCGACGACGGGCTGCAGGTGCACATCGGGGCCGCTGATCGCAACCACGACGGAGACGAGAGGCATGCTCATCGGCTGGCCTCGCGCGCGGTCACCGAGATGCGTTGACGGAAGAACCGCGACACCTTGATCTGCAATTCGGCCAGGAAGCCGAGCAGGAAGACGTTCATGCCAACCAGCAGCGCCACGCTGCCCGCAGCCACAGCGGCCATGTCCTCGTCGCCAAACAGCAACCACTCGCCACTGCGCGTGACCTTGACGAAACCGAGCACGAACATGAGCGGGGCGAGCACGAAGAGTGGCAACGAGAGGATGAGAAACCAGCGAATCGGGTGCGCCGAGAACTGGATCAGCATCTTGATGCCGACCAGGTCCGCGAGCACGCGAAAGATGCGGCCGAGGCCATACTTGGACTTGCCGGCGCGACGCGGATGATGGCGCACCGGCAGTTCGGCGATGCGCGCACCCAGCCCGACGCCGAGTGCGGCGAGGAACCGGTGCATGTCCGAGTAGAGGTGCAGGCTGCGCACAACCCAGCTGCGGTAGGCCTTCAGCGAACAACCGGTGTCGTGGATGCGCGCGCCGGTGACGCGCGCGATGAGCAGGTTGGCAACGCGACTCGGCAGCAGGCGCGTCGCGACGCGATCCTGACGATGGCGACGCCAGCCGCAGACGACGTCAAACCCCTGTTCGAGCCGCTCGACGAGCCGGCCGATGTCCGCCGGGTCGTTCTGCAGATCACCATCCATCGACACGATGATGTTGCCGCGACAGGCCCGGAACCCCGCCGCCATCGCGGGGGTCTGGCCATAGTTGCGGCGGAACAGCACGAGGCGCACATGCGGATCGCTGGCGGCCAACGACCGCAGCACGTCGCGCGTGCCGTCCTGACTGCCATCATCGACGAGCACGATTTCGTACGAACGACCGAGCGACCGCAGCGCGTAGGTGAGCGCTTCGTGCAGCGGCACCACGTTGTCGCGTTCGTTGTAGATCGGCACGACGACGCTGAGAGCCGGCACGACCTTATGGATCGCGCCCGGTTCTGCAGTCGCCGCCAGCATGCCTGTGGACTCACTGACCATGAGCCCTCGGATAGTGCGCCTGCAAGCGCCGCTCCGCGAGTGTTCTCCGGCCCGATTCTTCGCGAGGCGCGTTCATCGAAACCACCACCATGCCAAAGCGATCGCCAAAACCACGCCGACAAACAGGCTGCGCCCGAGCAACCGCTGCGACGCACGGCCGTGTCCGGGCCCCCGCAACACCGGCGCAAACTCGCCCGGCATCGCCTGCTCCGCCGCCTGCAGATCGCCGCGCTGCAGGTGGTGAATCACCGAACGCACCTGCCCGGGCAGGCGATCGACGATTTCTGGCCGCAGCAGGTCGGCCACGGTCAGCCCCTTGAACTCGCGGCGAAGGTGCACGTGCGGCGGCGGCTCGGCGCCCGTGACCGGGCCATCGACGCAGCGTAATCGCGGTCGCTCTGCCCCGGTGCCGCCGCGGCTTGTGCGCGCGTCAAGCCCGCCGTCTTCGGTGTCTTCTCCGTCGCCTGTCACTGGCGCGCCTATCGACCGGAAGAAGCCCCCCCCTGGAGGGCGGGCCTTCCCTGGCCGCCATGCCCGGGTCCAGGGGCGCAAGTATGGTGACACCGGACGCCCTACCAGCTACGGTTCCCGCGCATCTTTGCCCTCATTCGAGCCCGCCGCCTAGCCCTTCGCATTCATGGAACGCGCCGCACGCATCGCCGTGGTCGGACCGGTCCCCGACCAGATGGTCGCGGACCTGCGCAGCCTACCCCTGCGGCCTGAGGTGCGGACGTTCACGAGCCTCTACGGCGATACCGAACAGATGGCGCGCTTCGAGCCGGATCTGCTGATCACCGCGCTGCGCAATGAGAGCGAGGAGATCGGCGCCCTGAAGCTGCTGCACAGCCTGTGGCCCACAGTGGGTGTTGCCCTCGTGACGGACGCCGAAAGCGAACTGGCCCGCGGCCCGATCGCCGCGCGCATCGGTGCCCACCTGCTCGTCTATCCCGAGAAGCCTGGGCACCTCGCGGCCGCCATCGAACACGCCCTGCAAGGCAGCGACCGGCCGCGCGCCGATGTGTTCCTCGACCTCGCCCACGGCATCGCCGACGAGATCAACAACCCACTGCTGTTCGTCTCAGGCCACCTGCAGCTGCTGCGCGCGAGTTTTGATCCGCAGATGGAACGCGACCGCCGCGACCAGATCGGCGCGGCCCTCGAAGGTGTGCAGCGCATCCAGGCTTCGGTCGACCGCCTGCGGTTGTTGTCGCAGGCTGCGAATGGTCCCAAACGGCCAGTGCCCGTCGATCTCGCCGCGCTGCTCGCGCGCGAAGTGCAAGCAAGCCCGCCGTCGCCCGCCGCGGCGATCGAACTGCCGCCGCGCCCTTGTGTCGTGCACGGCGACGCCGAACACCTCGCGACGGCCCTGCAGGCCCTCGTACGTTTTCGCGATGACCTCGCGATGATGGGCACCCCGACCTCGCTGTCGTTGTCGGCCGAAGAACACGCCGTGCGCCTGCGACTGCTCGCGAGCGGCCGCGGCCTCGCCAGCTGGCGCCTGCCGCACACGTTCGAGCCCTACTACCCGAATCGCATTCTGCGCGGCCAGGGCCACGGGCTGTCGCTGTTTGTGGCCCAGACCGTCGTACTCGGCCACCGCGGCCAGGCCACCGCGCGCCGCCTCGCCGACGGCTCGCTGCAGTTCGACTTCGTGCTGCCCGCCTGAGCGTCGGCGGGCCAGGTCACGGCGACCGCCAGCTACATCGGCGTCGGCGTCATCGCCGCGACATTCGGGTCCATCGGCCCGAGGATGCGCTTCGTCACGGCACTCTCAAACAGCGTCCAGACCATCGACGTCACCATGTAGATCATGAGTGCCGACGCGTAGCCGTAGAGGGACACACCGATGAGGATCGGCATGTAGCGCATGATCGTCTGCATCTGCCGCGCCTGTGGGTCGGTCGGCAGCGGCTGGCGCAGCACCATCACGAGGTAGAGCACGATCCAGACGATCGGCAGCAGGTTGAAGTGGTGCGGCCAGAAGCCCAGGTCCACCAGCGAATCCGAACGACTCAGGTCGGTGATCCACAACAGGAACGGTTGCTGCCGCAGGTCGTAGGCCGTGCGCAGCGCACTGAACAAGCCAAGGTAGACCGGCATGGTGAGGAAGATCGGCAAGCAACCACCGATCGGCGGCATGAGCTTGTGTTCGCGCTGCAGTGCGATCATTGCCTGCTGGTAGGCCTTCGGATCGTCGGCGTGGCGCTCCTTCAACGCATCGAGTTTGGGCTTCAATACGGCCATGCGCGCGCTGTAGGCGCGCATCGACTTCTGCATGCGGAAGTTCAACGGCGCCAGCAGACCGCGCACGAGCACGGTCAGCATGATGATCGCAAAACCCCAGTTGTGCACGACCCCATGGAACCAGCCGAGCAGGTGCAGCAGCAACTTTGCCATCATGCGGCCGCCGGGCACGTCGATGCAGCACGGCGGGCTCAGGTCAACATCGAGGATCGGCGCAAACAGCTCGGGATTGGCCAACGTCGCAAACACGCTGTAGGCCTTCGGACCGAGGAAGAGGCCGTAGGTGACCTTGGTCGCCTCACCCTTCGCCGGCACCGTGAGCGACATGCCATAACGCACCCGCGTCACGGAGTTGGCCTGGGTCAGCGTGTCCTTGTCTTCGACGTAAGGGACCGTGTCGACGAAGAAGCCCGTCAAAGCCGCCGAAGCCGCCGTATCCCGCGGATAGAGGAAGGACGCGAAGAAGCGGTTGGTATTGCCGGCGAACGCGATCGTCTTCGGATCGACCTCGAGCACCTGCACCTTGCCCGCGGACGGCCCGACGTGCTTGGGATCGCCCGTGACCGGAGCCGCGATCGCCGTCGAAGCATTGCCTAGCAAGCCGCTTTCGGCCGGATTGACGAGCGCCGGGCCAAGCAACTGGAACGTGACGTTCCCGCCCGCATCGGCAGTCTCGTTGCGCAATTCGATCTCGAGCACGAACCCACGCTGCGTCGGGTCATGGCGCAGGGTCTTCGTGAGCACGAGGCCGTTGCCGGACGCCAGCGAGAACTGCACGCCGTTCTCGATCTCGGTGTAGGTCCAATCCGCGGTCGCCAGGTCCGACGCAAATCGCGTCTCTGCGGTCTGCCCCCAGAGGCGCAGCGCATGGTCGTTGCCCAGCGAGGCGAGCAGCAGATAGTCATCCTTCGTGTGAACCTTGTGGCGCGCCGCCTCGAGCGTGACGAAGTGGTCCATCATCTGCAGGAACACCAGCCCACCGCCCTTCTTCGAGAAGCGGGCGCGGAAGCTGCCGGTCTGGCCGGGCGTCCCAAACTCGCGCGTGAACGCGATCTCGCCGGTACCCGTCGCAGGATCATTCTGCGCCTGGACGGCGAACGGCGCGCACAGACAGCACAACAGCCAGAACAACAGTAGGTACGTTCTCTGCATCACGGAATCTCATGCGCCAGCGGACCGCCGGTGGCGATCTGCGGCAAAACTTCGGGAAGCGCCGACCTCTGGAAGAACGGCGAGGGCGCGAACCAAGGCGAGTTACGGCCCGATCGCGCGCTCATTTCCCCTGGGCAAGCCGGTCGGCCAGATAGTCGGGCAATTCGGGCACGGCGCGAATCTTCTGCATCGTCGTCTGCACGTCGTAGGCGACGCGGTGGAAGCGCACCGTGCCGGTCGCTCCGTCACCACCTTCGTAGGTCACAAACGACGACCGCGGGTCGCCGTCGCGCGGTTGGCCGACCGAGCCGATATTGATCATCGCGGGCTCGCTGACCTTCCATTCCATGCCGATTTCGCTCGGCATCAGGAACGCCCCCGACTTCAGGTAGACACCCGGCACGTGGCTGTGGCCCACGAAGCACAGTTTGGCATCCCCCATCTTGGCGAAGCACTCGTCCATCTTCTGGCGGTCGGTCGCGTCGCGCGGCACGAGATACTCGCGCACCGGATCGCGCGGCGAGCCGTGCACGAACAGCATCTTGCCCTCGCGGTGCTCCTGCTTCATGCCATCGAGGTAGTTCCAGAACTTCATGTTCTCTTCGCGCGGGCAGTCGCGGCGGCTGAGCTGGTCGCGCGTCCAGTCGATGGCGGCCCGGGCGCGCGGGTTGAAGTCCGACGCGTAGAACATGGCGCCATGCTCGTGGTTGCCGAGCAGCGAGAACTCGGCGCGCTCCATGATCGTCTTCAAGGTCTCGCGCGGTTGCGGACCATAGCCGATGATGTCTCCGAGACAGATGAGGCGACGAACCTGCAGGCGGTCTACTTCCGCCAGACAGGCGGTCAACGCCTCGACGTTGCTGTGGATATCGGAGAGGAACGCGATCATGCGGTTTTGGAGGGCGCAACAGGCTACGGGGCAAACAGGCGACGTGCAAAGCCAGACACGGTAACTTCCTGCGTTCCGCGACCCCGTGACCAACCAAGCCCCCACCACTCCCCCGCTCTGGGTCGTCACCGGCCCCACCGCTTCGGGCAAGACCGCCCTGGCGCTCGAACTCGCCGAACGGCTGGGCCTTGAGATCCTGTCGATGGACTCGATGGCGGTCTACCGACAGATGGATGTCGGCACCGCCAAACCGTCCCCCGAGGAGCAGGCGCGCGTGAAGCACCACCTCATCGATCTGGTGCAACCCAGCGAGACCTTCGATACCGCCCGCTGGTGCGAAGCGGCGGCACAGGCCTTGACCGAACTGCAGGCGCAGGGGCGCGGTGCCCTGTTCGTCGGCGGCACCCCGCTCTACCTCATGGCGTTCTTCAAGGGGCTCATGCAGGGCCCGGCCGCCGATCCTGCGCTGCGGGCCGAACTCGAAGCCAAGGAGGCCCAGGAACCAGGCCGCCTGCACGCCGAGCTGCAGAAGGTCGATCCGGACGCGGCGTCGCGCATCCACCGCCACGACCTGCGTCGGCTCGTGCGCGCCCACGAAGTGCTGCGCCTCACCGGCGAGACGATCAGTGCACAACAGAACCACTTCGACCGCGACGAATGGCAACGCCCGTGCCGCATCGTCGCCATGCAGCGCGACCGCGAGACCCTTCACGAGCGCGTGAAGGCGCGCACGGAGCAGATGCTCGACCGCGGGTTGCTCGACGAGACCGAGGCCATCGAGCGCAGTGGTGGGTTTTCCCTCACTGCCGGTGCCGCGATCGGCTACGCCGAGTGCCGTGATTTCCTACGCGGCCGCTACAAGGACCGCACCGAACTGCGCAACCGCATCCGCCGCAACACGCACCAGCTGATCCGCCGGCAGACTACATGGCTGCGCCGCCTGCGCGAAGTCGTCTGGATGCCGCCCGAAGCCGGTGTGGATCGTCTGCAATCCATCCTGCAGACTCCAGTATCCGAGCCGCCCCACCGATAGGATGCCTCGCGACCCATGTGCGGTTTCGCTGGCATCTACCTTCTCGCGCCGTTCGCTTCCCCCGACGAACTTGCTGCACGTCTAGCCACCATGGCGAGCACGATTGCGCATCGTGGTCCGGACGCGCAGAACGTGCTCGTACTCCCCTTCGCGGGCGCCGCGTTTCGACGCCTCGCGATCGTCGACCTCGTCACCGGCGACCAGCCGGTCAAGAACGGCGATGGCAGCATCTCGGTGTTCTTCAACGGCGAGATCTACAACCACAAAGAACTGCGCGAGAAGCTGCGCACCGAACACGGCGTGCACCTCGATCGTGGTTCGGACGCCGTCGTGCTGCCGTATCTCTACGAGTATTACGGGCCCGACTTCGTCGACCTCTGCAACGGCATGTTCGCGATCTGCGTGTTCGACAGCCGCGACGGCAGTTGCCACCTCTTCCGCGATCGCCTCGGCATCAAGCCGATCTACTTCTCGGTCACGAACGAAGCCGTCGTCTTCGGCAGTGAGCTGAAGCCACTGTTCGCCAGTGGGCTCGTCAAGGCCGAAATCGATCCGGCCCAGGTGGTGCCGTTCCTCGAACTGTTCTACGTGCCAGGCCAGCCGACCCTCGCCAAGGGCATCGAAAAGCTGATGCCCGGCGAACGGCTCGTGCTGCAGAAGGGCAAGCCGCCGCGCCGCGAACGCTGGTGGCGCCTGTCGGCCCCGCGCGCCGTGCGCCCCGACGATGCGCTCGACGAACTCGACGCGCTGCTCGAGGACGCCACGCGCCTGCAGCTCATGGCCGACGTGCCGATCGGCATCAGCCTGTCGGGTGGCCTCGATTCGAGCCTGATCGCCTACTACGCGCACAAGGGCGATGCGCACGTGCGCGCGTTCACGATCGGCTTCCCGAGCACGGATCCCGGCGAACTCGAATGCGCGCGCCAGGTCAGCAAACAACTCGGGATCGAGCAGGTCGAGATCACGGCCGACAGTGGCGACTTCCTCGCCGAGCTCGACCGCACCACGTTCTTCAACGACGAGCCCGTCGCCGACCCCGCGTTCTTTCCGGCGCTGCTCGTCTCGCGCGCGGCGGCGAAGCATGTGAAGGTACTGCTCGCCGGCAGCGGCGCGGATGAATTGTTTGCGGGCTACGGCCACTACCGCCAATCGTCGCGCGCCACCGCCTACCGCCTGCTCAGTCACGTGCTCGGCGACGCGCTGGCGAGCAAGGCCGTCGGCATGAAGCGACCAGCGGACGAGCGCAGTGCGATCCGCACGTTCGCGCGGGACCGGCTGCCGTGGCACGCGCGCGCGATGACGCACCTCACGACCGCGGATCGCTTCGCGCTGCGGCCGGTGACGTCGCGCGATGCAATCGAGGAACTCGCGGCGATGTTCCAGGAAGCCGCCAGCCACGACCCGCGCAACCAACAACTCTGCGTCGACTCACAGACCTACCTGCCGCACCAGCTGCTGAGCCTGCTCGATCGCACGACGATGGGCGCTTCCGTCGAGGGCCGCGTGCCGTTCCTCGACCACCGCGTTGCCGAGTTTGCCATGACCGTGCACGGCCGCCACAAGTTCGGCGGCAGCCTGGAGAACAAGATCCTGCTGCGCAAACTCGCCGCGCGCCATCTGCCGCCCGCCATCGCCACGCGCAAGAAGCACGGTTTCCCCAACTCCGTGCCGCAATGGCTCGCGCCGGACCAGCTGCCGCGTGTGCGCGAACAACTGCTCGACCCGAAGGGTTTTGCCGCCGACTTCTTCCCGCGCCAATGGCTGCACGGCGTGCTCGGCACCGCGGCGTCGCTGCAACAGAACGCGCTCACCGTGCACTCCCTGCTGGTCCTGCAATCCTGGCATCGCGTCTTCGTGCGCGGCGCCACCCACACCTCGACCGGTCCGATGGCCGCAACCGCACGCGCTTGAGCCCCTCCACCGGCGATCTGCGGCAGAAGACAATCCACAGCCTGTTCTGGCAGTTCCTGGGCGTGGGCGGGCAGCGCATCGTGCAGCTCGCGAGCCCGATCGTGCTGTCGCGCCTGCTCGACAAGCAGGACATCGGCCTGTTTGGCGTCGTGCTGGCCGGGATCGGCGCCGTCGAGGCGCTGACCAAGTTCATGGGCGAGGAGACCACCATCTGGTCCAACCGCGGCGCCGAGAAGCGCTACCTCGACACGGTCTTCACGGTGCACTTGCTGCGCGGCCTCTGCATCACTCTGGTGCTGTGCGCCCTGGCGCCGCTGCTCGCCGCGTTCTTCGCCGACCCCGAAACCGACAGCCGCTACTGGTTGCCGGGCCTCTTCCTCGCCCTCGCCTGCAACGGCCTCGTCGATGGCCTCAGCAGCCCCGCGCGCGCCCTCAAGTTGAAGGGACTCGCGTTCCGCCGGGTTGCCCTGGGCGACTTCTGCGCGGTGCTGCTCGGCACGACGCTGACGATCTCGCTCGCGCTTTGGCAACGCGATGTCTGGGCGATGTTGTGGGGCCACCTCGGCACCACCGCGCTGCGCACGGCAATCAGTTACATCATCGCGCCGTACCGCCCGAGCCTGCACCTGGACCGCAGCGTCGCGAAAGAACTGTTCACCTACGGCCGCGGCGCCGCCGGCGCCCCGTTCCTGCTGCTGATGATCTTCACGGCCCCGGCGTTCGTGCTCGGCAAGATTGCGGGCAAGGGTGCCGTCGCCGTGTTCGACTTCGCCGGGCGCCTCGCCAAACTGCCCGAGGACATCTTCCTGCGGGTGCTTGGGCCAGTGGCCATTCCCGCCTACGCCCAGCTCAAGGATGACCAGCCGCGCCTCGCGCGGGCGTGGCTCGGAGCCGTGCGCACCTTCCTGCTCGTCGGCACCCCGATGAGCCTGGCCCTCGCGTGGTGCGGGAACGCCCTGCCTGCCGTCGTCTTTGGCACCGAATACGGCGCGATCGGCGGCCTCTTCGCGCTGCTGGCGCTGCACGGCTGGTTTGCGGGGCTCACGGCAGTCATCGGCCCGCTGTTCTGGGCCGTCGGCCAACCGCAGTGGGACCGGAAGGCGCAGTTCTTCCGCTGCCTCACGATCTATGGCCTCGGCATCCCGGCGGCGATCTGGGGCGGCCCGGCGGAGTTCGCGGGCGCGGCCTGCGCGGCCATCGGCGTCGCACTGTTCTTCTCGCTCGCCCACGCGCTGCCGATCCTCGGCTTGCGCATGCGCGACCTCGGCCTCGCCGCTCGCGACGGCCTCGCTCTCGGTTTTGGCCTCGCCACGGCGCTCACCGTCCTGCAAATCGCCTTCGCACCGGACGGCTGGTGGCGCGTGCTCTGCGCCGGCGCGACCGCGGGCCCGATGATCGCGTACCTTCTGCTGCGCCTGATCCGCCGGCGCAAGGATGCGCCCATCGCGCCCCCCACGCTCGAATCCGAAGTCGCCGACGTCTTGATTTGACACTAGGCCCGCGAACGCCAAGATCCGGCGCGTGAGCAACCCCACCGACCCGACCAACCCGGGGCATCCGGCCTGCAGCAGCAACCCGGCGAATCCGACCAGCGCCGCGAGTCTCGTGCAGAAGGCAAAGGCCCTCGGCGCCACCCTGGCCGTCGAACGGGCCGAGAAGCTGCTGCACTACCTCGACGCGATGCTCGCGTTGAATGAGCAGATCAACCTGACGGCCGTGCGCGATCGTGAAGCAGCCGTCGTCCTGCACGCACTCGACGGCCTCGCGTTTGCTCAATCCGGCCTGCATCCGCGCCACGTGCTCGACCTCGGTTCGGGCAATGGTTTCCCGGGCGTCTGCATCGCCGCGATGCACCCAGGGGCCTCCGTTGTGCTCATGGACAAGACCGGCAAGAAGGTGCGCGCCATCGGCACCTGCCTGATGACCGCCAAGTTCGACGCCGTCGAAACCGTGCACATGGACGCCGCCCAGGCCCCGGCCCTGCGCGTCGACCTGCGCCACGCGTTCGATGTCGTCGCGGCCCGCGCCGTCGCCAAACCCGAAGTGCTCGCCGAACTCGCCGACCCGCTGGTCCGCCCCGGCGGACACCTCGTGCTCTGGCTCGAGGACAATGCCAACGCCCCCGAACGACTCGGCTCCTTCCGCCGCGAGAACCTGATCTCCTACGACCTGCCCGAACCCGCCGCCCGCCGCCGCGCCCTAGGCTGCTGGAAGAAGCGCCAGTGACCCAGCCCCAGAAGCCGCCTGCCCCAAAGTAAGCAACTCAGAGCCGAGGCTGGAAGGAAGGAAGGGAAAAAGGCAGGCAGGCAGGCTGGAGCGCCCACCAAACGTCGAGCGCAGAGCGCTCGACGAGGGAGCCCACAGCTGCGAATGCACAGCTCGCCCGGCCGCCCCGCTTCGCAGATGCGTCACCGTAGCGCCAGGCGGATTCGCCCCGGGCGCGCCTTGCGCGCCCCTCGCGCTGCCTCAGCAGCGCGGCGGCTGGCCACGGATGCGCTCTACGCCCGTGTTGTCGGCTGCCAGCCGCAAAAACAACCACACGAGACAGTGATGTGAGGCGCCTTAGGCGCCTCACAGCACATCTCGTCATATCACAGTCTCGTCGTGATCTCGTCGACGCCCGGAACGCTCGTCAGGGCATCGAGACCGAAGTGGCCCAGGTGGTCGAGCTTGGTCGTGTCCGACGGGTAGTTGATGTAGGGGTCGTTCGCGTCGTAGTTCCAGATGTGGCGGTCGATGAAGCTGCCGATCGCAGCAAAATCGCGGCCCCAGGCGTTGTTCCGGCCGTCGCTGCGCTGACGCAGGCGAGCGTAGAACATCTCGCTGTCGTATTGGCTGCTGAGCGACGAGACGCTCTTGATGCCGCGACGTTGCTGTTCCGCCGTGAGGTTGTCACCGCTGAAGGACGAGCACGCAGCGAGGGGCAACAGAGTGAGGACGAGTGCTAGCTTGCGCATGTTGGTGCGAAGAAGGGTCTGTCGGGGTTAGCGCGCGGGGTTGGGGGAGAGAGCGCGAACCCGGACAACGCTACCGACGCGGAAAAGCAGGCGCAACCCGATTTCCAGCAAGTTCCCCGCTCCCGTCGCGAGTTCCGCACCGCTAGTCTGCCCAGGCGCAAATGACCGTCCACGGCCAAGCTAGCACGAAGTCGCCCCCCCCGGGGGGCATTGCCGTGCTCGGCGGATCGTTCAATCCGCCCCACACCACCCACGTGCGGCTGGCCAGGAAAGCCCTCGAATGCTTGCCCGTCGACGAAGTCCGGATCATCCCGGCCGGCGATCACCCCCACAAACAGCAGCACGATATGGCACCGGCCAGCGACCGCCTGGCGATGTGCCGGGCGTGTTTTGCCGGCATGGCGGGCGTGGTCGTCGACGATCGCGAATTGCGGCGAGCCGGGCCTTCGTTCACCAAAGACACGCTCGCGGAACTCGCGGCCGAACACCCGGGGCGCCGCCTCTTCTTCCTCATCGGCAGCGACAACCTGCCGCTGCTGCCCACCTGGCACAACCACCACGCGATCCTGCAACTCGCGACGGTCGTCACCTATCCAAGGCGCGGCTACCCGATCGACCCGGCATTGCTGGCCGGGCTCGACCTCACGCCGGCGGAACGTTCCCAGCTGCTGTCGCAGGTGCTCGATCTGCCCGCGGACGACACCGCCGCCAGCACGCTGCGCGAACGGTGGCGACGCGGCGAACGCGACTTGCCCGAACTGCCCGCTGCGGTGGTTCGCTACCTGCTCGAACACCCCATCTATCGTTCGTGATCCCCACCACTGCCATCGCCACCGTGATCGCGGGAGCCGCCCTGGGCGCCGCGGTCTACGTGAACCGGTCGGTTGTCGGGTGGCTGCCTGACGACCCACCGCGCGCGGGCCGCAAACAGCATGCGCGGCCGATCCCGCTCGCTGGCATCGTGCTGCTGCCCGTGGTGCTGCCATGGCTGCTCTGGCTCGGCGAATGGTGGCTCGGCCTCGCGACCACGATTGCCGCCAGCGTCGGCTATCTGGACGATCGCGGCAAAGAACACGGCCGCGATCTCGACTGGCGCTGGAAGGCGCTCGGGCTCGGCCTCGCGTCGTTGGCCGCTGCGGCCGCCGCTACCGATCCGTGGCAGCAGCCGTTCGCGTTCCTTGGCATCACCGCACTCGCGTTCGTGCTCTGCAACGCCACCAACTTCCTCGACAATACCGACGGCGTCTGCGCGAGCCTCAGCGCCGCGAGTCTGCTATGCCTGTCCCTGGGGCTCGGCTCGCAGGGTCAGGACTCGCAAGGTCTGGCTGCGGCCGCCGTCGTCGGGTTTGCCGCGTTGGGCTTCTTGCCGTGGAACTGGCCTCGCCCGCACCTGTTTCTCGGCGACGCCGGTGCCTACCTGCTCGGCATCGTCCTGGCGGCAATGGTCGGGCGCAGCGCGGCCAGCCATCCGGCGGCCCTGTTCACGGTTGCCATCCAGCTCGCCGACTTCGTCCAGGTCGTGACCGCGCGCATCGTGCTCGGCTTGCCGCCTTGGGTCGGCGATCGCCGCCACCTGACGCACATCGCCCAGAACTGCGGGCTGCCGAAGGTCGCCGTGGCGCCGGTGTTCGCAGGCCTCGCGGTGCTGATCGGCTGGCTCGCCCGCTGACCCGCAGTGCGCGCTCAGCGGGCTTCGCGCATCGTCGCCCACTGCGGGCGCCGTTCGTCGTCGACGGGCGCCTGCGCTGACAGCCAGTCCAACTGCGCATCGCGGCGCACGAGCCAGCCCTGGCGCGCCGCCGAATCCACGGGCGAACCGAGGGCGCAGGCGTGGAACACCAGCGCGCCAGCCCAGCGAATCGCCATGACCCCAGACACCCGCTGCAGGGCCGGTTCGACGATCCGGACCGCCTTCGGCATGTCCCCCGCTTGCAGCACCACGAGCGCGAGCATCGCCTCGATCTCGACGGGCACACCATCCCACGGTGCCGCATCGAAATCGCGGCGCAGCATTTCGAGATCGGCCTCGGGCAGGTCGAGACGGAAGTCCGCCGTCATCTTGGCGAGCTGCGCGCCTGGCGACGACGCGTGATTCTGCTGCAACTGCCCCGCCACCTGCCGCGCCCGTGCGGCATCGGGCAGGCGGCTCGCGGCGAGCCATTCGCGCGTCAAATCCACGACATCCTGGCCGTCGCTGTAGGCGTTCGCCGAGAACGCCATCACCTGCTGCAACATGCCCTGCGCGGTCGATCGATCGGCAGTGCCCTGCTCGTACTGATTGAGCAGGATGCGCGCCCCGAGCCGCTGTTCGGCCGGCGAAGCACCGGGTTGGTTCGCGATCGGCAAGAACAGCTCCGCAGCCCGCGGCACCCGCCCGCGAGCGAGTTCGATGCTGGCCAGGCCCGCGACCAGATCCCGCGCCGTCGCGTGATCCTCCAGCTTCTGCAGACGGGCGACGAGATCCGACAGCGCGTCGCTGTTCAGCGGCCGTCGTTTCGTTTCGGTTTCGACATCCACGAGCCACTGCGTGCGCTCGGCATCGCGCGCCATCCGGCCCTGCACCATCTGGAACGCGAAGTACCCCGCGGCGAGGACCGCCAGCACGATCGGCACCAGCACAGCCGGCGACAGCCAGGGGGAGGAACGCTTCTTCACGGCGGGAGGTCTCACAGCAGTTTGACGGCGATCATCGTAAAATCGTCCTCGAAGGTGCCGTTGCCGACATGTTGCCGAAGCTGCGCCTCGACGGCCTGCAACACCCCTTCGGCCGAAGCGGTGCGCTGCTGTTGCAGGATCTGGT
>JADZDL010000261.1 GCA_020851075.1 Planctomycetota bacterium | reverse complement strand
TGAGCGGAGCGATCGGCACCGTGGCGCGCGGCGATTGGAACGGCGATGGCATTGCCGACCTCGCGCTCGGCAACCAATCGACGTTGCAGATCATGCTAGGCCTTGGCAGCGGCGCGCGCGGCGACGGCACGTTCGCCACGGGTACGACGCACGACGTGACGACCTGGATCGATGCGATCGCGGTGGGCGACTTCAACGCCGATCGCATCCAGGACCTCGTCCTGGTCAACGACACCTCCGCGCGGGTATTCCTCGGCCCGGGCAGCAACGGTGTCGGCGACGGCACGTTTGCCGCCGGCCCGACGCTCACTTCCAACCTGAACACACCGCAGACCGTGTTGGTGCACGACTGTGATGGTGACCACATCGCCGACCTCGTGGTCGGCGACTGGTCGGGCAGTCGGCTCGTGTTCTTCACGGGCGGTGGCAGTGGCGGGCGCGGCGACGGGACCTTCAGCTATTCGCACCTGATGACCACGTGCGAAGCCCCGGGCGCCATCGCCACGGGCGACTTCAACGCCGACGGCATCGCCGACCTCGCGGTCGCTGGCCAGGGCGGCGGCGAGGCACTCGTGACCCACCTCGGCAACGGCAGCAACGGCGAACCCGACGGCACGTTCGCCAGCAAGCAGACCTGGTTGTCAGGTGGTTTCGTCGCCGGCGATGTACTCGTCACCGACATGAACGGTGACCAGATCGACGACCTCGTCGTCACCTTGACGCTCGCCAACTGCGTCTGCTTCCTCGCCGGTTCGGGCAGCGGCGGGCGCGGCAGCGGCAACTTCTATCTCGACGAAGTGGTCGGCGTCGGCCAGCGCCCCTGGGGCCTGTTGGCCGGCGACTTCAACGGTGACAACATCCAGGACTACGCGACCCTGAGCTACCTGAACGCTGGTGTCACGCTGGTCACCGCCAATGGCGAACACGGGCGCGGCGATGGCACCTTCGCGACCTCCGAAGCGGGCGGCGAAGGTGCATCCCTGTTCCACGGCACCAGCGCCGACTTCGACGGCAACGGTTCGCCGGACATGCTCGTGGGAAGCCTCGACGGCGGTTTCGTGCTGCTCGCCAACCACGGGCGCAAGGGCACCGGCGATGGCACGTTTGCCGACCGCGGCGACGAACCGACCGCACTGGGCTCGGCCTTCGGCGTCGCCGCTGCCGACCTCGACAGCGACCACGTGCCCGACGTGATGGTGGCGAGTTTCCAAACCCCGTACAGCGGCGGCAGTGACTTCGTGTTGCAGTATTTGAACGTCGAATCTGGCGGCCTCGGCACGGGTCAGCTGCCAAGCGGCCAGTTGTTGTCGGTGGGCTCCGGCCCGACGGCGTTCGCCTTCGGCGACTTCCAACGGGATGGCATCGCCGACATCGCGGCGCTCTGTAGCGACCTCGATTCGCGCGGCGGTGGCGACCGCGTCGACATCCTCACCGGCGCTGGCAGCAACGGCGTCGGCACCGGCGGTATCGCCGGCACCACGAGCCAGGCCACCGGCACGACACCGCGCGGCATCGTCGCAGCGGACTTCAATGCCGATGCGATCCTCGATCTCGCGGTCACCAACCACGCCGATGACACGGTGACCATCCTGCTCGGCGATGGCAGCGGTGGCCGCGGTGATGGCACGTTCACGGCGCAGTCCCTTATCGCGGCGGGCACCGGCCCGTTCGCGATCGTCACCGGGGACTTCAATGCCGACGGCATCACCGACCTCGCGATCGGCACCGTGACGGGCAGTGGCAGTGGCGCGCGCACGATCCTGCTCGGCCAAGGCAGCAACGGCCGCGGCGACGGCACGTTCGCGGCCGGTTCCTCGCTTGCCACCACGGCCGCGGTCGCCGGCCTCGTCGCCGGGGACTTCAACGGCGACGGCATCACGGATCTGGCCGGTACGCAATATCGTTTCGGCGGCGCCACCGTGGGCAGTGGCGTAATCGTCTTTGCCGGCGACGGCAGCGGCGCACAGGGTGATGGCACGTTCACGGCCGGCAGCGAAGTGGCGATCGGGGGCAACCCGTTTGCGATCGCCACGGCCGACTTCGACAGCAACGGCATTCTCGATCTCGCGGTGACCGACAGCGACGCGGCGCGCCTCGCCGTGCTCTTCGGGCAGGGCAGCAACGGCCGCGGCAACGGCGCGTTCGCGGGCCTCGCCAGCGTGACCCTTGCCACACCGTCGCTTGCCGTGACCTGTGCGGACCTCGATTCGGACGGCATTGTCGACCTGATTGCAGCCGGGCAGGACCGGGTCTCGCCGCGATTCGGCGGCGGCACGTTCTAGGCGAGAAGCCGATCGACTGCGCGGGAAGGTTCTTTCAGAACCCGCGCGGCTCTACACTGCGGGATCGGCCCGGTTTCCGGGCCACTCCCCCCACGAATGTCCGCCGAGTCGATCTACCTCGCCGCAGTACTGCTGCTGGCGCTCATTTCGTTCTACCTGCAGAAACTGCGTCCCGACGTCACGGCCCTGCTCGTGATGCTGTCGCTGCTGATCCCCTGGCGGCACGCAACCGACGGTTTGCAGGCCATCTTGAGCCCCGCGCAGGCTTTCCACGGGTTTGGTAGCCCCGCCCTGATCATGGTGGCGTCGATGTTCGTGCTGTCGGCGGCGATGGTGCGCACGGGGGCGGCCCAACTGCTCGGCGGCCGCGTGCTGGCGGCCGGAGCCAAGACCGAACTGCGCTTCCAGCTCACCGTGCTGACGCTCGTCACGGTGTTCAGCGCGTTCATCAACGACACGACCACCGTGCTGGTCTGGATGCCGCCCGTGATGGCGATCTGCCGCGAACGCGGCTATTCGCCGTCGCGCGTGCTGATCCTGCTGGCGTTCGGTTCGCTGCTCGGCGGGCAATGGACGCTGATCGGCACACGCAGCAACGTGATCCTCAGCGACTACCTGCGCGAGCGCACGGGCGAGGGCCTGTCGTTCTTTGCGTTCACGCCGATCGCAATCGCCGTCTGGGCCGGCTGCATGCTGTGGTTTGCACTCGTCGGCCGGCGCTTCCTGCCCGCCGCCTCCGCGAAGCCAACGCTCGAAGGGCGCTACGACGTGGCCGAGTTCCTCACCGAGACGATGGCCGAACCCGACTCGGCGCTGGTCGGCAAGACCCTCGCCGAACTCGACCTCGCCGGCCGCGAAGTGAACCTGCTGCAGGTGATCCGCGGCGAGGAGTTCCTACCACCGAGTTCGTGGCTGCGCATCCAGGCCGGCGACGTGCTCGTGATCCAAGGTCGCATCACCGCGATCACCGACGTGCTCACGACGCCAGGGCTGCGCGTGCGCGAAGAACTGCAGATTACGGACAAGACGCTGCGTTCGGCCGATCTGCGCATGGTCGAAGCGATCCTGCCGCCCGACAGCGACCTGCTGCACCGCAGCCTGCGCGATCTCGACTTCCACCACCGCTACGGCGTGAGTCCACTCGCGATCAGCCGCGCCGGCCGTTCGATCCGCGAACGCCCGCTGCATGTGCCGTTGAAGAGCGGCGATTCGCTGCTGCTGGTCGGCCACGAAGCCGAACTGCAGCGCCTGCGCCGCAATCCCGACCTGCTGCTGCTCGAGACCATGGCGATGCCCAACGCGACGAAGGGCCGCGCGTTCCTCGTGCTCGGCATCCTGCTCGCGATGGTGCTGGCGGGCGCTACGGGCCTGCTGGCGCCCGCGATCGCGATTCCGCTCGCGGCGATGGCGGCGGTGCTGACCGGCTGCGTCGGCATGCGTTCGGCGTACGAAGCAATGGACCTGCAGGCGCTCGTCATCGTCGGCGCGATGATCCCGTTTGGTGAAGCACTGCAGACGACGGGCACCGCGCAGTGGTTTGCCGAAGGTATGGTCGAAAGCCTGCCGTCGGATTCACCGCGAATCCTGCTCGGCGCGATCCTCCTGCTCGCGATGCTGCTGACGCAGGTGATCGAGAATGCGGCCGTGGCGGTCCTGCTGGCCCCGATCTCGTACGAGGTCGCGAAGGCAAGCGGCGCCGAACCCGGACCATTCCTGCTCGCCACAGCGATCTGCGTGTCGGCCGCGTTCGTGACGCCGATGGCGCACGAATCGACGATCCTCGTGATGGGCCCCGGCCGCTATCGCTTCCGCGACTACGTGGTCCTCGGGGCGCCGTTCGCGGCCATCACGTGGCTTGTCACGGTGCTGCTGTTGCCGTTGCTGTGGCCGCTCACGCGCTGAGGCCGTGCGGCATCAGAAACCGACGATCGACACCGTCGCATCCGAAGTCACCCCGCCAAGTCCGTTGGTCGTCGGGCTCGGCGCGAGCGCCTGCAGGTAGTAGCGCAGGCCCAGCAGCCCGATTTGCGGCGGAATCGTCAGGTTCCACGTCACCTGATTGCCCGAACCGAGCAGGAACAGGGCCGCATCGTTGGCGACGCGCACGGAGCAACCTGGCGCCTGGAACGGCGACAGGTCGAGCGGCAGCGGGCCCAGGGTCGACGACTGGTTGTTGAAGCCCATCAGGACAAACGCCGAAGACAGCGGCAGGTGGTCGATGATGACGGACGCGGCGAGGCCAAACTTCGGCAGCGTGACGCTCGTGAGGCCAGGAATGCCAAGCGGTCCCGCGCAGCCGGGGCCGAAGAACGAGAAGCCGGGGTCGCGGTTGGTCGAACTCGTCGTGTAGCGCAGGTTGCCGTTCCAGACGCGGTTGTTCGTCGCCGTGCCCGGCAGCGAACCCGAGCCGCCGGTCTGCACCATGAGATCCGGCGTGCTGAACATCTGCGTCGCGGTCTGCGAACTGCCGACCGGGCTCGCGCCAACGATCTTCACGTAGAGGCCGTAGCTGCCCGTCGGCAGGTAGAGCGGCGGCGAAAACTGCGCCGTCTCCAGTGCGTCGACACCGGCAACTCCCACCGTGGCAGCGGAGCCGACCAGCCGCCAGAGCGCCGCATTGCTCGTCGCACCGAGGTAGCTCGACGGGGTCAGGTAGACCTCGAACGTGACCGGTCCACTGGGCGACGCGGTGGTCTTCGTCTCCATCTCGCAGACGCTCACGCCTTCGGGATTGGTGACGGTGAGGTTCATGAAGCAGCCGCCGGTCAACGTCGTCGTGCCATCGCGCACGGTCTCGAGGTTGCTGGCGGCGTAGATCGACTTCGTGACCGAGAACGGGCCACGGCATTGGCGCTGCACGGTCAACGTGACCGCGTGTGGCGCCCCGCAGGCCACCCCATACGTGTGCTGCGGATTCTGCAGCGTCGAGTCGATCACACTGTCGCCATCGAAGTCCCAGGCCCAACTGGTCGCCGCCGGCGTCGACGTATCGGTGAACTGCACCGTGCCACCCGTTCCGACCAGGGCACTCGTGAACCCAGGCGTCACGGCATCGGTGCCGACAAATGCGTTCCGCACGAGGCTATCCGCCGGATTGACGCCATCCGTCACCGTGAGCCGCACGTCGTAGATGCCACAGGACGTGAACGTGTACTGCGGATTCTGCGCCGTCGAATCGACGACTCCGTTGTTGTCAAAGTCCCACGCCCACGACGTGATGCCACCCGACGCTGCCGAAAAAGACTGGTCCGTGAACTGCACCGCCAGCGGCGATTGGCCCGTGGTCACATCGGCGAGAAAACTCGCGCGCAGCCCACTCACGGTCGAGTAGCCAAGCTGCATGACCACGCCGTGCCCGTTGTCGACCGTGCCGGTGGTGGCCCCCGACGACAGCGCATAGACACGCGACGCGAGCGGATTGGTGGTCTTCACGTCGACCTGCGTGAGCAACCCCGTGTAGCCGGTGTCGGGCAGTTCGATCTCCACACAGAGGTCGCCCGAAGCCGGGTTGTAGAAGAACGGGTTCTGCAGCGACAGCGACACGAGATTCGGCCCCGGCCCAGGCGGCGTCGACGAACCGGCGAGCAGCGTCACCGTGCCGTTGTAGACCGTCTGCAGGTCACTACCCCGATTGAGCGCAAAGGTGCTGCTGACCACCGCCTGGTCAAACGGGCAGGTCGAGAGCCGGATCGTCACGTTGGGATACGAACCACCCGCGAACGTGCGCGCCTGGCTCGCGTCGAGGCGCCAACGCAGCCCCGAGATCGTGATCGGGCCGCCGATGCCCTGCCCTGTGAAATGCGAACTGTCATAGACGGACTGCATACGCAGGCCACCAATGCCGCGGCCCCACGGGTAGGCATTGCTCGCATTGCCTTCGACGGTCGCCGTGCCCGTGGGCACCGAAACGGTCTGGGCAGGCAGAACGGCGTGAACGGCCACGAGGCCAACCAAGGCGCGGATCATCGGGTGCATGACGTCTCTATCCGGGGTGCAGGGCAGCGTTTCTTCCGAACTGGCAATGGTGCAAGTTCCATTGCCCGATGCAACCAGGAACCGACGCCGGCGCGCGGTTTCGGGCCCGCCAGAGACCGCCCGCCGCACAGAAATGAGCGCCCCACCGTAGACGCCAACCCCGGCGCGCCCGAAGGTGCCGCCATGCCGTGCCTCCGCACCGTTCTCCGCCAGCTCGCACTCGCCCTCGGCCTGCCCCTGCTGGCACTTACCGCCAGGGCCCAGGAGCGCATCCCCCTGCCGCCGGGCCAGGGTTCGCTCGCCCGCACCCCCGGCTGGACCGCCCTCGCCGGCCCCGACCTCGAGGCAGCCTCCCGCCCTACCGACCCGACGGACGCAACGGCCCGCGCGACCCTGCTCGGCGCGATCCAGGCAACCCGCACGCAGAAGGGCAACTACGTGCATGTGCTGCTGCACAGCTCGCAGCCGGGCACCGGCGCCCTGCGCCTCATCAACGCCTATGCGGTGCCAGGTGGCATGTCGAGCCAGGATGTGCAGAGCGCTGCCCATCTCGAAGAGGCGAAGAAGGCCTTCGCCGACTCGCTCGCCGGCCCCGGCGTCACGGTGAACTTCGTCGGCAGCGATACGCCGGCCCTGTTTGCGATCGGCTGCCTCGCGCTGCACTTCGAAATCACCGCGCCCGAGGTGCATGCGTTCCCCGACTACTACTTCGTGCCGGCCAACAACCAGGTGCAGGTCTTCGAGACGTGGCGACTCGCCAACGACGTCGACGCGCGCGGCGAGATCGAATCGCTGCTGCGCACGTTCGATGGCGCGAAGGAAGGTGGTCAGGATCCGATCCTGCGCGGCATGTTGATCGGCGGCGCCGCCGGTGCTTTCGCCGGTTTGCTCAGTGCTCGTCGGCGCCGTCGTCGCGCCCAGCAAGCTGCCGCGAGAAACGAAGCCGAACTGCGTTAGTGGCGCCGGCGGTGCGGGAAAGCAGGCCAAGGCTCTCGCGAACCGCCCAACGGCGGCCGGCCAGGAACGCAGCCTGGTGCGGCCATCATTTCAGGCCAGTAGCGCGCGGATGACCTGCGCCTTCTCCACGCCGGTGAGTCGCGAATCCAGTCCCTGATGCCGGTAGGTCAGGCGCTGGTGGTCGAAGCCGAGCTGATGCAGGATCGTCGCGTGGAAGTCGCGGATGTGGATCGGGTCCGCGACGATGTTGTAGCTGAAGTCGTCGGTCTCGCCGTGGATGTGCCCGGCCCGGACACCGCCGCCGGCCATCCACATGGTGAAACAGCGCGGGTGGTGATCGCGGCCGTAGTTGTCCTTCGACACACCACCCTGCGAATAGACCGTGCGGCCGAACTCCCCGCCCCAGATGACCAACGTGTCGTCGAGCATGCCACGCTGTTCGAGGTCGGTGAGCAGACCAGCGCAGGCCTGGTCGACGTCCTTGCACTGGCTCGGCATGCGCCCAGCGACGTTGCCGTGGTGATCCCAGTTGTTGTGGTAGACCTGCACGAAACGAACACCGCGCTCGACCAGGCGACGCGCCATCAGCGCAGAATTGGCGAACGTGCCGGGCTTCCTGGCGTCTTCGCCGTAGAGCCGGAACGTGCTGGCCGGCTCTTTGTCGATCGCCGTCAACTCCGGCACGCTGGACTGCATCCGGTAGGCCATTTCGTATTGGCCGATGCGGGTCTGCGTCTCGAGATCCCCGAACTGCTCGGCGGTGAGGCGGTTCATCGCGCCGATGCCGTCGAGCGTGATGCGCCGCGCTTCGCTGCTGACTCCCGCCGGGTTGTTGAGGAACAGGATGGGGTCGCCCTTGGCGCGGAACGACACGCCCGCGTGGATTCCCGGTAGGAAGCCCGACGACCACACCCGGCCGGAGATCGCCTGCTCCTGTTCGCGATTGGAGGGTGTCGCCACCATCACGACGAACGTCGGCAGGTTCCGGTTCATGGAGCCGAGCCCGTACGAAGCCCACGCGCCGAGGCACGGCCGCCCGGTGACCTGATTGCCGGTCTGCATCTGGCTCATGGCCGGCTCGTGGTTGATCGCTTCCGTGTGCAGCGAACGCATCCAACAGATCCGGTCGGCAACCTGCCCGAGGTGCGGCAGCAGGTCGTTCATCCACATGCCGCATTGGCCGCGCCGCGTGAACGTGAACTTCGACGGCGCGATCGGAAACCGCGTCTGCCCGGAGGTCATGGTGGTCAGCCGCTGGCCTTTGCGCACCGACTCCGGCAGGTCCTTGTCGTACCACTCGTGCAGTTGCGGCTTGTGGTCGAACAGGTCGATCTGCGAAGGCCCGCCGACCATGTGCAGGTAGATCACATGCCGCGCCTTGGGCATGAAATGCGGACCTGGCGCCTCCGGCTCGCCGCCCCGCGCGGCCCCCGGTCCGGCCGCGAGCAAACGGCCACCGGAGGTGCCGAACAGCGACGCCAGTGCCGTGCCACCGAGCGCGCCGAAGCCACGCCCGAGCAGCGTACGGCGGGATTGCAGGGCAGCATCGTGGTCGATGGGGTTCATTTGTTCAGCGCCTCGTCGAGGTTCAGCAACGCGTTGCAGAGCATGGTCATGGCGGCGACTTCGACCGGATCGAGACCGGCATCCGGCCTGCGCTCGCCGACCCCGAGCAGCGCCTTGGCGTCCTCGCCATGGGCGCGGTAATGCGCGAGCAGCCGCGTGTGGCTGTCCTGCACCAGCGCTGCCTCCGTCGCCGTGAACGGACGCAGCAGAATCCGCCGTCCGGCCTCGGCCACCCGGCCGTCGCGCGGCACAAGCAGGACCTGTTCTGCCAGCACGCGAGCCGCCTCGACGAACTGCGGGTCGTTCAGCGTCACCAACGCCTGCAGCGGCGTGTTGGTGCGTTCGCGACGCAGGCACGAGGTCTCGCGGTTGGTCGCATTGAGGATCTCCATCGCAGCCGGCGGCGCCATGCGCTTCCAGAACGAGTACATGCTGCGGCGATACAGCGCCTCACCGCGGTCGCGTTCGTAGATCTTGGTGTTGCTCTCCCGCATGCCCACCGCTTCCCACACGCCTTCGGGTTGGTACGGTTTTACGCTCGCGCCACCCACGGTGCCGACGAGCAAGCCGCTGACTCGCAGCGCATAGTCGCGCAGCACTTCGGCATCCATGCGGAACCGCGGGCCGCGCGACAGCAGGCGGTTGGCCGGATCGAGTTCGATCTGCGCGGGCGTGGCGTTGGCCGCCTGCCGGTAGGTCGCCGAAGTGACCATCAACTTCAGCATGCGCTGGTAGTCCCAGTCGGTGCGGAACTCCGCCGCCAGCCAGTCGAGCAGTTCCGGATGCGACGGCGCCTCGCCCATCACGCCAAAGTCCTCGCTCGTCTTGACGATGCCGGTGCCGAAGATCTCCTGCCAGAGACGATTGACGATCACGCGCGGCGTGAGGCCGTTGTCGGGCGCCACCAGCCACTGCGCGAGCCCCAGCCGGTTCTTCGGCGCATCCGGCGGCAGCGCGTGCAGCGCGTGAAACACCCCCGGCTCCACCTGCTCGCCGCGCTTGTCGTACTCGCCGCGCAGCAGCACGAACGCCATCGCCGGGTCGCCCTTCTCCTGCTGGATGTGGGTCACCGTCGCGCGCTCGTCGATCGCCTTCTGCTCGGCCGCCAGAGCCGCAAGGGTCGCGTTCGCCGCGGCCAAGGGCGCGTTGGCGGCATTCAGGACCGCGAACAGCTGGTCCTTCGCCGCTGGTTCGCGCTGCTCGGGAGCGAGCGCAAGCAGGTCCCGCACGGTCTTCGCAACGGCCTGGTGAGCGACTTCTGCCGCGGGGATCACCCGTGTGTAGAACCGGATCTGCTGCAGTGACGCAACGCTGGCAGGGATGCCTGGGCGAACGTCCGACTTGCGATAACCCGCCTTCCGCACCCCGGAAATGGGATCGCCGAAGGTGCTGTTGTCGAACGTGATGGTGCCCGTCTGGTTGCTCAGGAACTTGAACTGGCCATTGGCGCCGTACGCGACATCGGTGCTTCCACCCAGGTCGAGGCTCTCGCCCTCGTCGGCGCACTTCGTGTACCCCCCGGGACCACCCGCCGCAGTCGCGGTGAGCAGCGCACCGCCAGAGACCGTGTTGCCCGCGCGGGCCAACTGGAATGGCAATTCCGTGCGGATCGTGCTCTGCAGGGTGTCCGCATCGACCGCGACATCCACGAGCCTGCCGTCGACGTAGATCTGCAGCCCCGCGGCCTTGCCCGATCCGTCATAGGTGATGCACACATGCTGCCAGGTGCCACGTTTCACGGCATTGCCCTGGGTGTGGACCTTCAGCGCATCGGCAGGCCAATGATGGATCAGGTGCACGGCCAGTTCCTTGCCCTGCAACCACAGGTTCCAGCCGCGGTAGCCGCCGTCGGGATCCATGCGTCCGAACAGCGCGCCCTCGGGAGCGTCCTTGGCGATCTTCAGCCAGCAGCTCACCGACGCAGGCCGGTCGTTCGCGAACTCACCCACCTCGGTCGGATAGGCGAGGTCCACTTCACCATCCACGCGCACCGCCGGTCCGAATGGGCCGCTGTCATCCCACGCGACGGGTTTCTTGGCAGTCGCCGCGAGCACGCGTTCGCCGGCCAGGCCATCGAGCGCCTTGGGGGAGTCCGGCCCCGTCAAGGGCAACTGTTGCACCGGTGCTGCGTACTCTGCCAGTTCCCGCTCCCAGCTGGCCACGGTCGAACCCGCGAGCCACGCATCGAACCGGCTGCGCGCCTCGTTCTGGAGCTGGTCGCGCGCCGCCGTCGCCGCCTGGATCAGCGCAGGCAACTGCTCCGCACGCTGCTGGTCGTCGCCCATCGGCAACCGCAGTACAGGCGGCGAGTCCTTGATATTGCCATCCAGGCCGGGCTGGGTGGTGTTCCGGAAGTACGCGCTCATCGCGTAGAAGTCGCGCTGCGTGATCGGGTCGAACTTGTGGTCGTGGCACACCGCGCAGTTGGCGGTCAAACCGAGCCAGACCCACGACGTCGTCTCGACGCGATCGCGGGCGTAACCAGCCAGATTCTCCTCCTCGATCGTGCCACCCTCGTTGGTGGTCATGTTGCAGCGGTGGAACCCCGTGGCGATCTGCTGCGCCTGGGTCGGCGCCGGCAGCAGGTCGCCGGCGAGCTGCTCGATGGTGAACTGATCGAACGGCTGGTTCTGCTGGAACGCGCGAATCACCCAATCGCGGTAGGGCCACATCTCGCGGTAGTTGTCGAAGTGGTTGCCGTGGGTGTCGGCATACCGCGCCGCATCGAGCCAATAGCGCGCGCGATGCTCGCCGTAGTGCGGGCTCGCGATCCACCGGTCGACCAGGCGTTCGTAGGCGTCGGGCCGCGCATCGGCGACGAACGCTTCGACCTCGTC
>JADZDL010000260.1 GCA_020851075.1 Planctomycetota bacterium | reverse complement strand
GTGCACCAGGCGCTGCTGCCGCACGACGGGCCGACGACGGCGGGGTGCGTGCACGGCGCGCGGCACCTGTCGCTGAACAACGGCGCGGCGCTCGAGCGGTACACGCAGCGGTTCAGCTACGACGCGGGCGGGAACCTGACGCGCGTGCAGCACGCGGGCGCGACGGCGAGCTGGGCGACGGACTACTGGGTGGCGGCGGGCTCGAACCGCGCGACGCCGGCGGAGGATGGGAACGGCGTGCCGGTGGTGGACCCGGCGGGGATGTTCGACGCGGGCGGCAACCTGCGCGAGCTGTGGCACCTGCGCGCGCTGGGCTGGAGCTGGCGCGGGTGCCTGACGCACGCGGTGACGGTGGCGCGAGCGACGGGGCCGGTCGACGACGGCGAGTGGTACGCATACGGCGCGGACCGCGTGCGGGTGCGGAAGGTCGCGACGCGGCTGGTGGTCGGCGGGGCGGAGCCGGTGGTCGAGACGCGTGAGGTCGTCTACTGCGGCGGCGGCCAGGAGCGCGTGCGGGTGGCGCGCAACGGCACGCTGGTGCTCGAGCGCTGGACGACGCACGTCAGCGACGGCGACCGCCGCGTGGCGGTGATCGACCGCCACGTGATCGACACGCTGGCGAACGAGGTCGATGCGATCGGCCCGGCTCGCGTGCGGTACCACCTGACGACACCGCAGGGCTCGACCGCGGTCGAGCTCGACGAGGCGGGCCTGCTGGTATCGTACGAGGAGTACCTGCCGCACGGCGGCAGCGCGTTCATCGCCGGCGATGACGTCCGGGAAGTCGCGCGGCGGGACGTCCGGTACGCCGGCAAGGAGCGCGATCGCGCGACAGGCCTGGACGCGTACCCGCAGCGGTACTACGCGCCGTGGCTGGGGCGGTGGCTCAGCCCGGATCCGATCGGGCCGAAGGACGGGTTGAATCTGTACGCCTTCGTCGGCGGCGACCCGGTCGGGTACGTCGACCCGGAGGGGACAGACAGGCACCGTGCGAAGCACCGCGAGCTGCCCTTGTCTCGGCCGTCGCACACGTACGCGGAACAGCCTCAAGCATCCGCAGACTGGACGCCCAACTTCGAGCCAGGGAACGACACGGCCGACAAGGCGAGTCCGGGAGTCGCAACACCGGCAATTTTGCCCATCCCACCGGCACCGATAGCAACAGGATTCCTAGCACCGATTCCGCCAGCGCCGGCGCCCTTGGCGCCTGTTCCGCTGGACATCCCACCATCGGTTGCTCCTCCCGCGCCACTGGCGCCGGGGCTTCCCCCCGTTGCTCCACCACCGGTCGTGCAACCTCCGTCGGCGCCGTCGCCCTTCGCGCCGCCGACACCACCATCCGGCGCACCGATAGCATCGCCAACCGCAGCGCCGCCCGCGAGCGCTCCGATGGCACCCGGAGCTCCGTCCGTTGCGCCGGCGGCCGGACCGGCCGCCGTGGCTACCATCGCCACAATTGGGGATGCAATCGCCGCTTCCGTGACCGCTGCCGGCCCCAGCCTTGCAGTCGCTGGCACAGGGTATGTAAGCTTCACCCGAAGCAATTCAATCGCGCAGTTCGGCACGCCGGTGCCAATACCTCGCGACTGCATTGGGCTCATGGTTCTCTGCCAGCTAAAGCAGAAGCCCGTCGTGCCACTTGA
This sequence comes from Planctomycetota bacterium, assembly GCA_020851075.1. GTDB lineage: Bacteria > Planctomycetota > UBA1135 > UBA1135 > UBA2386 > JADZDL01. The sequence goes on along the minus strand of JADZDL010000260.1, from coordinate 2,229 downwards.
TCCGGAGCCGGAGCGCCAACCGGCGCCGCAACCCCAACCGGCGCCGCAACCGCAACCTGCGCCGCAACCGCAACCTGCGCCGCAGCCGGCGCCAAAGCTGCAAAGCGCGCCACAACCTGGGTCGCCGCAGCCACAGCCACAGCCACAGCCACAGCCACAGCCACAGCCACAGCCACAGCCACAGCCACAGCCACAGCCACAGCAAAGGCCAAGATCCACGCGAACAAGAGTCAATCTCGACACCGGAGCGATCATCGCAGCGACCCAGCTGAGGAATCCCTGGCAACTGCTGGCAATGAATGCGCTTCTGGTTGCCAAGCAGCCGGTGGCCACGCGTACCGCGCTCGCAGAGTTTACCGGTGGCGCCTACAACACTGCCGGTCCTAACGAGAAACTCTTGGTTGCCATTTTTCTTTCTGGTGTGCAGCCGATTCCTGACACGCCTTCGGCTCGTGTCATGAATCTAAACATCCAAAGCAAGTCTCTGCAGAAGAAGCTCGGGTATCGAGATCGTGTGATCCTCGGGACCGGTGATGCGCTTGGTATACAGACGATTACGTCAGATGGTACCTTCGTTCAGGAGGCAAACAAGCAGGGCGTTCTCCTTTGGGTCCGCGTAATCTACCCAGCCCCTCGCTATGGTGGAATCTGAGGCGCATCAAAGGAACGTGATTGCATCCCCCGCCCTCCAAGGAAAGACAATCAATGTTAGAGCGAGCGCTGTTCCTGCCGGTTCTGGATTGGCCAATGATCTTCTTGTATGCGTCAACAGGGGTGCGCCTAGCACCAGCCCCGGGTAGCGACGCAATCGAGGGATTCGGAATCCCGTTCGAGGCGAGTGAAGAGTTGTCCGTGGGACTGACAAGTGCCGCGCGTGATAAGGAAGTGAACGTCGCGGCGGCCCTCTTGGCACGCCAAGGTGCTGGTTTGCACGTTGATGTCAATAGCGCCGAATCCCTGGGGGAAGCGGTCTTGGCAATCAAGAAGCAAGTCCCCTCCGATGGAGTGGTCTCGATGAGTGGACGCGAGATCGAGCTTCCTGGCTCAATCGTCTGCGTGGGAGGAGCATGGGCCAGAGGGGGCGCCCGTCAGCGGGGGGGGGCGGTTGGAGATCTCGTGGTCGACTTGGCCGGACTCTATCATGCTTCGCTGCTTGTTCAGTCGAGAAGCGGAGTGCAGTACGTGGCCCAAGTGGGGGGTGTTTCGTGCGAGCAGCGCAAGTTGAGAGGGAGCTTGATGCCAAGTGGCATGGAGGGAAGCGCCACCGAGGAGCTGATGTCGATCGGGTTTGAAGGTGGTGGCCCTTGTGGAATTTCACAATCTATCGCCAATGAAATTGATCGTATCGTCGGCCGGGCCAAGGGTGAGCGGATATCTGTCGCCCGGGACAAGGTGGCCGACTCTACTGAGGCTTGGATTCACGTCAACATCGACGCAGGCGGGTTGTCGTTGCCAGCGGTGCTTACATGGGCCAATAGCGACTGACATGACGCTCCCTCTGGACGGGTTCCCCAGGAACCGGGTTGCAGGCGGTTGCAGCCCATCGGCTCGCACGAGCGGGTGATGGCGTGGGAATGACGTCGCGGAATTCGCGGCGGGCGGAGTCGTGGAAGATGACATCGCCGCGAGCGATCGCCTCGTCCACCACGCCACGATCCTCGAGATGGCCGGACGCTCCGTCCGTGCCGAGACTGCCGAAGCCCGCAAGGAGCCCTCGACGACAACTGCCCAGTCCAAGCCCCCGACGACAACTACCCCGATGCCTCAGCCCTCAACCACGGAGGATGGGGAGATGAAGTTGTCGTCGCGGGGGGGGGGAACGTAGTTGACGCCAGCCAGGCCAGGCCCGCCGAGCCCCGGTGACCGTGTCGCGGCCTCACCCGGGGGCGTAGCGGTGGGGCTACATGCGATCGCGCCCGGAACGGATGCGCTGGTGGTAGCCTCGGTCGGCATGACCGCCGCGAACGCCCATCGCGTCAGGCACGGCGTGCGGGTGGCGCGCTCGCTGCGGCGCTTCGCTCTGGAGAGGCCGCGATGAGTCCCTCGCTGCTCGTGTGCGCGGACCGGCACGCATCGTTTCGCGACAGCGACCTCTTCGCCGTCGGCAGGAATCAAGGTAGTTGTCGCGTGAATCGTTATGCTGCGAGTCGGTCGGTGTTCGCTGGTGCGTGATCGGCCTCCGGGTTGAGGGTGACGGTTTCGGGGCGGTCCCAGGCTCGGGTATGCCGC
>JADZDL010000259.1 GCA_020851075.1 Planctomycetota bacterium | reverse complement strand
CTTCAACCGGGACCACCCCAACCACACCCCTGCCTACCTGCTGCATCTCGTGCCACGGGCGTTGCGGTTTGAGGAGGTGCTGGCCTGGCGGCAGGACTGGGGGGATCGGAGCGTTCACCCCATGAGCTATTCGGCATGCCACACGGTTCGAGACGACGTAACTGATGCTGCGTAGATGTTTATGGAGTTCCCATGGCGATATTGCGGAGGACCGCCATTGCGATATACGCAGATGCGAATCGATCAGCTAGGCCATGCGCATTCTCGCCATCAGTTCTGTTAACGCCCGGTGCCGAGCACGGGATCCTCGTCGCGAACGGTGAGTTCGAGCACCTCGCCGGCGGCGCGGGCGCGGTCGAAGCGTCCCGACCAGGTGTGGCCATCACGCTGGGTCGATGCGAAGACCACGAACAGGGTGTCTTCGGGCAGGCCGGGAAAGCGGAACGACCCGCTGCGGTCGGTGACTACCGTGCGCCAGCCGGGGCGCAGCACGCCATTGGTGTCGCGCAAGGTGACCACGACTTCGGCGGCGGGGGTGCCGTCGGGCCACAACGTGCGGCCCGTGACTTCGGCGCCGGGCAGGACGGTGAGCTGCACGGGGCCGTCGGGGATGCTGGCCAGCACCAGCGATTGGTTCAGGAAGCGCTCATCGCTGGTGCGCAGCTGGCCAGGGCCGGCGGCGAGCCCGAGCCTGGCGCTCCCGCGCGCATCGGTGCGGGCGAACACGGTGGCCGCGTCCATCTGGTCGGGGGTGTATTCGACGGCGAGGTCCAAGATCGCGTGGCCCTCTTCGTCGCGCGCTTCGACGCGCAGGGGCAGTCCACGCTGGAGTGCCTGGAGCGCCACCTGCTGGCGATTCGACCAAGGCACCGCCATGGGCGCAAAACCAGGGGCCACGGCCAGGAGCCAGGCATCCCCCTGGGCTTCGGCGGGCACGAGAAACCACGCCTGATCGCCGCTCCGCTGTAGCGCGGCGAGGTGCAGCGTGCGGAACGCACCACCATCGGCGCGCTGCAGTGTGAGCAATTGCAGGCCGGGCGGTGCCCCGTTCGCAGCCCAAGGAAGGCGTTCTAGCCGGGGGGGCTCCGCGGACAGTGGCCAGAGGATCGGCTCGTTGCGCGGTGGGCCGGGCAGCACCTGGGGTGCTGGTCGAAAGTCCCCGAAACGACCCGTGAGTGGGGCTGCCAGGGCCGCGCCGCGCAGGATCGCTTCGCCGTCGGCGCTAAACAGTGGCACATCGGGTCGGCCGACGGGGTGCATGACGGCGCCACTGCGGGCCGCGACGCGCTGCGCCGGACCGTCGTAGCGAAGTTCGCTGCGTTGCCCGGGGGCGACCGCGAGGCGCTGCCAGACCCAACCGTCGGCGGTGCGGGCCCAGACCTCGTAGTGGCCGGCGGGCAGCCGCACCTCGGTGCCTTGGCACGGCGGCAGCGTCACGACTTCGCCCGAAGGCAGGAACGCGCGCGCATAGAGCTGGAAGGGCTCACTGCCCGTCGGCGACGCGATGGCGCCCATCGGTTGCAGTTCGAGGCGATGGGTGCTGCCCCGATGCAGGCGCGGAAAGAGCGCGCCGAGGCCCGACTCGGTCGTGACCCAGCCGTTGCCCGCATGGCTTGGTTCGGCGCCGTTCGCCCCGGCAAAACGCAACAAGCCGTTTTCGCCGCTCGTGCCCGTGAAGGTCTGGCGGCTCGACGGCTCTTGCACGTCGTCGAGTGCTGGAAGGTGACTGACGGGTTCGCCGAGCAGGGTGCCGCGCGCCCCGGCAATCGGGTGTTTGCCCTGGTCGGTGACGAGCAGCACGAAGCCCGGCGCGCGGGTCGCCTTGCCAGCAGCGGGTTCCTGGGGCGGGCTGCCGGCCTGGGCGCGCGCGGGCGCGGCCAGCGCAGCGAGGGTCAGAAAAGCGGCGAGCATCCGCGGCATGGGCACAGCAACGCTGCAAACGAACGGTGGTTCAGGGCGCAAGCGCCGCATCATGCCATTTGGAGGCACTAGCAGGAGAACGCGCCGTCCGAACCGGCCGAACGGGTCGAGCGGGCCGAACCGGCCGAACGGGCCGAGTGGCCTACTCGGGCAGCTCGGTGCGCTTCGTGACGACCTTCGAGACGAGGCCGTATTCGAGCGCCTGGCCGGCGTCGAGCCAGAAGTCGCGCCGCGACGATTCGGTGACCTGCTCGAGCGTCTTGCTGCACGTCTCCGCGATGATGCGGTTGTAGCGGTCGCGCAGCTTCAAGATCTCCTTGGCCGTGATGTCGAGGTCGCTGGCGGTGCCGCGGCCCATCGTCGACGGTTGGTGGATCATGAAGCGGCTCTCGCTCATGCAGAAGCGGCGCTTCTTGTCGGCGGCGAGGTGGATCAGGATGCCCGCCGAAGCGCACAGCCCGTTCACCACCGTGATCACCGGCGGCTTGATGAAGCGCAGCATGTCGTAGATCGCGAAACCCGCGTCGGCGCTGCCACCGGGCGAATTGATGAAGACCGTGATCGGCTTCTTCTCGTCCTTCTGCTCCATGGCGAGACAACGGATCGTCGTCTCCTTGAGCATCTTGTCGTCGACGGGCCCGCTGATCAGCAGCGTGCGCGAATCGAACAGAGCCTTCTCGTAGGGGTTGGGCGAGCCGCCCTTCTCCTTGTCGCCATGCTGGCAGGGTTCGTCATGCTCGTCGTCGTCTTCATCGAGGCGCAAACGGCGGGGATCGAAGTCGATGGGGTTCTGCATCGGTCTTGTTTCGGTCGAGTGGATCGGGACGGGGCCCGTGTGCACCACTTCGGGTTTCCTGGTGGTGCGAGTTGAGTTGGAACCGTCCTTCGCAGCGGATTCTTGGATAGCGCACAGAACGGGGGGCCGCAACGGCGCAGTTGCCGGGGATATGTGCCGAGGGGGAGATTCGTTCGGATCGAGAAATGCGCAAGGGGCTACTTGCATGCGGAGCGGCGGCTGGTTACCGTCCCGCCCCGTCGTGAGGCTCGTTGCTGGACAACGCGCCCGCGGCACTCGCCCCCTGCAGCGACAGCGCGATTGGTGAGGTCAACCAGTTCGGCGAAAGACACCAGTTCGGCGAAAGATGTGATTCCGCATCGGAACGGGTTCGCAACGCAGTTGGGTGAGACGGCAAGGGTGGTTTTCGGCGAGAGAGTGTTTCTCAGCCGTGAAGTGTCCTTCCGGATTCGGCTTCGGGTCCTACCCGAAGTTGGAGCCCGTCGTGCCAAACCTCAGGATCGGCGCTCGCTGGTCCGGGCCACACGGGCAATGCTGCCATGGTGAAACGCGACTCGCGCGCAGAGAACCTGCACGCCAGTTGGCTGTCGCCCATCATTCCTTTGCCCGGCGGACAGTGGCTCCGCGGGTAAGGGGTCGCTCCCCCGTTGCGGGGATTCCTGTTGGAGATGACCGGCACCCTTTCGGTGCGTGGTCGGGATGCACTGCATGAGCATCAGCGAGAACGATTTCACCGGTGGAATGGATTCGGCCCCCGACGGTGGCGGCCCCGATCGCAAGCGTTGGCGCGGCGGCAGGCGTCGTCGTCGTCGTCGTGGCGGTGGTGGCGGCGGCGGGGGTGGTGGCGGTGGCGGTGGCGGCGGCTACGGCGGCGGCGGTAATACCGGCGGCGGCGGTGGCGGCGGCTACGGCGGTGGTGGCGGCGGCAACTTCGGTGAAGGCACCGGGGGTGGCGGCGGCGGTGGCAACGGTGGCGGTGGCAACGGCGGCGGTGGCGGTGACTACCGGCCCGTGGTCGAAGGCCCGACCGAAGAGACCATCGGCGTGCTCGAATACACGAAGGAAGGCAATGGCTGGCTGCGCAAGAAGCAGAACAGCTACATGCCCGACTCGATCCCCAACGGGGACGTGTTCGTGCCCGCGGCTTTGATCCGTTCCTACCGTCTGCAGGAAGGCAGCGAGATCAGTGGCCAGGCCGGCCTGCCCAACCGCGGCCCGCAGCGCTACACGTTGGCAGCCGTCGATCAGGTCGATGGAGTGCCGCCCGAAGAACGTCGTGAGATGAAGACGTTCCGGGATCTGACCGTCGTCGATCCGGAGCCGATGTTCGTGTTGGCGCCCGGCGACGACGAAGACATCAGCCTGCGTATTGTCGACCTGCTGTGTCCGATCGGCCGCGGTCAGCGCGGTCTCGTCGTGGCGCCGCCGCGTTCGGGCAAGACCGTGCTCATGCAGAAGATCTGCCACGCCATCGCCACGGCCTACCCGGACGTGCACATGATGGTGTTGCTCATCGACGAACGTCCCGAAGAGGCGACCGGCTGGAAGCGCAGTGTCGAAGGGCCAAACCGCGAGGTGCTCGTCTCGACGCTCGACGAAGGCCCCAAGCACCACATCGCCGTCAGCGAAGTGTGCTTGAAGCGCGCCCAGCGGCTTGTCGAGACCGGTCGCGATGTCGTGATCCTGCTCGACTCGATCACACGCCTCACGCGCGCCTACAACAGCTTCCTCGGTGGACGCGGTGGTGGCACGATGTCGGGTGGTCTTGGCGCCAAGGTGCTCGAAGTGCCGAAGAAGTTCTTCGGTTCGGCGCGCAACTGCGAAGAGGGCGGGTCTTTGACGATCCTGGCGACGACGCTCGTCGACACCGGCTCGCGCATGGACCAGGTCATCTTCGAGGAGTTCAAGGGCACCGGCAACATGGAGCTCGTGCTCAACCGCCAGCTCGCCGAACGCCGCACCTTCCCCGCGATCGACATCGAATTGTCGGGTACGCGCAAGGAAGAGCTGCTGCTCGGCCCGGAGGTCACCAAGCGCCTCTACACGCTGCGCCGCGTGCTCGCGCGCATGAACGCGCTCGACGCGATGCCGTTGCTCATCGATCGCCTCATGAAGACCGACAGCAACAAGAAGTTCCTCGATTCGTTCCGTCTCGAGGAGAAGGCCGTCTCGAGGAATGGCCGGCCAGCAGGAAGGGCCGCAGTGAACCCCAGGTACGAGGTGACGTGCCTGGGGAACTCGAACTAGAGGCAGGCGGCCAGCACCCCAGTGCCGGATCCTTGCGGCGCCGAAGGATCCGGGAGTTGTTCCCATCCGGCGCCGTTTCTCGCCACTTTTTCGAGACAGCATGATCGAAGTCGAACAGCTCGAGAAGAGTTACGGCTTCGCCCGCGCCTTGAAGGGAATCTCCTTCTCGGTGCAGAAGGGCGAAGTCATCGGATTCCTCGGTCCCAACGGGGCTGGGAAGTCGACGACGATGAAGATCCTGACCGGCTACCTGCTGCCTTCGGGCGGCAAGGCTTCGGTTGCGGGATTCGACGTGGTCGAGCAGTCGTTGGCCGTGCGTGCACGCATCGGTTACCTGCCCGAGAGCACCCCGCTCTACGCGGAGATGCGCGTCGACGAATACCTCATGTTCTGCGCCGAGATTCGCGGCGTGGTGGGCGGCAAGCGCAAGGCCGCGATCCAGCGCGCCGTCGAACTATGCGGCCTGCAGCGCGTGACCGGCAAGAACATCGTCGAGCTGTCGAAGGGCTACAAGCAGCGCGTCGGCCTCGCCCAGGCGATCGTGCACGAACCGCCCGTGCTGATCCTCGATGAGCCGACCTCGGGCCTCGATCCCAACCAGATCGTCGAGGTGCGCAAGCTCATCGAGCGGCTCGGTTCGGAGCACACCGTGATCCTGAGCACGCACTACCTGCAGGAAGTCGAGAAGTCCTGCTCGCGCATCATCATCGTGAACCAGGGCCAGATCGTCGCCGATGGCACCCACGACGAACTCGTGGCGAAGCGGCCCGCGGGCGCCCTGCGCGCGCGCGTGCGCGGCCCCGAGGTGCAGGTGATCGCGCAGTGCGGCGAACTGCTGCCCGGCATCTCGGTCGCGGTCGAGAGCCGTTCGGCCGACACCGTCGCCTACCACATCGACGTGAGTTCGGGCTCGGCGCTCATCGAAGAGACGTTTGCCCGCCTCGTCATCAAGAATGGTTGGGACCTGCTCGAGCTGCAGCGCGAACGGGCGTCCCTCGAAGACGTATTCCGCGAATTGACGCTCGGCAGCGAGAAGGAGGCCGTCCATGCGTGAGTCCCTCGTGATCTTCCGCCGCGAGTTGAAGGGCTACTTCTACTCGCCGATCGCCTACGTGTTTGGCGTGCTGATGACCGGCGTGCTGTTGTTCCTGTCGGTCTCGACGAGCCTCGTGCAAGGGGCGCAGGCCAGCATGCAGACGTTCTTCGGCCTGCTGCCGATCGTCTGCATCGTGTTCCTGCCGGGCCTCACCATGCGGTTGTGGGCCGAGGAGCGCAAGATGGGCACGCTGGAGTTGCTCATGACGTTCCCGGTGCGCATCTCGCACCTCGTGCTCGGCAAGTTCGGCGCCTCGGTCGCGTTCCTCGCGTTCGTGCTGCTCATGACGTTGGGCCTGCCGCTGACGCTCGGCGTCTACGGGCGCATCGATTGGTCGCCCGTGCTGGCCTCCTATGCCGCATCGCTGATGTTCGCCGGCAGCTTCGTCGCCGTCGGCATGTTCTGGTCGAGCATGACGCGCGACCAGATCGTGGCGATGCTGCTGTCGCTCGTCTCGCTGTTCCTGCTCTACCTGCTCGGCTACCCGATCATCATCGAGTTGCTGACCGGCTGGATGCCCGCCTGGATGATCGACGTGCTGAATGGCATCAGTCCCTACAAGTACTTCGAGAGCATCGGCCGCGGGGTGCTCGATACGCGCGACTTCGTCTACTTCGCCTGCTTCTGCGGGTTCTTCCTCTACGCCAACGCGCTCGTGCTGCAAAGCCGGCGAGAGAAGGGGTAATCCGATGCATCGTCCTCCCGTGAACCTCAGTTCTTCCTCCGCGTGCTACCGCCAGCGCGGCGGTGCGCTGGCGATGACGCTGCACTGCGTGCTGCTCGCCTGCGTGCTTGGCCAGATCGTGTTCCTCGCCTCGCGCCATCGTGTGCGCTGGGACCTGACGTCGGACGGCCTCTATTCGCTGACCGACTCGACGCGCGGCCTGATCGGCAAGCTCGACAAGCAACTGCTCATCGAGGCGTACTTCTCGCCGCAGGAGAAGCTGCCGGTCAGCTACCGCGACACGCGCACGGTGCTCGACAACTTCCTCGACGAGCTCGTGCAGCTCGGCAAGGGCCGCGTCGTCCTGCAGCGCTTCGACCCGAATAGCGACAAGGTGATCACCGAACGTTGCCAGCGCATCGGCGTAAAGCCGCTCGAGCTGCGTTCGGGCACGTCGTCGTCGATCTCCGTCGATCGCCACTGGCAGGGCCTGCGCTTCGTCTACGGCGGCGGCAAGCAGAAGGTGCTCGAGCAGCTGGCGCCGCAGTCGTCCTTCCAGGCCGAAGCGCTGCTGACGCCCGCGATCAAGGAAGTGCTGACCACCGAGAAGCACAAGTTCGGCTACATGGAGTGGCAGGCGACCGCGGTGGGCCAGCAACAGCCAGGTGGCATCGGCTGGAACGCGCTGCGTGCGCACCCGGACCTCCTGAAGCGGTTCGAGTTCCAGAACTACAAGGATGAGGACGGTGCGCTGTTGCCGCCGGACCTGCAGACCCTGTTTTTGTATCGGCCGAAGGACCTCACCGATCGGCAGAAGTACGTGCTCGACCAGTTCGTCGTACGCGGTGGCACGCTCGTCGTGTTTGCCGATGCCGCCGAATACGCGATCGGTCCGAATCGTGCGTTCACGAAGATGCCGTTGGCGCTCGATGCAGCCGGCAGCGAGAAGAAGCTGCTCGACCAGTTGCTGAGCTACGGCATCGATTGGAAGCCGAAGGTGCTCGCCGACCTTTCGCCCGACGCCTACACGCCGAAGGACCGTTTCCAGGGCGCGCAGGAATACCTGTCGCTGCCCCAGAACAACGGCTTCGGTACGATGTACCAGGTGGTGCCGTATCCGTACTTCTTCCACGCCGTCGCGCGCGATTGGAGCACGGCGGCCGACAAGTTCGCCGAGAATGAAGGCAAGGTCGACGACGCGTTGGCCGCCCAGTTCCGCAAGAACTTCGTCGCCGGCATGCCGAGCGACGAGTTCCTGTTCAAGACCTTCAAGCAGATCGGACGTGGCCCCGGCTTCTACTGGCCGACGTGGGTTGGTCTGCGGCAGAAGGCTGGGGAGGTGCTCGACCTGCCCGAAGGCATCACGGGCAAGGTGTTGCTGTGGTCCAGTCCGGCGACACTCGCCGAGGATCCACCGCAGAGTCTCGACCCGCTGGGCCAAGGCGACATGCAGCGCCGCAATGAACAGTTCGGCAAGTTCCAACAGAAGCTCGCCGAGCGCTACAAGGCCGAACCTCGCCGACAGGCGCCGTTGATGGTCGACGTGCGCGGCCGATTCTCTTCGTACTTCGCGGGCGGCGAACGCCCGAAGCGTGTCTCGGAGCTCAAGGAAGAGGAAGCCAAGAAGGCTGCCGACGCCAAGGCGGCGGACCAGCCCAAGGAGGGCGAAAAACCTCAGGACACACCGAAGGACGTTGTCGGTCCCGAGGCGCCCAAACCCGCCGACGCCGAAGTCGCCAAGGCTCCGCCCGAAGCGGACATGTTGAAGCAAGGTGACAAGCCTGGCCGCATCGTCGTGATGGGCGACTCGGACTTCCTGCGCGATGACTTCGTGCAGGGCACCTATGTGCAGGCAGGCGGGCCCATGTCGCGCTTCGGGATGATGTTCTTCACCCAGATGCTCGATTGGTTGGCTGAAGACCGCGATCTCGTGGCACTGCAGTCGCGGATGCCCGTCGACCGGACCTTGACGTTCGTCGAGGCGGCGGGCACGCCCAACGCGGATCCGCGGCAGGCCGAGCAGGCTCTCGCCAGCAAGACCCGCTGGGTGCGTGGGCTCAACATCGTGCTGCCGGCCGTGCTGCTGGCGTTGTTCGGCTTCGTCGTGATGGCGATCCGCCGCGCGCAGAAGCGTTCGTTCCTCGAATCGTTGAACTAGTAGGGGCCCCTCCGATGAACCTCGCCAAGATGAATGTGGTGCTGCTGGTCGTGGCGGTGGCGCTCGCGGTGCCGACCGCACTGCAGTTGCGCAGCGACGCCGAGACCTTCGTCGACCTGAGCCGCATTCCGCTGCTCTTCGACGGTTTCACGGCCGACAATGTCGGCGCGATCACGATCGGCACCCCGAAGAAGGAGCAGCCAGCTCCGAATCCGGCGGCGCCAAACCAGAAGACGCCGATCGCTTACGACTTGGTGTCGCTGCTGCGCACCGAGAAGGGGTGGATGATCGGCCAGAGCGGGCCGATGGTGGTCGACCTTGCGGGCGCACCAGCCAACAAGGACCTCATCGAAGCCAACATCTTCGCGCACCTGCGCAAGATCCGCTGTGACCGCGAGGCGCTCGTGCAGGCGAGTGCATCGCCCGAGCAGCTGAAGGAGTTCGGCCTCGACGAAGCGCAGGCGACCGTGATCAAGGTCAGCGACCGCGCCAACCAGGCGATCGTCGCCGAGCTCCTGGTCGGCCGCGAAGCCGCCGGCGCGCAGACGGGCACCGAAGCCGTGAAGGGTGTGTTCGTGCGCAAGAGCGACAGCAACGACGTCGTGCTCTACGAGTACGACAAGGGTTGGCTGCGCCCCGTGCAGACCGATGCGTGGCTCGACAAGGTGCTGCTCAAGCTCGAACCGGACAAGGTGCAGCGTTTGTCGCTGCGCAACACCGCGACCGCGGGCAAGACGTTCGTATTCGAGAAGCAGGGCGGCAAGGCGTCGTGGGTGTGCAAGGATGCCCCCGCGGACCGCGGAGCCGTGCGTCAGGCCGAAGTCGAGTCGTTCGTGCAGCGCCTGCGCTACATCACGGTGCAGGACTTCCGCGTGCCCGCGGGGCGCGCCGGCAACCTCACGGGGCTGGGCCTCGGGCCTGCCCAGATCGAACTCGAGATCGGCTACAAGGATGGCGACGCCGACAAGACGGCGAAGTTCGAAGTCGGCAACAAGCTCGACGGCAAGAACGAGTACTACCTGCTGAGCTCGGAAGTCGCGTTCTTGATGACGTGGCCGGCCGCGCTCGTGACGTCGTTTGAGCTGAACCCGGCGGAAGCCTGGTTTGATCCGGCCGCACCGAAGGAAGCACCGAAGGCTCCGGACGCGCCGAAGGACGACGCACCGAAGGACAAGTAGCCAGTCCGCCGGCTCCGGCGAGCGGCACTGAAGTCGCTCTGCCCCGGTCGTCCCGTCGCGGGACCGGCGGTGATCCCGCGGTGTCACGGCGCGGCGCGCAGCACGGCGCGCGGTGCCTGCGGCGGGTGGCCTTCGTGCGGTCCTGATTCCGCGCGCGCGTTGCCGATGATCCCCGCACTCCTCCTTCTGAGTGGGCCGGGGTCGGGGCGCGTTGCTCCGGCTCCGGCCGTTTTCTTCTGCCGGCCGAACGCGCATGATGGCGGCCGTGCAACCTGGGAGCAGCTCGACGGTAGGCGGCGACGCGATCGCCCAGCGCCTCGTTTCGTTCGCGAAGCGCGTGCGTGGCCTGCGCGTGCGGCGGGCCGCCTGGCTCGCGTTCGCGCAGGCGGGCCTCGTGCTCGCGTGCCCCATGCTCGTGAGCCTCTGGTGGCTGCCCGCGTGGCGTCTGCCGACCCTGGTCGGGTGGAGCGCGGGAGCTCTGCTGTGGACGCTGCGCGGGGCCCTCGCCGAACGGCGTGTGGCGAACGCGGCGCTGCTGCGCGGTGGCGATGCGCGGTTGTCGAGCCTTGGCGACGAGCTCGCGACCTGGCTCGAATGGCAGCCGCGCGCTGCCAACGCGGGCATGGTCGATTGGCTTGGGCGCACGGTCGATGCCGAACTGCCGAACGTACCCGGCGCGTCGCTGCAGAACGTCGGGCGCCGGCCGTTTGGCCGCGCGCGCTGGCTCGCGCCGCTCGTCGTGTTGTTGTTGCTCGCCTGGTGGTTGTGGGATCGTTTTCCGGGGCTGCGCGGCACGCCGCCGCCACCTCCACCGCCACCCGCCGGCTCTTCGTCCTCGGGCCAAGGCGCCGCACAGCCTGCGCCGGGTGGGCCAGAAAGCGAGTCGCCGCCACCGGCCCCGCAACCAGTGCCGACTCCCACGCCTGAGCCGCAGAAGACGCCGCCGCCGCCACCTGCGCCCATTCCGGAGCCGAAGCCGGACGAACCCGCACCGCCTCCCGAGCCGCCCGCCCCGTTGCTGGATCTGCCGGCGGCGCGCAACTTCGTCGTGCCCGAGCACATCGATGATGGCCCGACGCGCCGCATGCGCATGCACGCCGCCGAGGTTCCCGATGGCCCCGGCAATGCCGCGTCGCCGGCGAACGTCGCACCAGGTGGCGAAGCGCCCGCGACCCCGCCGCCGCCGCGCGAACAGTTCGAACGCGCGGCCGAAGCGGCGCAGCGCGCGCGCCACGTGCCGCCCGAGGAACAGCCGATGGTGCGGCGCTTCTTTGACCTCCTGCAGAAGGCAGCGCGATGAAGTCGTTGCCCGCGTTGCCCGTCGTGTCGCCGTGTTTCTCCGCCGCGTTCCGCGCGGTGCTGCACGAAGTGCTCGCGCGCGGGGCGCGGTTGCGCGGCGCGCGGCAGGAGAACCAGCGCGCGCGGCGTTCGGCGTTGAGCCAGAGTGGCACGTTCGTGGGCCATCGGCCCTACGCGCGCGGCGATGACCTGCGCGGGATCGACTGGTCCGCTTATGCACGCAGCGGCGAGCTGTTCGTGAAGCAGTTGGAAGAAGAAGAACGCCGCACCGCCACGTTGCTGCTCGACCTGTCGGCGAGCCTGCTCGTCGGCACGCCACCGCGCCGGTTGTTTGCGCTGCGCCTTGCTGCTTTGGTGGGCGGCATGGCCCTGCGTCACCTCGATGGCCTGCTCGTCCTGGCGCCGGGAGCCGGCCCGCGCGCGCGGGTGGTCTTCCAGGGGCCCGCGGACCTCGATCGGCTGCTGGCGCATCTCGAGGACCTGCCGATCGCGGCGAGCGAGCCGCGGCAGACGATGGAGCTGCTGTTGCAGCGTTCGGCCGCCGGACGTGTGCACTGGATCTCGGACTTTGCCGACCCGTCCGCCTGCGAAGCGGTGTTGGCCGCCGTGCGCCGGCGTGGTGGGCACGTGACCGGTTGGTTGCCGGCGATCCCGGAGGACGCCGTCGCCCCGAAGTCGGGTTACGTGCGCATCGCCGACCCCGAGACGGGGGAGCACTTCACGGTTGCCATCGATCGCCTGCTGGCGAACGAACTGCAGCGCGAACTCGAACTGCTGCGGCGACGGCAGGATCGCCTGTTTGCGCAGTGTGGCTGCCCGCTGCTGCGCTGGTCGGTGCCCGCGACCGAAGTCCCCGACGTTGCCGCCTACCAGGAGTTGTCCGCCCTGTGCTCCCGCTAGTGCTGCAAGCCCCGGAACGGCTGTGGTGGTTGTTGCTGCTGCCGGTGCTGTTCTGGCTCGCGATGCCACCGAGGCCACGAACCGTGGTCTGGACGGCGCACTTGCCGCAATGGGTGCTCGCGCAGAAGACGCTGCGGCGGCGGCCGCCGCGGTTGCGGGGCCTGCGCTTCCTGTTGCTCGCCCTCGCGTGCGTGGCCGCGGTGTTGGCGCACGCCGGGCTCGGGTTGCGCGGCACGCCCGGCCCGCAGCGCCTCGTCGTGTTGCTCGACGCCTCGGCGAGCATGGCTGGCCAAGGCGCCTTCGCCGCCGCCCAGACGAAGTTGCGTGAGCAGTTCGCGACCCTGCCGGAGTCGGTGGACCTCACGGTGCTGCGCTGCGGTGGGCCGCTCGTGCGCCGCTACGGTGCTTCGGCGCGCACGCTGCAGGACCTTGGGCCTCCGGGGGGCGCCGCGACGGCCGATCTCGCGGCGCTGGCGGCACGGGTGGCGGGGCCCGACACGGTGGTGTGGACGCTCACCGATGGCCAGGGTCTGGCGCCGCTGCCCACGGTGGGGGCGCTATCGCTGGTTTCGACCGCGGCACCGAATGGCGCTGTGCTGGCCGTGCGCGCCACCGACCACTGGCCGTTGCCGCAGATCGAACTCGAAGTCGTCGTGCTCGCCTGCACCACGACCGCCGTGACTGGGGCACTCTCCTTGTCGGGGGCTGTCGAGCCAGTGCCGGGGAGCCCACTGCCGGGGAGCCCACTGCTGGAAACCACCGTCGAGCTGCTGCCGGGGGGGGCCATGACCCTGCAGCGCACCGTGGTGCGCACCAAGGCTGGCGGCCTGCTCACGGTGCGCCTCGCGGTGCCGGGTGATGGCCTGCCGGGGGACGATACGTGGCATCTCGAACTGCCGCCGCTGCCCGCCCCGCGCATCGCCGTGCTCGGTGAGGCCGAGGGTGGGCCGTTCGCCGCGGTTGCCGCCGAAGCGCTCGCGAAGGAGGTCGGCGGCGAAGTCGTGCCCGCCGCCCAGGGCCAGGAGGTCGGCCTGCTGCTCGTCGATGGTGGGCAGGCGCCGATCACCCCTGGGCAGGTGCGGGCGCTCTGTTTTGGCAGCCGTTGGGCGGGCGCTGCCGAACCCACCCCGTGGCTGCAGCCGGTGGTCGCCGACTGGGATCGTACGGGGCCCCTGGGGGCTGGTCTCGACCTGTCCGGGCTGCGCATCGCCTGCGCGTTCCGCGAGACCTTGCCGCCCGGGGAACCGTTCCTCTGGGCCTTGGAGGCTGGTGGCGAGAAGGTGCCGCTGGCGGTCGTCGCCGGCGGCCCGGAGCTCGCTTCGGTGCACTTCGCGTTCCGGCTGCAGGACAGCAACCTGCCGCTGCTGCCCGCCTTCCCGCAATTGCTGCGGCGGGCGTTCGTGCGCACCTACGGGGCGGGGGCGGCCTTGAAGTCCCTGACCGAGGCGCCGCCCGCCGGGGAACAGGACCTGCTCGCTCGGGCCGTTGGCACCGAACGGCCGATACCCCCGTTGGGAACCGACGACCAGAGCCTGGGGCCCTGGCTCCTGCTCGCGGGCCTGCTGTGCCTCTCCCTGCGGGCCTTCGTGCGCTGACCGGGGGGAGCGAACGAGCGGTTTGGTGGCGATGCCCTCTTGCTTCGGAGGGACGGAATCCGTAGAAACTTTCCCCCTTATGTCGCGAACGTCTCGCCGTAGCCCTGTGTGGGGACCCGCGGTCGGACCTCTTCGCTCAGCAACAACCTGTGCGCTGGCGGTTTGCCAGCAAGTTGGAGTTCGTAATGACTGGTAGCAAGACCCTTGGTCTCCTCGGCAAGAAGGTCGGGATGACCCAGATTTTCCTCGACGACGGCACCTGTGTGCCCGTGACCGTCATCCAAGCCGGCCCGTGCAAGGTGCTGGCCGTGAAGATGGCGACGGCGGCCGAACATCCGGAGGGCCACCGCAGCGCGTCGATGAACCTCGGCAAGAAGCGTGGCAAGCAGAACAAGCCGCGCTCGGCGGACGGTTACTACGCCGTGCAGATCGGCTTCGACGATAAGCCGGCGCGCAGCTGCTCGAAGGCCGAACTCGGCCACAACAAGAAGGCCGGTCTCGACGAGGGCAAGCGCCTCGTGCGCGAGTTCCGCACCGAAGTCGCGCCGACCGAGAAGCCGGGCGACGAAGTCACGGTGTCGGTGTTCGACGGCGTCAAGCACGTCGACGTCTCGGGCACGACCAAGGGCCGTGGCTGGGCCGGCACGATCAAGCGCTGGGGCTTCAGCCGCCAGCCGGCTTCGCACGGTAACTCGTTGAACCACCGCACGGGTGGTGGTCTTGGTCGTAACCAGTCGATCAGCAAGGGTGTGCCGAAGGGCAAGAAGATGGCTGGCCACTACGGTGTCGAACGCGTCACCGTGCAGCGCCTCGAGCTCGTCAAGGTCGACGCCGCTCGCAACCTGCTGTTCGTGCGCGGCGCGGTGCCGGGCCACAACAACGGCTACGTCGAAGTCCGCCGCACGGTCAAGCGCGAGCGCGTCATCATTGGCCAGATGAAGGCCAAGAAGGCAGCCGCCGCCAAGGCCAAGAAGTGATCGCGGCTTCCTGACCGACCGAGCGTTCCCACAGCATCCCCATAGCATTCCCTAGCATTCGTCCGGAGACTCTATCATGGCTCGTTCACGTCGTAAGAATGGTGGTCCGACCCGCGGTCGCTTCAAGCTGAAGAAGCTCGGCAAGGGTTACCTCGCGAACCGCAAGCAGCCCATCGGCAGCCGCCCCGTGCTGCGCATCACGCCCGTCGAAGGCGAAGAAGCGCCGGCCAGCCCGACCGCGAGCAAGGCCTGATTCAGGCTTGTTCGCCGCCGCTTCGCGCTCGATTCCGGCGCGAAGTGGCTTCGCGCGAAGTGGCTCTCTTCCGGCCCGCACCAAAGTCGCACGCACCTAGCTCGGCCACATCGTGGTAGCTGATTCCCCGGTTGGCGTGCACACCGAGGTCGCCGTCATCGGCGCCGGGGCTGCGGGCCTGATGGCCGCCATCCAGGCGGCCCAACGTGGCCGCCGCACGGTTCTCCTCGAAAAGAACCGGCACCCTGGCCTCAAGATCCTCATCAGTGGTGGGGGTCGTTGCAATCTGACGACCACGCGCACCGGCGCGGATCTCGAAGCCCAATATGGGCTCGCGCGCGGCCGGTTCCTGCGCCATGCGCTGCGGTCGTTTCCGCCGACCGCCTTGCGCGAGTTCGTCGAGGCTGCCGGCGTGCCACTGCAGGAAGAGGACCTCGAGAAGATCTTCCCCGTCTCGCAGAAGGCGCGCGACATCGTCGACGCGTTGTTGCGCCTCGTGCAACGCAGCGGCGCTACGCTGCGCACCGGTTGTGCCGTGCGCGGCATCGCCGCGAGTGGCACCGGCTTTGCGCTCGATACCGACCTCGGCCCGATCCGCGCCGACAGCGTCGTGCTGGCCACCGGCGGACTCAGCTACCGCAAGACGGGCGCCACGGGCGATGGTTACGCGTGGTGCCGCGCGATGGGGCACACCATCACGGCGACCTGGCCGGCCCTGGCACCGCTACTGCTCGACGCGCCGTGGGTGACGAGCCTGCAGGGCATCGTGCTGCAGGGCGTCGATCTGGCCGTGCTCGATCCCAGTGGCCGCGAACGGCTGCGCCGTCGGCGCCCGATCCTGTTCACGCACCGCGGTCTGTCGGGGCCTGCCCCGATGGATCTCGCGGGCGACGTCGAAGAACTGCAGGGCAAAGCCCAACTCGAGTTCGACTTCGTGCCCGAACTGACGCGCGAAGCGCTCGACGCGCACTTCGTGCAGGAAGCGAAGGTGCGCGGCGCGCGGCAGGTGGCGACGGCGTTGCCGATGCACCTGCAGGAGCGCGTTCGCGACACGCTGGTGGCCCTCGCCGGCGCCGAAGGCACCCTCGCGGGTCTGTCCAAGGTGGCGCGGCGTCGCCTCGTCGAGACCTTGAAGGCGCTGCGCGTGCCGGTGCGGAAGAGCCTCGGTTTCGAGCACGCCGAGGTCACGCGCGGCGGGGTGGCGCTCGACGAGATCGATGCGCGCACCATGCAAAGCCGGAAGCAGCCCGGGCTCTACCTCTGCGGCGAACTGCTCGACGTCGATGGCCCGATCGGTGGGTTCAACTTCCAGGCGGCCTTCGCAACGGCCCGGCTCGCCGGGCTGCACGCGTGAACGCCGTCCGGTAGCCTTCTAGCAATGCTCGGCGACACCATCGTGGCCCAGGCTTCGGCTCCCGGCACCGCCGAACGCGCGGTGCTGCGCGTGTCGGGCCCGCAGGCGCTCGCGGTGGCCAACCTCGTGTTCGCGCCGCCGCTGCCAGCGCGGCGCCTGCATCAAGGCGGCACCGTGCGCGTGCGCGGCGGCGAAGTCGAAGCGGCTGCGCTGGTCTTGGTCGCCCCGGCGTCGTTCACGGGCGAACTCACCGTCGAACTGCATCTGCCCGGTGGCCCGGTGCTCGTGCGCAGCGTGCTGGAGGACCTGCTCGGGCGCGGGGCCGCCTTGGGCCTGCGCCTCGCTCTGCCCGGGGAGTTCACGGCGCGGGCCTGCCAGAACGGGCGGCTCGACCTCGCCCAGGCCGAAGGCGTGTTGATGTTGTTGCACGCCGCCGACCAGCAACAGGCCGCGGCGGCCGTGCAGTGGCTGCGCGGCGGCCTGTCCGCGGCCATCGTCGCCCTGCGTTCGCAGCTGCAGGACGTGCTCGCCCTGCTCGAAGTGGGGCTCGACTTCGACGAAGGCGAAGCGGGGGCCCTGCGCGACGAGGAGTGGGCCGTGCCGCTGGCCGAGGCCGCGACCACCGTGCGCGAGCTCACGCGCGCCGTTCCGGTCTCGTCGCCCGGTGGCGAAGTGCTGCTGCTCGGCGCCGCCAACGTCGGCAAGTCGTCGTTGTGCAATGCGCTCGCCGGGCGTCGCGCGGCATTGGTGGCCGCCGCCGAGGGCACCACGCGCGACCTGCTGCGCATCGAAGTGGCACCCGGGGTGGCGGTCTGGGACGCGCCGGGCGACATCGCTTCGCCGGGCGTCTTCGACGCGACTGCGCTGGCGCTGCGCGACCGGCTTGCCGGCGGGGCGTCGGCGGTGCTGCTCATGCTCGACGCCGGCGCACCGCGGGTGCCGGCCAGTGCGCTCTCGTCGCCGTTGCCCGTGCTCGCGGTCGTCTGGACGCGCTGTGACCTGTGGGCCGAGATGCCGCCGTCGCCGCGGCGGGACGCGTGGCTGCGCGAACGGTTGCCCCGGGACCTCGCCGAGCGGCTCGCCGCCGACGTTCCGGTGCTGGCGACGAGTGCGCATCGGGGGCTTGGCCTCGAGGAACTGCGCGCCCTGCTCACCGAACGTGCGCCGAGCGGCACCGCCTCGGCCGGTGGGCCGTTGCGCGAGGCCTTGGCGCAGGTCGGCGCCGCTCTCGAACGCGCCCGGCTGGCCGCCGCCGCGGGGCCCGAACTGGCCGCAGTCGAACTGCAGCAGGCCCTGCGCGCGCTCGATGGGGTGGACGGTCATCATTCCCCCGAGCACCTGCTCGACCGCATCTACGGCCGGTTCTGTCTGGGCAAGTAATCGCCCGCGGCAAACCGTACGAATGCAGCATCTAATGCGGGGCAGGCCTTTGACACACAAGCCGTTGGGGCAGTATGGTCCCACCGTCTGCTAGGTCTGGAGGCCGGGGTCAGCCGGTTTCCGTTCCACCGAGTTCCTGCTACGGCACGGCGCTGGTCGCGTCCCTGCCGCAGTGGAGCGAATTGCCATGCGCTGTCCGTACTGCAAGGCCGACAACGATCGGGTCATCGATTCGCGCGCGAGTGCCGACGGGTTTGCAATCCGTCGTCGCCGTGTATGTGCCGACTGTGGTCGGCGCTACACGAC
Source organism: Planctomycetota bacterium (assembly GCA_020851075.1). GTDB lineage: Bacteria > Planctomycetota > UBA1135 > UBA1135 > UBA2386 > JADZDL01. The sequence continues at coordinate 9,921 of JADZDL010000259.1, read as the reverse complement.
CTACGAGCGCGTCGAGACCGCACCGTTGCGCGTCGTGAAGAAGAACGGGGAGCGCGTTGCGTTCGATCGCCAGAAGGTGCTCGGTGGCATGTTGCGCGCGTGCGAGAAGCGGCCGGTGTCCCTCGACCAACTCGAGGTGATCTCGGACCGCATCGAACGCCAATGCATGGAGGCCTTCGACAAAGAGGTGCCGAGCAAGGTGATCGGCAACCTCATCATGCAGGAGCTTCGTCAGCTCGATCAGGTGGCGTACGTCCGTTTCGCGTCGGTCTACCGCGAGTTCAAGGACGTCACGCAGTTCCTCGATGAGTTGAAGCCGATGCTGGAGAAGAGGCGGGAGGGCGGTCATGAAGCGGCGGACGGAACATCTGGTTCTGAAGCGTGACGGGCGTACCGAGTTCTTGCGAGCAACCAAGCTGGCGCGTTCGATCCATCTTGCGCTACACAGCGTGGGGGTCGACGAGGACTGGCGTGCGCTCGAACTCAGCAACGTCGTCTTGCAGGCGCTGCGGCAGAAGCGCGGCGACGAATCGGCGAGCCCTGCAACCACGGCGGTGGCGATGTTGAGCACGACCGAGATCTCGGACGCCGTGCAGCATCTGCTCGTCGTCACCGGCCAGGCGCAGGCGGCCGTTGCGTACGGGGCCGTCGCGGCCGAACGTACGCGTCGGCGGCGTTCGTTGGCCACGCTGGGTCGGGTCGGTGAGTTCGGCGGCCTCGCGGGCCCGCTCGCGACCGGCTCTGGCACTGGCGTTGGCTCTGGCAGCTCTTCCCCAAGCAGCATTCTCGGCACGCGCCGTTTGCCCAAGGAGTGATCGAATGAGGCTAAAGCGTCTCGTCGCCCGCGGGTTCAAGTCGTTTGCCGACCGCACCGAGTTTGAGTTCGACCAACGCCTCACGGGCATCATCGGCCCGAACGGTTGCGGCAAGTCGAACGTCGTCGACGCGATCAAGTGGGTGCTCGGCGACCAGCGCGCCAAGAGTCTGCGCGGCACCGAGATGACGGACGTCATCTTCAAGGGCGCCGAAGGCCGCGAAGCGATGGGCATGGCGGAGGTGACGATCACCTTCGAGGATCCCGACGCCAAGGTCGAAGGCAGGAGCGAGATCGATATCTCGCGCCGGCTCACGCTCGATCGCGAATCGACCTACCTGCTCAACGGGCAGGAAGTGCGCCTCAAGGACATTCGCGACGTGCTGCTCGACACGGGGCTTGGCACGGGCGGTTACTCGGTCATGGAGCAGGGCCGCATCGATGCGGTGCTGTCCGCCAATCCCGAGGCGCGCCGCGCGATCTTCGAAGAAGCGGCCGGCGTGTCGCGCTTCAAGCTGCAGAAGAAGGAAGCGCTGCGCAAGCTCGAGCGCACCGACCAGAACCTCGCGCGCATCACCGACCTGCTCGAAGAGCGCGCGCGCCGCATTCGCAGCCTGCGCATCCAGGCCGGCAAGGCGCGACGTTGGCAGGAACTGCAGGCCGCTCTCAGGGACCTGCGCGCGGCCCTGGCCGTCATCGACGGTCGCATCCTGCGCGAGCAGATCGTGGCCCAGCAACAGCGGCTCCAGGACCTCCAGGTCGAACTGACGGCCGCCGAAGAAGGTCGCGAGGTCGCCGCCGAGAGTGTGCACTCCACCGATGACACGATCAGTTCGTGCGCGCAGGCGCTCGAACAGGTGCAGGACGAACTGCGCGCGTGCCAGGGCGAGCTCACGACGCACCGCGAACGCGCCGAAGCGCAGCGTCAGCGCGCCGCCGACCTGCTCGCCGAACTCGAGCGTGGTCGCCAACGTTCGTCGGGCCTCGCGGACCAGCGCGAAGAACGCACCGAGTCGCTGATGATCGCGCGCGACGACCTCACGCAGCGGGAAGGTGAGCTCATCGAGTTGCACAAGGATCTCGAAGACCACCGGCAGACGACGCAGCAGGCGCTCGCCGCCCTGCGCGCGATGCAGCAGGAGCGCGAGACGCTGCGCGAACGCCAGCTCGAACTGTTGCACCAGCGCACGCGCGTTCGCAACGCCGCCGCCGACGCGAGCGCAAAGATCGCCGCCGCGAAGTCGCGCGAGCAGCGCCTCAGCGAACGCCAGGGGGTGTTGTCCGCCGAAGCCAGCAAGCTGCAGGGCGAAACGGCGCATTGGCACGCCGAACTCACCGACCAGGGCACGCGCGAGCGCATCCTCACGGAACGCGAGCGTCTCGCTCTCAGTGACCTCGAAGGGGCCGACGCGGCCGCCGCGCAGGAAGCCGCGCAGGAATCGAAGTTGCGCCTCGAACTGTCGCAGGTCGACGGTCGGTACCAGGCGTTGCTCGCGATGGAGTCCCACATGGAGGGACTCGATCAGGCGCCGCGCTACGTGCTGCAGCAGAAGCCCGCCGGCCTGCGCGGTCGGTTGCTCGACCTCATCGAGATCGACCTGCAATACGGCTCGGCCCTCGAAGCGGCGCTCGGCCCGTTCGTGCAGGCGCTCGTCGTCGACACGCGCGAACACGCGGCCGCCATCGTGCGCGAACTCGCCGAGAAGCGGCTTGGTCGCGTGCTGCTGCTCGTCGAAGAGGAGTTCGGCGAAGCGCCGCCGTGCATGTCGGCGCTGCTGCCACCGCCCGCGGGCGCCAACTACCTGAGCCAGCTCGTGCGCCATGTCGCCCAGATCCGCGGGGACGGCGAAACGGGCCTAGTCGGCGAACAGGCCGCGAAGGATGCGAGCCAGCGCCTGCTCGGCTGGTTGCTGCGCGGCGTCGTGCTTGCCGACTTCGATATCGCGGACTCCGCGCGCGCCGACCTCTGCTTCGTCACGCCCGACGGTACGCTCGTCTGTGGCCCGCGCATGGAAGGTGGTCTCGCGGCCGAAGGGCACGCGGGCCTCGTCGTGCGCCGTTCGCAGATCGCGAAGCTCGCCGAAGATGTCGCCGCCGTGCAGGCGCGGCTCTCCGCCCAGCAGCTCGGCAAGGACAAGGCCCAAGGCCGCGTCGATCGCCTGAAGCGCGAGCTCAAGGCGCTCGGTGATGCGCTGCAAACGGTGCGGCGCGCGCTACAGACCGGGCAAGGTCAGGTCGGCCGCCTGCAGGCGCGCTTGCAGGACGTCGAGCGCGAACTCGGCGAACTGCAGCACGAAGCCGCCGAGCTCTCGCGCGCCCGCTGCGGCGCGTTGGCGCGGCTTGGCACGGCGTTGTTCGACCAGTTCCTGCTCGGTCGCCGCGAGGCGATGGCGCAGCAAGAAGAACAGGGTTTTGGCGAACGCATCGGCGCCGCCGAACAGCACGCGCAGGCCCAACAGCGCGCCGAGCAGGAGCTGCGCATTCGCCAGGTGCAGACCGGCGAGGTGCGCGAAGGCCTCGTGCGTTCGATCCGCATGCACGAAGAAGCCGTGCGCGACTTTGATCGGGCGCTGTCCGAACTGCAGGATCGCCAACAGGACGCCGAGGACGATCGGGCGCGCGCGCTCGGCGAGCAGGAGCGGCTTGCCGACCTTGCGGCCGCCCTCGAGGATCGCCTCGTCGAACTGCAGGGCCAGAAGCAGGAACGCCAGACGGCCGTCGACGATGCGCGGCAATTGCGCGCGCGGGCGCAGCAGGAATTGAGCAGCTGGGAGCAGCGCCGGGCGGTGGCCAACGAAGGCCTCACGCAGACGCGCCTCGCCGTGGCCGATGCCGACCACCGCTTCACGCGGCTCGAAGATCGGCTGCGCGAGGACACCGGCGTCGAACTGCGCCGTTGCCTCGGCGAGATCGAAGGGCTTGGCCTCGTGCCGATGGATGCCTTCGAAGGCCCGCCAGCGCCGCGTGGGCTCATCGAGGAGCTGCAAGGCCCACCACTCTCGCCGGCGTTCGTGTTGTCCTGGTACACGATGGAACGGCTGTGGGAACAGGACACCTTCGATCAGGTGGAAGCCCGCAAGGAAGTGCAGGTCCTGCAGAGCCAGAAGGACCGCCTCGGTGCCGTGAACCTCGACGCCGTGAAGGAACTCGACGACGAAGAAGGTCAGTTCTCGACGCTCGAACAGGAGGTCGGTGACCTCAAGGAAGCGCGGCGTTCGCTCATGGAAGCGCTGCGCAAGCTCGAAGCCGAGTCGAAGCTGCTCTTCGAAAACACGTTCCACGAGGCCCGCAAGAACTTCCAGGACATCTTCCGCAAGCTGTTCCAGGGCGGCAAGGCCGACATGTTCCTGTCGAACATGGAGGACCTGCTCGAAGCGGGCATCGAGATCGTCGCACAGCCGCCGGGCAAGCAGCTGCAGTCGATCAACCTGCTGTCGGGTGGCGAACGTTCGCTGACCGCCGTCGCGATCCTGTTTGCGTTGTTCAAGGTGCGGCCGAGCCCGTTCTGCATCCTCGACGAAGTCGACGCGGCGCTCGACGAGACCAACGTCGAACGGTTCCTGCGCGTGCTGCGCGACTTCACGCACGACACGCAGTTCTGCATCGTGACCCACCACAAGCGCACGATGGCGGATTGCCAGGTGCTCTACGGCATCACGATGCAGCGCCGCGGCGTCAGTTCGCGCATTGCCGTGTCGCTGCAGGAAGTCGACCGGTTCCAGGAAGGCGGCGTGGTCGGCGCGGGTGCCGGCAAGGTCGATCCGGCGAAGAAACAGCGCATCGCGGGCGAAGAGCAGGTCGGCTTCGACTGACGTTCCTGCCGACGCAGTTTTCGCCAGCGGGCGGCGCTGGCTGGCTCTGCGATGGCATCTGCGGCACACTGCGCCGATGCGCAATCTGGCCCGCTTGCTGTGTGTGTTCCTCGTCGGCTGCGCAGTTGCGCCTTCGCACCACCTCGATCCCGCACTGGCGCGCGTGGCCGCCGACATCGGGCCGTTCGTGCAGCGCCAACTGCGCGAAATGGCGATCCCGGGCGTGGCGATCGCCGTGCTCGACGTCGATCCCGCCACGGGCCGCGAAGCGCTGTGGACGGCCGGGTTTGGCGAGCAGCATCCAGGCACCAAGGACACCCTGCGCGCGGACTCCGTGCATCGTGTCGCGTCGATCAGCAAGCTGTTTGCGGACACCGCGGCGATGAAGCTTGTTGAGCAGGGGCGTCTTGACCTCGATGCGCCGGTGCAGACCTACCTGCCCGAGTTCGCGCCGCAGAATCCGTTTGGCGTGCCGGTGACGTTGCGCAACCTGATGGGGCACCGCGCCGGCATCGTGCGCGAATCGCCGGTAGGTCACTACTTCGACACCACCGAGCCTTTGCTCGCGGCGACGGTCGCGAGCCTCAACGACACCACCCTCGTGCATGCACCGGGCAGTGCCTACAAGTACAGCAATCCCGCGATCGGCGTCGTTGGCGAGATCGTTGCGCGCACCATGGGCAAGCCGTTCGAAGATGCCGTGCGCGAACTCGTGTTGTCCCCGCTTCGGCTGCAGGACAGCGACTTCGCGCCACGCCGTGACCTGCTCGCGCGGCAAGCGGACGGTGTGATGTGGACCTACGATGGCCGCGAGATCCCGCTGCCGACGTTTGCGTTCGGGTATTCGCCCGCGGCGAACCTGCGCAGCACGGTTGGCGACCTCGTGCAGTTTGCGAAGAGTTGGTTTCCGACTTCGACCACGCGCGTATTGCGGCCCGAGACCCAGGCCCTGATGTGGCAACTGCCCGAAGGTGCCACGCGCGGTTGTGGGCTCGGCTTCTTCCTGCAGCAGTTCGAAGGGCATCGCCAGGTCGGCCACGGTGGCGCTGTCTACGGCTTTGCGTCGTCCCTGCAGGCCTTGCCCGAACTCGGCCTCGCGGTCGCGGTCGTCTGCACGAAGGACTTCGCGAACGAATGCGCCGAGGCGATCGCCGACCGCGCGTTGGCTGCGGCCCTCGCCAATCGCCACGGCCAGTCGTTGGTGCCGCCCGCGTATCCCGTTCCGCTTGGCAAAGACGCGGCGCGCGCGCTCGCGGGCCACTGGCGCTGCGGGGAGAACTGGGTGGAGCTGTATGAGCGGGATGGGGATCTCTACTACGACCCGAATATCGGCGTGCGCACGCGCCTGCGCCGCGCGGCCGATGGTTCGCTGGTTGCGGACGATCCGCTCGGCCTTGGTGGGGCGCGGCGGCTCACGATCCTGCCGAACGGCAATCCCCACGACGGTGAGTTCGAATACATGCGCGACGATTCCCTGCCCCCGGCGTGCCCCGACGAACTGCTGCCGCTGCTCGGTGAGTACGGCTGGGATCACAACGTGCTCGTCGTCTACGAGGATCGCGGCCAGCTCGGCGTGCTCATCGAATGGGTCGTGCGCGATCTGCTCGAGCGCACGGCACCCGACCGCTACGTGTTTCCGGGTGGCCTGTATCGCGGCGACCAGCTCGTCTTCGAGCGCGATGCGAACGGCGCCGTCACCGCGGCGGTGGTGGGGGGCGCCCGTTTCCCGCGCCGTCCAGGCCCCACGGCGGGCACGTTCCAGATCGAGCCGTTGCGGCCGATTGCCGAGTTGATGGAGCAAGCCGAACGGCTGCAGCCGGCACCCGAACTCGCGTCGCCGCCCGGTGCGCGCGCCTTCGATCTCGTCTCGTTGCCGGCGCTCGCGCCGACGATGCGCTTGGATCTGCGCTACGCGACCGCCAACAACTTCCTCGGCACGCAGGTCTATCCGGTCGCCCAAGCGATGCTGCAACGCCCCGCGGCCGAAGCGCTCGTGCGCGTGCACGAAGCGCTGGCGAAGTCGGGTTACGGCCTCTGGATCTTCGACTCGTACCGGCCCTGGTCGGTGACCAAGGTCTTCTACGACGCGACTCCCGAGTCGATGAAGCACTTTGTCGCCGACCCGGCGAAGGGTTCCCGCCACAACCGCGGCTGCGCGGTCGACCTCACGCTCTACGAACTTGCCACCGGGCAACCGGTGGTGACGACGAGTGGCTTCGACGAGTTCACGGCGCGTGCGTATCCGGACTATCCGGGGGGCACGTCCCGCCAGCGGCACTTCCGCGAACGGCTGCGGCGCGCGATGGAGGCCGAAGGGTTTACCGTCTACGAGCACGAGTGGTGGCACTTCGATTTCTGTGACTGGCAGAAGTACCCCGTCGGCAACCAGCCGTTGCGCTGAACGCGCCCTCGCATCGGCGGGTGGGGGTGGCGTGCGGTTGTGGTAGAGTCTGCGGGGTATGCGTCCTTCGCTGGTCCTCGTCTGCACACTCGGGTTCGTCCTGTCCGCCCTGGCCCCTGCCTGCCTGGCCCAGACCTACGATCGGGCCGAGTTGCGCGCCCACGCGGCAGTCGTCGCGCAAAGCCCGCAGGTCTTTGGCGATCGCCTCTGCGTGAAACTCGCCGAAGGCTGCGGCGCGGAACTGCGCGGTGGTGTGCTGTGGTCGCGCACCGGGACGGACCTGGCGCCCGTGCAGGCGCTCTTTGCACGCGCAAACGCCGAGCCGCTGTTCTCGGCCATGTCGTGGGACGAACTCGATCGCCTGCACACGAACGCGTGCGCGAACCTGCCGCCCGACAACCGGCCCGGCCACCTGGGGCTGTGGTTTCGTCTGACGACCGATTCGGTGGCCGCCGCGAACGCGCTCACGGACGCCTTGTGGTCGTGCGACCTCGTCGAGCACATCCACCACGAACCGCGCGCAACACCCGCCAGCATGCCGATGCCGGCGCCGCTGGCCGCCGGCGATATCGCGCCGCCGACGCCCCTGTTCACGCAGTTGCAGACCACGCATCTGCCGTCACCCACGGGCTACGGCATCTGGCGTTCGCAGAGCATCTACGGGGCGCGCGGGCAAGCGGTGCGCATGCGCATGGTCGAGGCCGACTGGTATCTCGACCACGAAGACATCGCCAAACTCATCGCCGCGAACTTCCTGGGCGTCGTGACGCCGCAGACCTCAGGCGAAGCCAACCACGGCATCGCCGGCACGTCGATGATCTGCGCCGATCGCAACGAGTACGGCATGACGGGCATCACCGATGAGGTCGAGATCCGGTTCTTGTCGGAACTCACGAACGGTGGTGTGGCCAATACGATCCTGCTCGCCGGAGCCAACAGCCAGCCCGGCGATGTCTCGGTGATGGTGTTGATGTTCCTGCTCGGTCAGGTCGGCACGACGGACTGGGTGCCGATGGAGTTCCTGCAGTCGATCTTTGACGCGACGCTAACGGTGACGGCCAACGGCCTCCTGTTTGTGAACACCGGCGCCAACGGCGCCAACAACCTCGACGACCCGCGCTTCCTGCGCCGCTTCGACCGCGGTTTCCGCGATTCGGGCGCGATGATGATCGGGGCGACGCTCGGTGGCCCGATGACGCGGGCGACCTACAGCAACTACGGGTCGCGCATCGACGGCAATGGCTGGGGCGACAACGTGGTGGCCTGCGGCTACGGCACGATCTTCTATCCCAACCAGGACATCCGGCAGGCCTACACGTCGGCCTACGCGGGCACTTCGTCGGCGGTGCCGGCGGTGGCGGCGATCGTCGTCGCCCTGCAAGGAGCCGCGCGCGCGCAGCTCGATCGGAGCCTGAGCCGCACCGAGATCCTGAACCTGCTGCACACCCACGGTCCGCTTTCGCCGGACGCGATCGGGCGCCGGCCGGACCTGTTTGCCATGCTGCAGGCCCTCGGCGCCGTCGACGGGCTCGAGACGAGCTGGCCCGACGTGCCGATCGGGGGCTCCGTTACGGTGGACCTGTACGGACCAGCGAACTCCTCCGCCCTGCTCTTCCTGAGTTTTGGCACCGGCGCTACGAACTTTGGCTACAACCGCAAGATCCTGCTCGATCTGGGCTCGCTGCAGACGGCCGGTTTCCTGCTGCTGCCGTCCGGCACGGCCTCGTGGCCCCTCCAGGTGCCCAATGACCCCGGTCTGCACGGCCTGAGCCTCTATTTCCAGGCCGGCCTCATGCAGGGAATGGCGCCGATCCACGTGACGAACAGCGTCCAGGTGACGATCCTCTAGGCCGTCCTCGGGGCCAGTCGGTAGCCGGCAGCCACCCGGTCCGGCGCTGCCGCCAGCGCCCTGGTGGTGGGAAGACGGTGCTTTCTCGTCAGATCCAACCCGAAGGTTGTCGATCAGATGCGCATCCGCGCTTTTTTTCGGAGCCTCGAGCCATGTCCCGGCCTACTCTCTCTGCCGAAGAAACGTCCACCCCAACGACTGTTGCCGCTGCTGCTGCGATGACCAACGAGACCGTTCCGAAGATTGCGAAGCTCACGCTCGGAGACCAGGAAATCGACCTGCCCGTGATGGTCGGTTCCGAAGGCGAGGTTGCCATCGACATTCGCCAACTGCGCGCGAAGACCGGTGCCATCACCTACGACCCGGGCCTTGGCAATACGGGTGCCTGTCAGAGCAAGATCACGTTCCTCGACGGCGAGCAGGGCATCCTGCGTTACGCCGGCTACCCGATCGAAGAGCTCGCGAAGAGCAGTCACTTCATCGAGGTCATGTGGTTGCTGCTGCACCAGGAATTGCCCAGTGCCGGGAAGCTCGCGCAATTCACGCACGACATCACCTACCACACGATGTTGCATGAGGACCTGAAGCATCTCTTCACGAGCTTGCCCAAGGTTGGTCATCCCATGGCCGTGTGTGCCGCCGCCGTTGGCGCGCTGTCGACCTTCTACCAGAAGGCCGCTCCGAACACGCACGAGCAGAACTGGATCGATGCGATCCGCCTGCTCGCGAAGATGCCGACCATCGCGGCCTACTCGTACAAGCACAGCATCGGCCAGCCGTTCATGTATCCGCGCAACGACCTGTCGTACGCGGGCAACCTGCTCTACATGATGTTTGGCACGCCGTGCGAAACGTACGAGCCCAACCCGGTGATGGCGCGCGCGCTCGATCTGCTCCTGATCCTGCACGCCGACCACGAACAGAACTGCTCGACGAGCACCGTTCGCACCGTCGGCAGCTCCGGCGCCAACCTCTTCGCCAGCGTCTCCGCCGGCATCTCCGCGCTCTGGGGCCCGCTGCACGGCGGCGCCAACCAGGCCGTGAT
>JADZDL010000258.1 GCA_020851075.1 Planctomycetota bacterium | reverse complement strand
GGGCCAGGCATGGAATGCGATCACCGTCGGCGCCTGCACGAACAAGGTCGATACCGAACATGAATCACTGGTTGCGATCGCGCCTGACGGTGGCTTGAGTCCGTACACCACCACGTCGATGACCTGGGATCCGGCGTGGCCCCTCAAGCCTGATGTCGTCTTCGAAGGCGGCAACGTCGCCAAGGACCAGCAAGGCGCGACGGGGATGTCGAGCCTGAACCTGCTGACAACGCACCATCGACCTAACGAGCGGCTGTTCACGACGACCAATGCCACCAGCGCCGCGTCGGCACTTTGCGCGCGCATGGCCGCTCAGATCATGGCGACCTATCCGGCACAGCGGGCCGAAACCGTTCGCGCATTGATCGTTCACTCCGCCAGGTGGACGCCAGCGATGCGGCAGATGTATCTGCCCGCCAACGCGAAGCCAACCAAGAAGGACTACGTCAATCTCATCCGGCACTGCGGATGGGGGATGCCGGATCTCGACAGAGCGCTGTGGAGCGCGGGTAACTCGTTGACGTTGCTCGTCGAAGACCAGGTGCACCCCTACGGGAAGGATGAGAAGCGGGGCGTAGTCAGCCGCGACATGAACTTGCACGCACTTCCTTGGCCGAAGGAGGAACTGGAGGCGCTCGGCGACACCGCCGTGGAATTGCACGTCACCTTGTCCTACTTCGTCGAGCCGAACCCTTCTGCGAGAGGCGTGTCGTCGAAGTTCCACTACCCGTCGCATCGCCTCCGGTTCGACGTGCAGCGCCCGCTCGACGGGTCCACGGAGGACTTCATCGCACGAGTGAACGCCGCCGCCCAGCGCGAGGACGAAGGCGATGTGGCGAACCCGAAGGACACGGATTGGTATCTGGGAGAGCGACAGCGTCACCGTGGATCGCTGCATCGGGATGTTTGGCAAGGTACCGCTGCCGAATTGGCCAGCAGGGGATTCATTGCCGTCTATCCGTCGGCAGGTTGGTGGCGTTCACGCCCCGTTCTGGAGCGATACGCACTTCCGGCGAGGTACAGCCTCGTCGTGTCGATCATCACGGAGCAGACCGAAGTGGACCTGTATGCCGTCGTCGCCAACAAGGTCGCCGTCGTGGTCTGAAATCGTGGAGAGCGACACCCTGAAGAGCTCGGATCTCGACAAGATCAGTGGCTTGTTGACCGGCAGTGTGGCCAGTGAGCTGCGAAGGTTGGAGCTGGAGCGTGCCTCGTGGTTATCGGCCATGACCCAGAGCCACAGCCTCGCAAAGGAGATGCAGAAGCTGGTGGGGGACACGTCTCTCGCGGCCCAAATGAGCAAGCAGGCAAGGGAGCTCCAGGCCTACTCCTTGGCTGAACGGTTGAGCCGGCTCATTCCGGAGAACTCGCCAGCTCTCCAGATGGCGAAGCAATGGCAGGAGCAGCAGAGGACTGAGCAAGAGAGCATCAGAAGAATGCTCGAACCCCTGCAGGACATTCGCCGGTCGCTCGCGAAGGACAGTGCGATCGAGCGGATGCTGGAGGGCCTCGCGAAACCACTTGCCGCTTCGGAGCAGTTTGCCAAGCTCGTCGAACAGGCCACGGGAACCAGTGACGTTCTGAAGGGCATGCACTCGGACATCGAGAGGTCGATGGACAGCGCCCGGAAGATCCTTGCCGATACCTCGGTCAGCAGTGGTATCGGGCAGCTCATGAAGAGCTTCGAGGAGGCCAACAAGCGGTGGATTGTTCCTCAGCCCTTGCTCGACTCGATTGGCGCGTTGCAGGCGCTGCGGGAGCAAATGGGCAGGCTGTCGTTGCCTGTGATCGATGCAGCGTCTGCTGCCACGCTTGCAAAGGTGTTGGGGCCGGAAGGCATCAACGCGCAGCTCGCGGCGATGGGCATCAACCCTGATGGGTCAGTCAACGTCCAGTTCGCTCAGGAGGAAGACGGCCTCGGTCTCAGCCGCAAGACCTTGGAGTTGATGTCGCTGCTCGGTTTCATCTTGGCAATATTGGTCCCGCTCTACCAAGAGCTCAGCGCTTCACGCTGGCAGGCAGCGACCGATACAAGGCTCGATGGGCAAAGTGAGAGGATCGAGGCACTTGACACCAATCTGGAGGCGCAACGAAAGACGATCGAGGCCCTTGCGAAGTTGGTGGAGAGGGCCATGGTGCAAGAGGCCAAGCGGCAGGAGGAGCGTTTCGTCGTTCTGGATCGCGTGGCCATCGTTCGATCCAAGCCGGAGCCCGGGTCGGCAGTGCAGGGCAAGTTGCTGCCGCGAGAGGTGGTCCGCCCGATCTCGGAGCGTGGAAAGTGGATCGAGGTTGAGTACTACCACTGGCTCTACCAGGAGCATCGCACTGGCTGGGCACTGAAGAAGTACTTCCAGCGTGTACCTGCGAATTTCGGGAAGCCCGGCAACAAAGAGGCGCCGATCCCGTGATCGATGCTCAGTGAATTGCTGATGCCGGTGCTCCGCTCATGCTCCAGCGCGCGACGACCTACTACGACGACCTGTCTGTTCGCTTGAGCGCCGACGGTGTCCCACAGCGGATTGCCGTCGAGCGAGTCGCGACGGCCTACCTCGACGGAAGGCCGTTACCCGTTGGCAAGAAAAAGCTCACGAAAAAGGAGCGCGACAGCCTCTTCTGGGCCAGCGACGTTGTGACGCGCTGCCCGCGCGACGCGTGGGGCGGCGAGGCGATGTCACTCGCCTTGGCGCGGTACCTCGGACAGGAGCCTGTCGCTGCCGATGGGCTGGTGAAGCGGGTCGCGCGCGAGGCACCGGAGGCATTGATTCGCGCGGTCAGGCACTCCGGGCTTGTCCTGAACCCGCACTCTCCACGACGAGTCGAACTAGGTCAGGCTGCGTCTGAAACCGAGTCCGTGGCCGAGCTGTGCCGCGTGCTCGACCTGTTTGCGCTGGCGCATCGCGATCGGGTCGCGGCCGTGGAGGCGCAGAGGGCGCGGCTGGCGGAGCTCTCGGTCTTCGACCTCTTGATCTACGCGAGCCTTTACGCTTTCGAGGCGCTGGTTCCAAGGGACTTCAAGGTAAAGGCGCTTGCACCGCCTTCGAGGGTTGATCTAGAGCTCGCCTGGGATGCACTCGGTGATCTGCTCGCGTGGAAGCTCGCAGGGGCCAGCGGC
>JADZDL010000257.1 GCA_020851075.1 Planctomycetota bacterium | reverse complement strand
GCGGCCGATGCGGGGGCGGACCTCTGTGTGCTCCAGGTCGCCGCGAGTGGTTGGTTGCCGTTGCCGATCGCGAGCAAGGTGCAGCAGGGGCAGCGGGTCTATTGCCTGTCCAATCCGGACCACCAGTTCGGCTTCTTCAGCGAAGGGTTGTTGGCCCGGCGTTACCGCGAGCGCGATCCGGTGCCGGAAAGCACCGAGCCGCGACCCGCGGACGAGGTGACGCCGCGGGAGTGGCTGCACGTCACGTGTGACTTTGCCAAGGGCAGCAGCGGCGCGCCGATCGTCGATGGGCGCGGTGCGTTGGTTGGCATCGCGCAGTCGACGACCACCGTCGTCTACGATGAGGAGGCTGAGATCCTGGACACGCAGATGACGTTCAAGTCGGCGGTGCCAGGCAGTGTGCTCGCGAAGTTGTTGCCGCCACCGACTGCCGCGAGTGGCAAGGACGGTAAGGAGACTGCCGACAAGCCGCCTGCCGAGAAGCCCACCGGGCACTGATTCTGGTTCAGGTGTTGGCGATTGCGCGGCGCAGGTTCTCGCGCGCCAGCGGCTCGAGGGCGTCCCCGAAGGGCGTGTAGAACAGCCGCTCCCGCTGCAGCATGGTGGTGAAGAAGGCGCGTCGCCCGGCCGCGAAGTCCACCTCGGCCACGTGCGCAAACTCACGCCGGATCGCCTCGGTGTTGCGGGTGAACTCCGGCCATGGCAGCGCGAGCGACATGAGGTCCAGATCGAGCACCGCGGCAGCTTCCGGGCAGGAAGGTTCGTGCCGTTTCGTGTCGAGAACGATGCGCTGCACGAGGTCGATGTCCGGCTGCTGCCAGCCCGCGTCGCGCAGGCGCCTGCCGGCGAGCGCCGCGCTGTCCTCCTCGTTGGTCTTGCTGTGCGGGTCGTAGATCGCGTCGTGGAACCAGATTGCCATGGTCTCGACGTTGCCGAGCGGGAAGGTCCGGCCGGCGTGAAGCATCGCTGCAATGTGCTCCAGCGAGTGGTAATGGCGGTGCGGTTCCTGGTAGCGGCGGGTGAGTTCGAGCAGCAGCGAGTGGGGCATGGTCGGGGAATGGGGGCTCCCAAGGCTACCCGGGAGCCCTGCCGGCGTTGCCATGGGAGTGAGGGGTTGCTGGTTCCCCGGCCGTATGGCCCTGGCGGTTCTGGCGGGGGTTGCGTATCCTCTTTGCCCCCTTCCTGTGCCCATACCCCGCGTCACCATCATCGGCCGGCCGAACGTCGGCAAGTCGAGTCTATTCAACCGGCTTGTGGGCCGGCGTGTTTCCATCGTCGAGCCTACGGCTGGCGTGACTCGCGACCGCGTCGCCGCGACCGTCGAGTATGGAGGTCGCCGTTTCGAACTCGTCGACACCGGTGGACTTGGCCTCGTCGACGAGGCGCTGCTCAAGGAGCACGTCGAAGCGCAGATCCATGTGGCGATGGAGACGGCCGACCTCATCCTGTTCGTCGTCGACGGCAAGGATGGGCGCGTGCCCGGCGACGACCTGGTGGCGCGCCGACTGCGCACGCTGCCATGCAAGCGCGTGCTCGTCACCAACAAGGTCGAGTCGTTCCACGATGAGATGGGCATCCAGGAGTGGGTGCGGTTTGGGTTTGGCGAGCCGTTGGCGATCAGCGCCAAGGAGGGTTTTGGTGTGAGCACCCTGCTCGACCGCATCCTCGTCGAGCTGCCGCCCAAGGTCGAAGACGAAGATCTGGTCGAAGGGGACGTGCTGAAGTTTGCCGTGATCGGCAAGCGCAACTCCGGCAAGTCGACGCTCATCAACCAGCTCGCCGGCGAAGAGCGCGTCATCGTGTCCGAAATCGCGGGCACCACCCGCGACGCCATCGACGTGATGTTCGACTTCGACGGCCGCAAGATCATGGCCATCGATACGGCCGGCGTGCGCAAGAAGAAGAGTCTCGAACACGCGATCGAGTTGTTTGCGCACGCGCGCGGCAACGACAGCATTCGCCGGGCGCACGTCTGTGTGCACATGTTCGACGTGCGCGAGCCGATCAGTCAGGTGGACAAAGCGTTGGCCGCCTACTGCGTCGAGCATCACAAACCCGTCATCATCGTCGGCAACAAGATCGACCTCGCGCCCGAACTCGACCTGCAGAAGTGGGACGCCTACATCAAGCAGCAGCTGCCTGGACTCGACCACGCGCCGGTGTCGTTCTTGTCGGCGCAGGATGGCACGAACGTGCACGACACGATCGACCTGCTGTTTGATCTGCGCGAGCAGACCCGCACCGAGATGCCGACCGGCAAGCTCAACACCGTGCTGCAGGAAGCGCGCGATCGCCAGCTGCCTTCGGTGGGCGGGCACTTCCCGAAGATGTTCTACGGCACGCAGATCGGCAAGGAGCCATTGACGTTGCTGGTGTTCGTGAACGAGCCGCGGCTGTTCCGCGGCCAGTACGAACGCTACCTCGCGCAGATGATGCGCGATGCGTTCGGCTGCAGCGAAGTGCCGATCCGACTGATCTTCCGCCGCCGCGAGAAGGTCATCCTGCGCGAACGCGATTAGTCCTACTTCGCCCGTGGGGGCCAGTAGGTCTTGACCCGCCGTTGGCCCTCCGGCACCGTGCGCCACGCCGATGAACGAAGGTCGCGCCATCACGGAGCAGAAGTCCGGCCCCGCCTGGGAGCCGCTCGCGTGGTTCGTCGCGTGCCTGCTGCTCTATGTCGCCCTGGGGCACGTCGCGTTCTACAAGACCGATGGCCCCGACATCGTGCGGCTCTTCGATGCGCACCAGAAGACGGGCGCGCCATTGCAGCATCCGTGGCACGTTGGCTTCCTGCCAGCGCTCGAGGGTTTCCGCCGCGCGCTGGCTTGGGTGGGGCTCACGCCCAACTACGTGCAGTTGGGGAACTGGTGGTCGGCGCTCCTGGCGGCGTTCGGCGTTGCCTGCATGCGCGCTGGGGTGCGGCGGCTTGGCCTCGATGCGAGGACGGGGCGGCTCGCGGTGCTCGCGCTCGCGTTGAGTCCGGGCACGCTGCTGTTTGCCTCGGTCGTCGAGTTCCACGCGCCGCTGCTCGGCATGACGGGGCTCTGCTTCTGGTGGACGGCGGTGCAGGTCCAGCGGCCGTCGTGGTGGGGCATGGTCGCACTCGGCGGGCTTTGCCATGGTGCCTTCCTCATCGATGGTCAGGGCCTGTTCCTGCCCGCGTGGCTGCTGTCGTTCTTCCTGGCGCGCCGCGCCGCGAACGGTTGGCTGCGCCGCGACGTGCTGCTCGGGGCGCTGGCCGGGGGTGTGCACGTAGTGCTGTTCGTGCTGCTGCCCAGCGTGCTGCCGGGTTTCTATGGTTTCTGGTCGAATCTCGCCCAGGGCCTGCACGAAGAAGGTGCGATCGGTCGGCCGCAGAGCCTCGACTACACGCCGACGATCTTTTGGCAGGAGTGGCTGTGGCCGCTGTTGCCTGTCTCCGTGCTCGTATTCGCCGCGCCCGTGCGCCGCACGCTCCGACTCGAGTTCGCGGCGTTCGTGCTCGGCCTGTTGCCGTTCCTCTACCTGTCGGTGCGGCAGCTCGTCTTCGAGCCGGAATATGGCGCCTACATGCTGCCGATGGCCTTGCCGGCGGCGTTGCTCGTAGCCCAGCTTTTCACCGGGGCGCGGTGGAAGGTGCTGGTACCGTGCCTGCTGCTCGGGCTGCTGCCTTGGGCCGGCGCCTCGCGCGATCACCTGAAGGCGCAGGCGGCATGGGATGCGCAGTTTGCGAGCGCGGTTGCGCAGGCCGCGGGCGGCATGAAGCCGTTCGTGCTCGTTGGCAGCGCGCGCGAACTGGCCGCCGCTTATGCGCGACTGCAACCCGACGAGTTGCTCTGGGTGCGCGAGAACGCGACGATGGCGCGCGACAAGGCGACCCCGGGGCACTTTGCGGGCATCGAAGGCTACCTGCGCGCGCTCCATGCCGGCGGTCGAGCGGTGTTGCTCAGCGAGAACGCGCTCGCCTCACTCGACGATCCGCGGGCCGCGATGCTGGCCGAGAAGGCCACGCTGCAGGTCGGGGCCAACGACACGTTTGCCGGGCCCCTGTTTGCCCAGTACCTGCGCGCGCACTTCACGTTCGAACCCGCGGCGCCCGGTCTGCTGCGTCTCGTGCCCAAGCGCTAGCGGCGCCAGAAGCTCGGCGTGAACAGCGCCAGCAGGGTCAGCAGTTCGAGCCGGCCGAGCACCATCTGGAACGTGAAGACGAGCTTGGTCCAGCCGCGCAAGTCGCCGTAGCCGCCCATCGGGCCGACGTTGGGCGTGTTGGCAAGCGTGGTGGCCGTGGCGCCTTCGAGGATCGCGGCGCTGACGCTCGCGGGCTCGACGAGCGTCAGCGCGGGGCCGCACGAGCCCATCATGCTCGCGCTCGCACTCAGCGCCGAGACGAAGTTCATGCGTTCATCAAAGGTGGCGAGGATGCCGCCGAAGACCACACACACAAACCAGAGCAGCACGACGGCGAGCACCGAGGAGATCACCGCGGCGGGTAGCACTTCGTTGTCGAGTTTGATGCGTTCGACGCTCTTTGGCCGCACGAAGTGGCGGATCGAGTAGGCGAGCAGCTTCATCACGACGAGCAGACGCACCTGTTTGATGCCACCCGCGGTCGAACCGCTGCAGCCGCCCACGAACATCGCGCAGAACAGCACTACCGTGGCCATGGCGGGCCAGGCGTGGAAGTCCGCGGTGGCATAGCCCGTCGAGGTGAGCACACTCACGCCGTTGAACAGGGCCTGTCGGAGGGCCGTGCCGATCGGTTGCCCCGCGCGCACGAGCGAGATCATGATCGCGGCGACGACGCCGACGGTCACGATCAAGTAGACGCGGAACTCGCCAGAGCGGGCAAAACGCGGCAACGCGCGCCAGCCGGCGCGCCAGTTGGCGGCCATCAACGCAAAGCTGCAGCCGGCGAGGAACATGAACACGACCAGCACGATCTCGCCGCCGAGGCTGTGGAATTCGGCGACCGAAGCGCGCGTGGAGTATCCGCCCGTCGCCATGGCCGTGAAGGCGTGGCAGAGGGCATCAAGAAGTGAGTAGCCGCCGATCAGGATGAGCAGCAGCGTGCAGGCGAGCGTGAGCACGACGTAGATCGAGGCGATCGTGCGTGCTTTGGCGACCGCGCGCGGTTGGTAGGAGTCCGTGCCGACGCCGACGGACTCGGACGCCAGCAGGTTCTTCGCCGTCACCCCCATGGCGGGCAGCAGGGAAACGAAGACGAGCACGATGCCAATGCCTCCGATCCACTGCGTCATCGCGCGCCACAGCAGCAGGCTCGCCGGAGTGTCGACGATGGCGCAGTTTGGTCCGCTGCCGAGCACGGTGGCACCGCAGGTCGTGAGGCCGCTCGCGGTCTCGAACACCGCGTCGATCGGGTCGCGCAACAATCCCGACCACTGGAACGGGATCGCGCCAAGCATGCTGGCGAGAAACCACGACAGTCCGGCAATCGCGATGGCTTCTTTGCGGTAGATCTGGCCTTTGGCGCGGCGCCCACCGAGGAACAGCAGGGTCGTGACCAGTGCCCCGACCACCATGCTGGCCAGAATACCGGCGCGCGAATCGACGGTGCCCGTAGGTTCTTCCCACAACGCCATCAGCAGCGGCGGCAGCTGCGCCAACGTGAAGAACGTGGCGAAGCCAGCCATCAAGCGCGCGACCTGCGGCAGATTCATGGCGCGCAGTTATCCCGACCGCGCTCGGCCGTGGCAACGGGCTCTTCCCGTTCGGCAGAAGAGTTGCTCAGAGGGGTAGCAGCATGGCGGCGCGGCGGCCGATCACCGGCCCAAACTTGAAGCCATGGCCACTGCAGGCCGCGATGCCGACCAGGTGGGCCGAACGCGGACTCGTCCGGACGTGCAGGCCATGGTCGGGCGACATCGTGTACAGGCAGGACTCTGTAGAGGTGAGGCTCGCTGGCACCGCGAGGCGTTCGCGAGCGAGCTGCAGCAGGGCCTCGCGGTCGATGGGCGGGGCGTCGCCGGCGGCTTCGCAAGCTCCTTCGGTGCGATGCTGGGCGAGTTTGATGCCCTGGCCCTCGTGCGCGGGCAGCCCGTACTGGAAGTCGTTCGCGGTGCGGCCGATGCGGGCCCAGACCGGGAAGGTGCCCGCGGTTTGTTGTTCTGCGGCGGCGGCTACGTCGAAGTAGCCAACCTGCTGCCGCAGCACGTGCAGCGGCGGCGTCAGTTCGGGCGCGAGGCGCGCGAGGTCGAGGCCGGTGGCGACGATGGCGCTGCGGCACGAGAACGGGCCGTTGCTGGTCGCGATCGTGAGGCGGTCGCCGCCGACGTCGATGCGTTCGGCCGCGCAGTGCCAGTGCAGGTCGGTGTGGTTCGCGCAGAGCCACTCGCGCAGCCCCGCCATGGTCTTGCCGGCGAGCACCATGGCGGCCGTGTGGTCCAGGAGCACGGCGTCCCTGTCGTCGAAGCGCAGCAGCGGGAAATGCCGCCGCGCGTCGGCGATGGTGATCTGCTGTAGCACTTCGGTGGTCTTCGCCGCGCGCAGGTAGGCGCCAAACGGACCCTCGGGCGGGCCGAAGAACACGCCCGGCGTGCGGATGCGCAGCGATGTGCCAAGCGCTTGTTCGAGGGCCGGCCAGGCCTCAGCATGGGCTTCCTGCGCCAGCCGCACCAACGCCGGTTCGTGGTAGGACGAGCGCGTAATGCGCAGGGCCCCGTGGGAGCTGCCGGATTCGTGCGCGGCCCCGAAACGATCCAGCAACGCCACGCGCGCAACGCCTCGCTGCTTGAGCCAGAACGCCGCGCAGAGGCCATGGATGCCGGCCCCGAGCACCACTGCGTCGTAGTCAGTCACGAAGGATGCCTGCCTGGGCGAGGTGCGAATGCGGTGCGCGAGAATGGAGGTTGGGTTGCGGAGTGGGGCGCGTCACGGTCTCGGTTCCTTGGCGTGGCCTGCCTCAGGTTGGCCACCGCCAGCATCCGGTGCCGCGGCCGCTTCGGCAATTGCCGGAAGTCCGCAAAAGTCCCAACCCGGAGCCAGCCGAAGCGCTCCTTGCGATGGCACGGTGGGCAGGATCGACGGAGGCACGCACTTCCTTCATGGAAATCGCCCCATCGTGGGGCTACATGCCGATGGTATAGTTTCGACGCCCAACTGGGAGCCTCGCCTCGCCGCATGAAGGTCACGCTGATCCATCCGCCGGTCTACATCAACAAGAACGGCCTTACCGCCTTGCGGCCGAGCCTGCCGCTGGGTCTTGCCTACATCGCGGCCGTCCTGCGCGACGACAAGCACGACGTCGCCGTCATCGACGCGCTCGGGGCCGCACCCGAGCAGATGGTGCCGGACGGCGATATCTGGCGCCTGGGCCTCACCCCCGAAGAGATCATCGAGCGCATCGCGCCCGACGTGCAGGCGATCGGCATCACCAGCATGTGGAGTTACAGCTGGCCGATCGTGCGCGAGCTCATCACGAAGGTGAAGGCGGCGTTCCCGAACGTGCCCATCATCTGTGGCGGCGAGCACTTCACGGCGGTGCCGGAACTCTCGATGGAGCAGTCGCCAGCCGACTTCCTCGTGCTCGGCGAAGGCGAAGAGACGGCCGTAGCGCTGTTCCGCGCGCTCGAACTGAAACTCGACCACACGGTCATTCCGGGC
The DNA here is from genome assembly GCA_020851075.1 of Planctomycetota bacterium. GTDB lineage: Bacteria > Planctomycetota > UBA1135 > UBA1135 > UBA2386 > JADZDL01. The sequence goes on along the minus strand of JADZDL010000257.1, from coordinate 19,559 downwards.
ATCGCCTTCCGCACCGAAGCGGGCGTGATCCAGAAGAACCCGCGCCGCGACCGCATCAAGAACGTCGACGAGCTGCCGTGGCCGGCCTGGGAGCTGTTCGACATCGAGGCCTATTCGAGCAATCGGCTCGTGAGCGGCATCTACTACGGCAAGACGGTGCCGATCCTGGCGACGCGCGGCTGCCCGTACCAGTGCACGTACTGCAGCTCGCCGAACATGTGGACGACGCGCTGGTTTGCGCGCAGTCCCAAGGACGTCATCGACGAGATCGAGACGTACCACAAGAAGTACGGCGCCAGCAACTTCCCGTTCCAGGACCTCACCGCGATCCTGAAGCGCGAATGGGTCGTCGAGTTCTGCAGCGAGGTCGAGAAGCGCAACCTCAAGATCACGTGGCAGCTGCCGGCTGGCACGCGCAGCGAGATCATCGACGAAGAGGTTGCGAGCCTGCTCGTGCGCAGCGGTTGCCGTTCGCTCAACTTCGCGCCCGAATCGGGCAGTGAGCGCACGCGCAAGCACATGAAGAAGATGCTGACCGATGAGAAGCTGTTCCGCGCGGTGCACGCGTCGGTGAAGGCTGGGCTCAACGTCGGCGCGTTCTTCGTGCTCGCGTACCCGACCGACGAGAAGGAGGACATGCAGGCCACCGTGCGCCTCGCCGCCAAGCTGGGGCGCGCCGGCATCGACGACGTGTCAGCTGGCTTCTTCTTTCCGCTGCCGAGCACCGAGATCACGCGGCAGCTCGAGAAGGAAGGCAAAGTCACTTACACGGACAAGTTCCTTCAACTGCCGATCTACGTTCACAACAAGTTCTTGTCGGACGATCGAAAGTTCAACGAGCACTTCACCGCCAAGCAGCTGACGCGCTGGAAGTACAAGGTCGTCGCGGCGTTCTACTTCAACAGCTTCCTGTTCCACCCGACGCGCGTGTTCCGCATCCTGTGGAACTTCGTGCGCGGCAAGGAAACATCGAAGATGGAGTCGTTCCTGCAGGAGACCATGCGCAAGTTCCGCCTGCGCAAGAAGTCGCCAGCGCCGAAGAAGCCGGCGTTGGCAACCCCGCCGGCGGCTCAGTCGGCTGCTAGCAAGGTGCCCGCGGTCAAGAGCTGAGCCCGCGCTTGCCGCGTGCAGCGGTGAGCGCCAGCGCCCGCTCGATCTGGCCGCGGGCGATGGCGTCGCCCGTGAGGTTCTGCTGCGCCCAGGCGAACGCGGCGCGCCCGGCCTGCCCAGCTTGCTGCGGCGATTGCAGCCACTCCAGGCAGGCCGCCGCGAGCGCTTCGCTGCCTTCGACGACGCGGCGCCCGGTGACCGGGGCTGTACAGCCGCGTGCGCCGAGCCCGTTCGTGACCACGGGCAGGCCGTGCGCGAGCGCGGCGAGGCTCTTCACGCGGAAACCACCGCCGGAGAAAAGTGGGGCGAGCAGGCAGCGCACCTGGCCGAACAGCTCGTGCAGGTCGTGCACGTAGCCGAGCACCTTCACGCCTGGCAGGGCCGCGAGATCCCCGAGGCGTTCCTCGTGCGGTCCCGCCAACCACAGCTCGGTTGCCGGAACGGCCTTGCGCAGGCGAGGCAATACGTCGCGCGCGAGCACGGCTGCGGCCTCGGGGTTGGGCTGGTGCGCGTAGTCGCCGCGGAACAACACTCGCGGCGGGGCGAGTTCGGGAGCGACGGGGTGTGGCGGCACGGCGAAGGTTGGTGGGCGCACGAGGACTTCGCGCTGCAGCACCTTGGCGAGGTTCTCCGCATCCTCCTTCGTAACCGCCTGCACCAAGGATGCCTGCGGGTAGAACGTCTGCACGTAGCGCGCCCACAAGCGGCGGTCGCGCGCATCGCCCCAGCCCCCGAGGCCGGTTGTGGTGTTGGCCGGGCAGCCCGCTTCGTGGTCGGTGAGGATCGTCGGCACGTGCCGCAGAAATGGCAGGTACTGGGCCATCTGCGCCAATTCGACGTAGACGACGTCGGGTTGGAACTCGGCGAGTGCCCTTTGGAGCACGGCGGGCAGGCGAGCATCCCAGAACTTCGCCGCGACGAGGGGCAGGCGGGTCCATCGCCCGAGCATGCGCAGCTGGTAGCGGCGACGCCCTCGCCCGGTGGGCCGTTCGCGCAGGGGGACACTGCCAGTCCAGCGCCAAGGCGCCGGGTCGGCTTTCAGCCGAATTTCCTCTTCCGGCCGAAGCATCGCGACGAGGCCCACTTCGGCGTGCCGGGCCAGGGCCTGGAAGAGGCTGGCCAGGTAGATCCCGCCCCCGTGCGGAGCGGCACGGTCCGGTAGGAAGGGCGCAAGGAGCAGGATCCGCATGGCGAGGGCTGCCTAGGAGTCTACGGCGCAGCGGGTTGCGATTTCCAATGGGGCGGACGGCAAGGCTTGGACAATTCTCTGCCCGTAGAACCTAGGCAGTAGCGACATCGGCAACGCTTTGTCATAATCCCGACCGTCCCGAGCCCCAAAGTTCGTGCCGAACAGGCGAAGCGGCGAGGCGTAACAGGGGCTCACCGGATTGGATCGCCCATGAACGATACCCTGAAGGTCATTGTCGGCGTGCTCGAGGCTGGAAGGCCCGAGTTGCAAGTCGCTGCCGTGCAGATCCTTGGTGAGCTGCGCGCCAAAGAACCCGCCGTCGTTCGCGCGGTCACCGGGGCAGTTGGTCGGTCGCCGGTGCTCGGGCGCTTTGCGCTGGATGCACTCGCGAAGATCGGCACCAAGGAAGCCTGGGAGACGATCGCCAAGGGTTTGGTGGAGCACGAAGTGCTTGCCGAGCACGCATCCCAACTGCTCGCCGAGGCCGGTGCGATTGCCCATCCGGTGCTCGCGGCGCTCTATGCCGATGCCGCCGGGGAACATCGATTGCGCATCCTGGGCGTTCTTGGCAAGGGCCTCGGTCGGGATGGTGGCAAGCAGGCGCTCGGCAAGGAGTCGATCGGTGTCTTCGTCCAGGCGCTGCTAACCCCCGAATTGACGGATGTTGCCGCGCGGCTGCTGCAGGACGCGGCGGCCCACTTCGATGCGGCGAACCAGAAGGTGTTGCGCGAGGGGCTCGGCAAGCACCTGGAGGGCCCGCTGCCCGATCTGTGCCTCGCCAATGCGGCTAGCGTGCTGGCGAAGGTGGACGCCGCGGCGTCGCGGCCGATCCTCGTGCGCCTCACGGCCCCGACCGTAGCGCCCCTGGTGCGCTCCGCCGCGTTCCGGGCTTTGCGAGGTTCGAAGCTCACCGCTGCCCAGGTCAGCAGCATGATGGAGCTGCTCGAGGATGCGACCCAGCGCGATGTGCACGACGCCGTGCGCGAAGTGCTCGCTGAGTTGCCGGAGCTGCCCGAAGGTCTGGTGCCGGTGTTGAAGCGCCTGCTGGCATCGCGACAGGCCGAGCAGCGGCTGTTCGCGCTGCGCATGTTGCGCACCGCCGGGGGCCCGGACCTGGCCAAGATCTCGCTGAAGCTGCTCGACCATGCGGACGAACGTTTCCGCGATGCCGCGGCCGAAGCCCTGGCGTACAACAAGCACGCCATCGAGCCGCTGATCCGGTTGCTGCAGACCACTCGTGAGGCTGGGATTGCGGACAAAGCGGCGGCGATCCTGACCCGGTTGGGCCCGCACTTCTCGCCCAAGGTTCTGCGCGGCTGCGCCGACAAGGCCGTGAAGATGCTCGGTGGGCGGACTCGCATCGGCGACCTGCTGTTCGACGTTGTGCTCGCGGTGGGCGATGCCAAGGTCGTGCCGGTGTTCCTTGAGCGGGCGGTGCGTTTGCGGCGCGCCAAGCACCATGCCGAAGCCCTGCACATCCTGGCCAAGCTCGCCGCTTCGCCTCGCTGTGACAACGAAGTGCGCTACCAGCTGGCCTTGACCAAGATGGTGGCCGACATGGTGCATGTGCCGCCGGGGCTGTTGGCCCCTGGCGCTGCCGCGGCGGACGCGTCCGCTCCGGTCCAGGTTGGCAACGCGACGATGGGCTTCTTCACCGCGCTGGTTCGCAGTGGGTTCCCCCTCGCGGATCGTCTGCGCAAAGAATCGGTGTTGTCGCCCGAGGCGTTGTTGCGCATCGCGACACACTTTGCCGACGCAGTGGGCCTGGAGCGCCGGTTTGGCACTGACCTGCTGCAGCACCTGGCGACCCGCACGAAGGGTCGCGCCGGCGAAGAAGCGCGCGTCGCGCTGCGCACCGCCGGCGTCTAGCGCCGCGCGGAGCACCGACTCAGGTCGCCGGTCCGCCCATGCGCACACGCTCTTCGGGGGCGAGTGGGTGGATGGCGGGTGCGCCTTTGCCAAGCAGGAACACGGCCGTCGAGCCAAAGCCAAACTGGCCGAGTTCTTCGCCTGCCTGCACTGGTCCCTTGGCCTTGGTCACGATCGTGCCACCCACGTTGTAGGCACCGACCATGACGACGGCGGCCGGAATGCCGTTTGGCAGCTGGCAGCGGAACACGTGGCGGGCGTTGCGGGCAAACAGGTTGCGGATGCAGCGCACGGCGGGTGGGTTGACTGGGAACAACGTGCCCGGCAGCGCCATCACGCTGAGCACTTCGGCCGCGAACGGGCTGTGCACGCGGTGGTAGTCGCCCGGGGCGAGGTAGATCGTCGCCTGTTCGCCATCGACGAACTGCGCCGCGAAGGACGGATCGCCGAGCAGGTCCGCGAGTTCGTAGGTGTTGCCCTTCACCTGTTCGATGCGGCCATTTACGACCTTGCCGATGGTCACGATGCGCCCATCGCACGGCCACACGAGGGGTGTCGTGGCCACGGGGCGGGCGCCTTGGCGGAGCGAGCGGCGGAAGAACTGCTGCAGGCTGCGGAACGAACGCAACTCGACGTCGAGATCGTCGAGGTTGGCGCCGTACCGGCGGGCAAACCAGCGGTAGAACGGGCTGCGCCACGCGGCGGGCAGCGGCACGGAGGTGAGCAGGCCGCAAAGTCGCGATAGCGCGACCTTCGGCAGCATCGTGAGCAGAATGGCCCGCAGCGACGGCATGATCGGCGAGAGTTGTCGACGAATCCGGGGTGCGGTGCAAGCTTCGAGGTGCTGCTCGATTGCCGCGCATGCCACTCGTGTGCGAAGATGGCGGCATGAGGGCGGTGCTGGCAGGTGTTCTTCTCGTGGTCGGCCTCGGCTCGTCGTGCAGCAAGAACGCTGCCGCGGCCGTGCGCAGCGATGGCACGTTGATCCTCCAAGTTGGGGGCGGGGAGAGCTCCATTCGTGCCGCGCTGGCCGCCGCGGGCGTGACGATCGGGCCGCCGCAGCGACTGCGGTCGCCGGAGGTCGAACCAGACCCTGTGCCGGCGCCTTCGCACGGGGACCCTTCGCACGAGAACCCGGCGCCGCGGCCGAACGACGGGCCCGTCGAACCACCCAAGGTCGATCCGGTGCCGCCCAAACCGCACGTGCCACAGCCGACCTGGAAGACCGTGAAGCTGCGCCGCGGCCAGACGCTCATCCACCTCGCCAAGGAGCACCTTGGCAATGGCAATCGGTTCCGCGACATCCTGCAGCTCAACGGTTGGACCGAGGCGCAGGCGCGCCGGTTGTCCGAGGGGCAGGAAGTGAAGGTGCCGATCGACAAAGCGGGCAAGGCGCGCCGCGAGTGATGGAGACGGATCCCGCGGGGTTCGTGCTGCGACCGATCGGCACGGTGCGTGCCGAGCAGGTCGTGCATCACGAGGCGCCGCGGCAGAGTGGGCTCGGGCGCGGGGCGGCGGGGCAGAGTCACCTGCGCCAGGGGCTGCAGAATTGCCTGCAGGATCTCGCCGGCTTCAGCCATCTCTGGGTGTTGTTCTGGTTCCACCACGCGCGCGGCTTTCGTTCGCAATTGGTGCCGCCGCGAGACACGAAGAAGCGCGGCCTGTTTGCGACCCGCGCGCCACAGCGGCCGAATCCGATCGGGTTGTCGTGCGTTCGCCTGCTGCGCATCGAGAAGCGTGTGCTGCACATCGCCGACCACGACCTGCTCGACGGCACCCCGGTGCTCGACCTCAAACCCTACCTGCCGTATTGCGACAGTGTTCCTGACGCGGCGACCGGCTACGTGGCGACCTTGCCGAAGGGGGCGTTCGACCATCGCCCCTGGTGGGAGCAGAAGGGCGTCGAGCCGCCGCGCGTCTATCGGGCTCGCAAGAACGCGCGCGACGACAAGGCGTGACGGCGGGCGCGAAGGTTGGTAGTGGGGCGGCCTACGTGCGATAGTCCGCGTTGATCTGCACGTAGTCCTTCGTGAAGTCGCAGGTCCAGACATCCGCTTGTGCTTTGCCCACCGCGAGGTCGACGCCGAGGATGACTTCGGTCTCCTTCACCATGTGCTGGTGCGCCTGCGGCTCGTTCTCGGGGTGTGGTTTGCCGCCGCTGTAGACGTCGGCGGGGCCGACCCAGACGCGGGCCTGTTCGGCCGGGAAGGCGACTCCGGCGCGGCCGGCGGCCGAGAGGATGCGGCCCCAGTTGGGATCGAGGCCGGCGACGGCCGTCTTCACGAGAGGGCTCGTCGCGATGACGCGGCCGACATGCGTGGCTTCTTCTTCGCTGCGCGCGCCGCGAACCTGCACCGTCACGAGCCGCGTGGCACCTTCACCGTCGGCGGCGATGCGACGCGCGAGTTGTTGCCCGAGCCCCGTGAGGGTGGCCTCGATGATGGCCATCTCGGCGCGCACCTTGCCACTGGCCAGCAGGAACAAGGTGTCGTTGGGGGACGTGTCCCCATCGATCGTGACGCGGTGGAAACTGCGCCCGGCGAGGCGCTGCAGCACACTCTGCGTGCCCGCGGCGTCGCCGACGCGGCCGTCGGTGAGCAGGAAGCCGAGCATCGTCGCCATGTTTGGATGGATCATGCCGGAGCCCTTCGCAAACCCCGTCGCGGCGACGCCGTCGTTCTTCGCGTGCAGGGCCTTTGGGTAGGTGTCCGTGGTCATGATCGCGCGCGCGAAGTCCATCGCGCCGTCGACGCTCACCTTGGCCAGCAGTGCATCGAGATGGGAAACGATGCGTTCGGTCGGCAACGGCGCGCCGATCGGCCCGGTGCTGGCCATGAGCACTTGCTCGACGGGACAGCGCAGTCGTTCGGCGAGCTGGCGGCAGCAAGTGCGCGCATCGTCGATGCCCTGCTGGCCCGTAGCACAATTGGCGTTGCGCGCATTCACGAGAATGGCGCGCACGAGGCCGTTGCTGCGCGACAGGTGGTCGCGGCAGACGTGGATGTGGGCGCCCACGAGCTGGTTCTGCGTATAGATCGCCGCGCCTTCGACGGGCTGGTCCGCGAGCAGGAGGCCGAGGTCGAACTGTTGGTTCTTCTTGAGCCCGCAATGCAGGCCCGCGGCCTTGAAGCCGGGAGGCAACGCGGTGTGCGAGGGCGTGGGTTCGAGGACGACAGTCATGGCGCGAACGATAGCGCCAGCGCGCCCCGCGGCGAGCCGATTCAGCGGCTGCGGAACTTGCGCGCCCAGGGTTCGACGCGCGTGAGCACCCTGGCGTCGCCAAACTCGGAGGCGGCGCGCAGCACGCCCAGGTCGTCGAGGAACAGCAGCCACGGGAAGTCGCCGACGAACGGTGCTCCGACCTGGTGTTCGATGATCTCGAGCGGCGTCTTGCGGAACTCGGCGATGCGCAGCGCGGCAGCGGTGCGTTCGGCCGCGGGCAGGTCTGCGGGCACCGCCAGCACCCAGATCGCCGGGTATTCGTGCTGCGCCTCCAGCAGTTTGGCCAGCCCCGGCAGCATGCGCGGCAGGCCGTCGGTGGGGGAGCCTTCGGTGACCTTGGGCAACCAGAGGACCAGCGTGCCATTGGGCGACCGCGGCAGGCCCTTCGTCGGCAGCTGCAGCAGGTCGTCGAGGGGCACGAGTGGTTGGCGCGCGACATCGAGCCCGACCGGCACGCCGGTCGTGCCTGCATCAAGTCGCTGCACGGTCGGTTGCTGCACACGAATCGCGCCCATGCCCATCGCAAAGCCGACCTGGCCTTCGATCGGCGCGCCGTCGTGCACCGCATAGCGGAACAGCTGTTCGCCGTTGATCTCGACCAGGACCCGCGGGCCGCAGATGTGCAGCGCGTAGTCAAACCAACCCTGTTCTTTCGGCAGGTCGACGTCCCAACCGAGTTTCGTTTCCGGCAGCCGTCCGTCGCGCTCCCAGAGCCCTTCCAGTTGGATGTTCACCTTGCCAGGCGCGCGGTTCTTCTCGTCCTTGCCGATCGCGTAGCGGAAATCACCCGACGAGAAGCGCAGGCGCAGGTCGCGGTCGCGCCGTTCGTGGCCGAAGACGATCGCGCCCGCGACGAAGGCGGTCGTGAAGTGCACACGGCCGCGCAGCACGTAGGTGCCAGGCTGTTGCCAGGCCACGCTGTGCACGAACGCATCACGCTGGTGCGACGCGCGGTCCATCGTGCCCGTCGCTTCGCGCGGCTTCTCGCGGCCGACGTGCACGTCGCCCTCTGGGGTGGCATACCAGAGTCCCTTCACTCGGCGATCGTCATAGCCCGTGAGGCTCGATTCGGTGAGTCCGTGCCCACCGAGGTGCTCCGGCACGGCGGGCGGGGCATGGAGGACGAGTTGTGGCGACAGCGGCAATCCGAGCCGGCGCGCGAGCTCGTCGTGCTCGGCGGCGATGGCGCCCGCGGCGACGAGTGCCTGGTTGTTGGTGAGTTCCACCGCGCGCGCTGCGAGGGCCTGTTCGTAGGCGACGAGCTGCTTGCGCTGGGCCAGCAGGGGCTGATTGGTGGTTCCTGGCAGGCTCGGAAAGCGGGTTTGCGCGATGGCAGCAAACGCCATCGCGGCTTCGGGGGAACGTTGGGTGAGGGCCTGGGCCACCGCGCGCGCGGTTGGCAGTCGCCAACCATCGACCTGGATGGACCAGAGGCCGGCGGCGATCGTGCCGTCGAGGTCGCCCGCTTCCTGCAGCAGCAACGTCGCTGCGGCGGCGTGATCCTGGCCAAAGAACGGCTCGGCGCGGCTGCGGGCCCACGACCAGGTCGGCTCGTCGAGCACCATGGCGGCCGCGTCCGGTGTGCCGAGCTTGCCATAGTCGCCGACCCACTCGTTGCCCTCCTTCTTGTCGTCGAGCCACTGGCTCACGCCGCTCAGGAAGCCCTGCCATTCGGCGAGGAAGGCGTCGAACGAGGCCGGGCGGCCCTGCTTGCCATCGCAGAAACAACTCGTGAACCAGGCCACGGGGTCCTTCTGGCCCGCGCGCGCATTGCGTTCGAAGTGTTTGAGTGCTGTGCCATAGCGAGGTTCCTTCTTCGGCGGATACGAACGCAGGAACGAGTACAGCGAGTAGCCCGCGAAGTAGTTGTCGCGGTAGTCGTCGACGGAGCCGCGCAGCAGCTTCTCGAAGTTCTCGCGGGCGCCGTAACCCTTGCCGGCCGTGCGTGCGACGCTCCCGGGGTCGAGGTAGTCATCCTGGAAGTTCGGGTCGGCCATCCTCGCGTAGTGCCCGCCGGTCCACGACGCGTGCCCTTCGCCATACCAGCTGCCGACGAACGGATGCAACACGCCATCGAAGCGGTGGGTGAGTTCGTGCGTGAGGCCACGCCCGAGGCTCGGGATATCGCCCCACGCAAAGCGCAGCGTCGTGCGATCGCCGCCCTGAAAACCGCCGGCCCACCAGAACGGGGCGCCTTCGGTCTCGAGATCGCTGCTCTCCGGCACGATGCGCACGAGGCCCTGGCGGTTCTCGAACGGGTCCTGCCCGTAGTGCGCAACGAGCCGCGCGTGGTGCAGTTCGACGGTGCGCGCGGTGCCGAGCAGCGTCTCGTGGCCGCACGTCGTTTCGACGCGGTACTTGCCGGTCGGGCTTAGCGCGATGCCGGGCGTGCGCCAGGTGCGATGTTGTGCACTCCACAGAACGGCGGCCTCGGGCGACATCTGTTCGAGTTCGGCGATGGTCCAGACCTTGGTGCTGCTGACGTCCGTGGCTTCGAGTTCGCCGAGGCGTTGGCGGGCCGTTGCCGCGACGTCGCTGAGGTCCTTGGGGGCGGGGCCTTGCAGGTCCTTGAAGTTCGCCTGGCGGTGCAGGCCGAGCAGGATGCGCGCGGCGCGGATCGCGCGCTCGCTGATGGCGGTGGCATCGCTGGCCCGGCCGGTTTCTGGGGCACTTCCCGCGGCGCCAGGTTTCTGCTGCAGGACCCGCAGCAGCGCCTGGATCACGACGTCGTGTTCGGGCGGGAACGCGCTGGCCACCTTGTCGACGTTCGCGGCGCAGCTGGCGAGCAGGTTGGGAGCGTGTTCGGTCGTCGTGAGCAGCAGCTCCGCGAGCCAACGAACGACGACGCTACGGGCCGAGTTTGCCTGCTTCGCTACGGGTTTCCATTGTTCGACCGAACGCGCGAGTTCGGCCACCGCTGACGCGCGCAGGGTGGCCAGCTTCTGCGCGTCGGCAAACTGGCGCACGAATGCCTTGTTGGTCGGCAACAGCTTCTTCTGCGCTGCGTCGAGCTTCAGTCTGCCCTGCGCATCCGCCGCCGCGCGCACGAACCGTTCGGTCCATAGCGCCAACAAGTCCGGGTCTTCGCCCGAGGCCCGCACGAGATCGAGCAGCAGCGCGGGCGAGGCGGGATGGAACTCCAGCGCCGACAGCAGATGCTGCCGCGCCTCCTCCAGCTTGCCCGCCTGCAGCGCAGCCCTGGCCATCTGCCAACGCTGATCCGCGGGCCCCTTCTCCGCCGGCACAGCCGACTGCGTGGCCAGATCCAGCGGCATCTGCGCTCCCGGCGGACACTGCGCCTCCAACACCCCGCAGAGACACAACACGGACGCCAGACGAGCAGAATGGTGCATGCACTCAGGTGGGGGAAGAGGGGCCGCGCCATGCTCCGCGCGCACCACCGCCATGGCAACCCCAGTTCCACATTGCCGCGCAACAATGCCCCTTCGGGTCTCTGCCGCCCCGCCGGCGCCGCCAGGCGCCAAGGAGCGGGGGGAGGTCCTGAGCGGGTTTGCGCCCATCGGGCGCGACCTCGTTCACGAACCGGTCTCCGCCGCCCCGCCGGCGCCGCTAGGCGCCAAGGAGCGGGGGGAGGTCCTGAGCGGGTTTGCGCCCATCGGGCGCGACCTCGTTCACGAACCGGTCTCCGCCGCTCCGCCGGCGCCGTTAGGCGCCAAGGAGCGGGGGGAGGTCCTGAACGAGTTTGCGCCCTTCGGGCGCAACCTCGTTCAGAACGAGAACGGAATGCGCAGGAAGTCGAGCACTGGCAGCGGCGATTCCGGGCTGAGGCTCGGCGGCACGGAGCCGTTCACCTTGTAAGCCGCGTCGAACGTCACGTCCCACTGCACGTAGCGCGGCTTGCCGTTGGTGGCGATCCAGTTCACCAGGCGGCTGTCGTTCATGCTGTAGAGGAACTCGGACGGATCATCGGGGCAGCGCGTCAGCGGGTTCGTCGGGTCGTTGTGGAACGCGAAGCCGATGCGCACGCTGGCGTTCGGGATCGGGGTGTTCGAACCCGTCGGCAGGTAGACGGGGCCGAGGCCTTCGCCGCCCGACGTGACGATCCGGAAGAACTTCGCGACGACGCGAGCCTGCACGGCGCCGGCCGGCAGCACGTTGGCTTCCGGAGCGAGCAGCAGCGTGTCGCCCGTGTGCGACAGGATGCGGAAGCTGCCGAGCGTCGAACCGGTCTGGTTCAGCAGTTCGAGTTCGTATTGACGGTAGGTGTCAGCGGTGCCGAGCACGGCCGAGGCGAGCGTCACCGAGTAGCAAGGCTGGCCGAGGAAGGTCGCGCTGGCGCTCGAGGACGCGATGCCCGTCGCCGGGACCGCGATGTCGTAGTTGATGCGCGTGCCCGTCGAACCGATCGTCTCGTAGGAGACGTAACCAGTCGTCGGGTCGATGCCGCCGATCTGGAAGTTCGGGCCGACCTCGGCGCTGCCCGTGGTGACGAGACCGCGTGGCTGGCCATCGTCGGCCCCCAGGGCGCGGCGCTGGCTGAGGCCCGTGTCGAGCCACTTCGAGCGAACGCGCGACTTGGCGTTGAACGGCACCGGCATGAGGATTGGCGCCGGACGGATATCACCTTCTTCCGCGACGAACGGCGTACCGTTGTCGTCCGTGAAGGTGCCGTTGGCCTGCGGGTTGCCGCGCCAGCCGAGGATCGACTGCTTGGTCACACCGGCGGGCGGGTTGAGGGGCAGCACGACGTCGATGTTGTCATCGAGGCGCGTGTTGGTCAGGTCGGAGTTGTCCTCGCCAGGGGGAACCATGAGCTGGACGATGCCCATGCCGCCGAAGCCGCCGAGCGGGTTCGTGTCGTAGAGGGTGCCGGCCATGACCGTCTGGCCCGAGGCCGGATACTTGCTCGCGACCACCGGGGCCGTGAACGAGCCCGTCGTGCAGACGCCACCGTCGGCAGTGATCGAGAAGTTGTAGTCGCGATCGACTGCGGTCGGGCCGCGGAACAGGTAACGACCGTTGGTCGTGTGCGCGTGCAGGATGATGCGCTTGGCCGACATGAGGATGACCATGCCACCCGAGCCGGCGCCACCGCCGCCAGCTTCACCGCACGAACCGACCTGTTCGCCACCGCCGCCGCTGCCACCGTCGGCGATGATCTTGCCAGTGGGCAGGATCTCGATCTCGCCGAGGGCCTTCACGATCAGCACACCACCGCCGCCACCGCCGCCGCCGCCACTGTAGTCGTTGGCGAACGTCGCATCGGTCGTGCTGCAGTTGGTGTTGTGGGCCGTGTCACCACCACCGCCGCCACCGCCACCGCCCATCGGCACGCTGAGTTCGCCAGCGATGCGGATCGGGGGGTTGGTGGAGAAGTTGATGTTGCTGCCCCAGAAGTTGTTGTCGAGGCGGGTGTCCGTGAAGACCTGTGGGCCGGCTTCGCCGCCCGGCAGGGTGTTGGGACGGCCCGCTGCGCCGCTGCAACCGGCGCCGCCAAGGCCGCGCTTCTGCTGGAACGTCGTGCCGGTGTAGGTGCCCGAGTCGAAGCGAGGGTCACCCTGCGTGGCCAACGTGCCACCGCCGCCACCGGAGCCGCCGCCGTTGCCGGCGTAACCGCTACCCGTGTAGCAGCCGGCCGTGCAGGCGATGCGGCCACCACCGCCGCCGAGGCCCGGCACCTGCATCGGGCCGTTGCCGGTCGCACCGCGCGAGTCGCGGCGAACGCCGCTTGGCGTGCCGTTGCCGCCGTTGCCACCCGCGCAGACGCCGATGCCGCCGGCCTTCGCGAAGTTCGCGGAGTTCAGCGTGTCGACGCGGGCGCCGTTACCGCCGCGCACGGACAGTTCGCCGCCGATGCGGAAGTCGCCCGAGCACAGCCAGACCATCGGGTTCGGGCCTTGGCCCTTCACGCTCACGCCCTGCGGGATCGTGACGTTCTTGAAGTTGAAGACACCACCCGAGACGTTGAAGGGCAGACCGGCCTTGGGCACGACCTGCGTGAACGCGGTGTTCAGCACGACTTCGCCGACGGCAGGTTCATACTCGAGGCTGGTCGAGCGGCCTTCGAACGAGAAGCCGGCCTTGAGGTAGCCGGGGCCGACCTCGGCGAGAGGTTCGGCGAAGGCGGCACCAAAGTCGATGTTGTCCGAGTTGGTGAACGACTCGACGATGCCGTTGAACTGCTGCTCGTAGGCGCGCTGCGTGTGGAACGTGCCGAAGACCCGGTTGTAGCTCAGGTCGGCGGCGTTCGATTCGCCCGAGATATCCTCGACCGTCTGCTCGACGATGACGCGGATTTCGGCGTTGTTCGGCAGCACGCCGACCGGGCGCAGCACGACGACGGCGCCATTGAGGTCGTTCTGCTCGAGCTCGACGTCGGCGGGGATCCAGGTGTTGTTGCCGAGGATCGGATCGTCGTATTCGAGGAAGATGCGGCCGCGATTCGCGATGCTGCGGACCAGCGGGTTGCTGTCGAACGAGACGGGCACGTTGGTGTCGCTCGGGTTCAGGCCCTGATTGAAGGCCAGGCGCACTTCGACCGGCGGCGCCCCGAACAGGTTCAGCGGGACTTCGTTGAGGCTCTCCGCGGCGCTGACCGCGAGGCCGTCGACCGGCTTGCGGCGTGGGCCACCCGAAAGCGGGTTGCGGTAGAGCTGGGTCGGCAGGGTGCCTTCGACCGTCGAGAACGAGAACGTGATCGGCTGCGACAGCACCTTGCCATTCACGTCGCGCAGCGCGGTGCCGTTGTAGGCCGTGCCGCCGACGAGGCTGATGAGGTAGGTGCGGCCCGAGCGGAAACCACCGTCGCTGTAGTCGTTGTTCGTCGCGAAGCGCGGCACGAACAGCAGGCGGCGACCTGACGTGGTGTCACCAGGCGTGGTGTCGAGCTGGAAGTTGCCCGACACGAGTTCGGAAACCGGCTCCCCAAGCTGATTCAAAGCCTGGAAGCTCACGGTGTTGAGGCTGGCGGATTCGAGATCCACGGCGGCCGTGAAGTCGATTCGCACCGGGTCGTTCAGGTAGACCCGACCACCATTGACTGGTTCGGTCTTGGTCACCAGGAACTTGCTTCCGGTGGAGATTTCACCGGTGTTGGTGGTGCCACCACCACCGCCGGAGCACGCGGAGAGCGCGGCCAGGGCCGCGAGAGTCAACAGGCGAGCGGATTCAACTCGGTTCATGGCAATACCCAGTCTCAACCTTATCCCAGACGAGGGCTACAGGAGACGCGAAGGCGATAGCCGCCTCGGAGTCCGCCGTAACAGGCGCCGGACAAGATGCACAACTCGGGGAGAGGGACGGCGGAGATTGTGGCGCCACCGCGGGTTTCGTCAAGGCGCTGGTGCGCCTCCTCGGCCCGTTCCCCGAGGTGTTTCAAACCGGGATTCCTCACTGATACCGGAAGAACGACACCGGGCAGTAGTTCTGGCTCAGGCTGCCGGTAGTGACCGAAGTCGGGGGGCCCTGGGTGGCCACGACCGAAGCGCGGGGGCGGATGCCGACCTGGACCTCGGCGCCGTTGGAAACGGCGACGCCGCCCGGGGCGAAAAAATCGAACAGAATCGCCTGGTGGGGCAGGAACAAGTCGTTGAGGGCCGGCAGGTTGGGCACCGTGTAGGAGGTGGTGAAGGTCCCCGAGCCGGTGGTGATCCCCGATAGCGTGGTGAGGCTGCCGAGGCTCAGCTGGCCGGTGCAGAGCGGGTGGATGCCGGCGACGAACGGCGACAGCGCGAAGGGGGTGGCGAGGCGGCCGCCGGGTTCGATGGCGATCACGGCAAAGCTGTTGCCGGGCGCGCGCGCGATCGACGCCGTGAGGGTGGCGCCGGTCCGGACCGGCGTCAGGGAGAGCTGGGGCACGAGGCCGCCAGAATGCGGACAGCCCGCTGCCCCGAGGTTTACGGGCGAGTAGTAGTCGGCGCGGTCGAGACGGTAGTTGAACGCGCCGCCGCCACCGCTGTTGCCGAACACGCGATACTCGACGACGAGGTTGTTGGCGCTGCGCGCGAAGACGAACGGCGTCGTGAGCGGGATGAAAAACTGGCCGTTCGGCAGCGGGTTGTTGGCGTCGCGCAGGTTGGGCAGCGTGAAGAGCGCCGGGCCGAAGACCGTGGTCGGCGGCGAGGTGTAGTTGGCATCGAACGTGGAGGACGGGGCGGTGGCGCTCTGCCCTGAGTATCCAATGCGGATCTCGAGCTGCAGCGCGCGCCCGGCATCCATCGTCGTGAGGGTGGCGTCCTGGCGGAAGCCGAGGTGGGTGATTGTGGCGCCGTTGGGCAGGTCGAGGTCCTGCTGGTCGTAGACGATGAGCACGCGCGAGACGCCGTTGGCCAGCGGCAGGTTGGCCGCGTTGAACGGGCCTTCGCTGACGTTGCTGTATTCGGCGGGGAAGACCGTCGTGGTCTGCGCGGCGAGCGGGGCTGCGGCGAGCAGCAGGGAAATGATGCGGGGCAGGTTCATGTGCTTGGGGTCCTTTCGAGTTGGTGCCGAGCCACGCGGGCGATGCCGGGTGGCTCGGTGCTGCCAGACTCAGTGCGGGGACCACGGGCGCGTCACACTGCGCGCCACCAAAAACCTGCGATTTGGCCCGGCTACGACTTGCCGGACAGGACCTCAGCTATGGCGGTGGCCGTCGTCGTCGCAGGCGGGATCGTCGCAGGCCTCGTCGCCACAGGCACCGTCGTCGTCCCCATCGTCGTCTTCGAAGCCGGTGGCCCAATCGGTGAGCACGTGCTGCCAGCGTTCGACTTCGGCCTTCACGCGGGCCGGCGCCGTGCCGCCCGTTGCCGCGCGGCGATCGAGCACGGCGCGCACCGAGAGTTCGCGGTGCAGATCGCACTGCAACTGGGGCAGCAACGCACTCTGCTCGGCCGCCGGCAGGTTCTGCAGTTCGACGCCGAGTTCGACGGCGCGATTCACGGCGCGGCCGACGATGCCATGCGCATCGCGGAACGGCACGCCAGCGCCAACCAGCAGGTCGGCGAGGTCGGTGGCGTTCTGGTAGCCCTTGCCCGCTTCCGCGGCGCAGCGAACGGTGTCGAACTCGGCGTTCTGCACGGCCATGGCGGCGACGTGCAGGCACGCTTCGGTCTCGAGCATCGCCGGTAGCAGCGTTTCCTTGTCGGTCTGCAGATCGCGGTTGTAGGCCATCGGCAGGCCTTTCACCGTGCTCAGCAGTGCCATCAGTGCACCCTGCACGCGACCGGCTTTGCCGCGTACGAGCTCCATCGCATCGGGGTTGCGCTTCTGGGGCATCAGGCTCGAACCCGTCGATACCGCGTCGCCGAACCGCAGGAAACCTGCTTCCTGCGAGGCGAAGAAGATGTAGTCCTCGGCGAGCCGCGACAGGTGTGTCATCGTCATCGCACACGCGAACAGGATCTCGCAGAGATGGTCGCGCGAAGCCGTCGCATCGAGGCTGTTGCGGCACGGGCCGCCGGCAAAGTCGAGTTGCTCGGCGAGCGCTTCGCGGTCGACGGGCACCGCGGTGCCGGCCAGCGCGCCGCTGCCGAGCGGGCACTGGTTCATGCGATGGTACGCATCGAGCAGGCGCTCGCGATCGCGGGCCAGCGGCTCGGCGTGGGCGAGCGCGTGGTGGCCGATCGTGATCGGTTGCGCGCGCTGCAGGTGCGTGTAGCCGGGCATCGGCGCATCGAAGTGCGCCTGGGCTTTGCCGACGAGCGCCGCGCAGACATCCTGGATGCCCTCGAGCAGGCCGAGGATACGTTCGCGCAGGTAGAGGCGCAGGTCGGTCGCGACCTGGTCGTTGCGCGAACGGCCCGTGTGGATTCGCTTGGCGAGGTCGCCGCAGCGCGCGCCGAGTTCGCGTTCGACGAGGCTATGCACGTCTTCGGCGGGATCGTCGGTGGGCACGCCGTGTTCGGCCCAGTGCTCGGCGAGGTCATCGATCGCGTCGCGCACCTGTTCGAGTTCTTCGTCGGTGAACACGCCGGCTTGGGCCAGCGCTTCACTCCACGCGAGGTTGGTCTCGAGGTCCGCGAACGCGAGCAGGTGATCCTGCGGCAGGCTCTTCTGGAACTCGGCGAACATCGGGTCCAGGCGGCCCTGGAACCGACCGCCCCACATCTGGCCGGACTGGCTCATGAGTTGCCCCCCTGCACCTTCGCCGCGACGGCGCCGGGCAGGCCGTAGAGCTTCACGAAGCCGTAGCTGTCGGCGTGGTCGAACGACGCGCTCTGGCCGAATGTGGCGAGGTCTTCGCTGAACAGGCTCTTGGGCGAGGTCGCGGCGAGGGCGGTCGCAGTGCCTTTGTAGAGGCGAACGCGCACCGAGCCCGTGACGTGCTTCGTCGCATCGGCGAACAGCGCGTCCATCGCGCGGCGCGCCGGGTGGAACCAGCGGCCCGTGTAGACGAGGTCGCTGTAGTCCGGCATCAGCTTCTCGCAGAGACGCAGTGTGTCGCGCTCCATCGTGAGCGCACGCATGGTGCGCGCGGCCTCGAGGATGATCGTGCCACCCGGCGTCTCGTAGACGCCGCGCGACTTCATGCCGACGAGGCGGTTCTCGCAGATGTCGACGCGGCCGACGCCGTGTTTGCCGCCGAGGTCGTTCAGGCGTGCCAGCAGCACTTCGGGGGCCAGCGTTTCCCCGTTGAGGGCCACGGGCACACCGGCTTCGAAGCCGAGCGTTAGCTCCATTGGCTCATTGGGGGCCTTCTGCGGATCCGTCGTCATCACCCAGACGTCGTCGGGCGGTGCGTTGCCGGGCGATTCGAGAGCGCCACCTTCGTGGCTGATGTGCCACAGATTGCGATCGCGCGAGTAGATCTTCGTGCGCGACGCGGTGACCTGGATGCCGCGCTTGTCGGCGTAATCGAGCGCGTCTTCGCGGCTGCGGATATCCCAGTGGCGCCACGGCGCGATGATCTCGAGGTTGGGGCCGAGTGCCTGGTAGGCGAGTTCGAAGCGCACCTGGTCATTGCCCTTGCCAGTGCAGCCGTGGGCGACCGCATCGGCGCCGATCTCGAGCGCGTAGTCGACCTGGCCCTTGGCGAGGATCGGGCGCGCCATGCTCGTGCCGAGCAGGTAGCGGCCTTCGTAGACGGTCATGGCGCGCACGCAGGGCCACACGTAGTCGGTGAGCCAGACGTTGCGAAGGTCGTCGACGCGGCACGAAACGGCGCCCGAACGGCGCGCCTTCTCTTCGAGGCCGCGCAGTTCTTCTTCGCCTTGGCCGATGTCACCGCAGTAGCCGTGCACTTCGCAGTCGTAGTGCTCCTTCAACCACGGAACGATGATCGAGGTGTCGAGGCCGCCTGAATAGGCGAGGACGATCTTCTTCTTCTTGCTCATGAGGAATGCGTGGGGTGTGCGGTGTGGGGTCTAGGCTGTGGGGACATCTGGCGAGGGTGCGCCTGCCTCAGGCTCTCAGCGGATCAGCAGGGCCATGATGGCCTTCTGCACGTGCAAGCGGTTTTCCGCAATGTCGTAGACGACGCTCTGGGGGCCATCCATGACCTCCTGCGTGACTTCAGCGCCGCGGTGGGCGGGCAGGCAGTGCATGAACAGGGCGCCGGGTTTGGCGCGCGACATCATGTCCTCGTCGACCTGGTAGGCCGCGAAGATGCCGTTGCGTTCTTCGATCTCGTCTTCCTGGCCCATGCTGGCCCAGACGTCCGTGTAGATCGCGTCGGTGCCTTCGGCGGCGGCGTCGGGATCGTTGAGGATCGTTACTTCGCTGCCCGATTCGAGCGCGACGCGCATCGCTTCGTTGACGACGCGCGAGTTGGGTTCATAACCCTCCGGCGAGCAGACGCGGATATTCACGCCGAGCTTCACCGCGGTGTGAATGAGCGCGTGGCACGTGTTGTTGCCGTCGCCGACGTAGGTCAGCGTGCGGCCGCGCACGGTGTCCCACTTCTCGGTCAGCGTGAAGAAGTCCGACAGCGCCTGGCACGGATGTACGAAGTCGGACAGGCCGTTGATGACGGGGATCTCGGCGTGCAGCGCGAGCTCTTCGAGGGCCTTGTGCTTGAACGTGCGCGCGACGATGCCGTGCACCCAGCGCTCGAGGTTCTTGGCCATGTCCTTGACCGATTCGCGCGAGCCGAGGCGCGCATCGCGATGGTCCATGAACACGGCGCTGCCGCCGAGGTCCTGCATGCCGATGTCAAACGTGAAGCGCGTGCGCAGCGAGTCCTTCTCGAAGATCATCGCCAACCGCTTGTGCTTGAGCACGGCGGTGTGCACTT
>JADZDL010000256.1 GCA_020851075.1 Planctomycetota bacterium | reverse complement strand
TGGGCTACTTTCCCGTGCCAGCCCCAGGCCCCGAGCGTTCGCGGCTCTGCTGGTCCGAGGTCTGCCCGCCGGGCAGCGCCCGCGCCAACAGCTGCTCGAGCTGCAGCCGCGTGTCCTCCCGAAGTGGTGCCGCGCGCATGCGTTGGCCCAGCCGGTCCACGGCATTCGTGAGGCCGGCCGCCTCGAGGTTCTGCAGCGCGAGGAAAACCAGGGCGAGGCGGCCCGGGTCGCCGCCGATCGCCGGGTCGTCCAGCGCGCGCTGGCAGGCCTGTTCGCCATGGGTCAGCGTCGCCGTTGCGGTGAGCGTCAGCATGGCCTGCGCACGCACTTCGGGGGCCGGATCCGAGCCCTGGGCAAGTTCCACGGCTGGAATGGCGTGGTTGGCGTCCGCCATCGCGAGCCCGGCGATGAGGTCGGTGCGCATCGCGGCGTGCGTATTGGCCGCCAGCAACTCGCGGTACGCATCGCCGATGGCTTCTGGGGCGCGGAAGGCAAGCGACATGTAGGCGCTCGGCATGTTCTTCAGGGTCGGGCCGAGTTCTCGCAGCACCCCTAGCGCTTCGTTGGCGGGCAGCTCCTGCGCGGCCAGGTTGGCGACTTCGATGGCCACCGCAACGTCGGCGCGTTCGCGTAGCCAGGCGAGCATGACCTGGCGATACCGCGCGTCGGCGAGCAGCTGGCGGCACGCCGCGGTGCGTTTGCTCGGATCCGCGTCCCCGAGCAGCAGCATCGCCATGCTGGCGAGTTCCGTCGACGAACGTTCGCCGGTGCGTTGCAGGTTGTCCCACAGGGTCAGCAGCAGGCGCGTCGCGCTCGGGCGATCGAACTGCTCGCGCCCAGCTTGATCGACGAGCCCCAGCACGTCGGGCTCGTGGCAAAGCCGCAGATAGGGCCGTTTGTCGAGCACGGTGACACCGAGCGCCAGGAGTTCGGCGTTTTGCGGGAGCACGGCGAGGATCGCGTGCACGAGCGGATCGAGCCGCGAGTAGTCCTTCGCCGCCTCCGCCGCCACGTGCCGCCGCGAACACTCCATGGCGAGCGTCAGCTGCAACACAAACCGCTTCGCCGCGTCATGTGGCGCCGTCGAGATGCCGAGGCTCGTCGCCAGATCGAGAGCGCGCTCGCCCGCATCCGCGAAGCGCGTCATGAGTGCTTCGAAGCACTGCCGCGCCTCGGTGTCCTTCTCCCGCGCAGCTTCGATCTCGTCACTCTGTACGAGGCTTGTCGTCGCCTCCCCGAGCAGGGTCAGCTGCTCGATGAGCTCGGCGAACTCCGGCTCAACTGCTTTGGTCGCCGGCGGGGGCGCTGCGGCCAGGCTACGTTCGATGGTTTCGGTCGGCACCGCCGGGGTCGTCGCTGCCTGCAGGGTATGGCCGGCGTCGGTCGGCGGTGCGGCAGGTTGGCCCTGCGGGTCGAGGATGGGTTGGCTTGCTGGGCCACAGCACCTTGTCACAACGAAGGTTATGGTGATCATGGCAACCAGCAGAAGCAGCCATCGCAGATGGCTGGCCGAGGGATCAGGACGAGCAGTGGACATGCCAGACTCCTTGGCGCCCAAGTGGGCGCCGTAGTGGCCGTGGTCCGGGCCGCACAGCAGCGCGTGCCCGGACCGGCGGGTGTGGCCGGTGGCGCACATTGCGCACCGTGCCTACTACTAGTGCGCCATGGGGGGCGTCATGCCTGGGCGCGCTCGGGGCACGGCTGGCTCAAGCAGAGAGGAACCGACCCCAGGTTGACCTGCCGCGAGTACACGCAGGTGGAGCCGATCGGGAAGATCAAGAACCAGTCGTCGCGGCATTCGAAGATCACCTTGGTGATCGGCTGCAGCGACACCACCTGCACGCTCGTGCGGTTGGTGCTGCGAACGGCCACGTCGTGGGGCGGCGTGTAGATCGCATACAGCGGGCAACCATCGCGCGCCGTGGTGACGCTCACCCCACCGACCTGGTAGTTGACTCCGCCGCAGTTCTGCGCGGGGCCGTGCTGGATGTTGGCCTCGATGTGCTGCGTGCGCTCAAACGGGCAGTTGTCCTGCGCATTGATCGTTACCGAGGGCGAGAACATGGCCGCGAACAGCATCGCAGCGAGTGATTGAACCTTCTTCATCAGCTCTCCTTGGGGGCGCTTGCCCCAAACGCGGATCCGTGGACCACATGACAGCGCGCGACCCGCAGCGTTCTGTCACGAACACTGCTCTGTGCGCCGCACTGCTCAGCGGTTACACGAAATCTCGCGAATCGCCGCGGCTCACTCCGTGCCGCCATCCTGCAGTTCGCGCCACGCGGCCGCGATGCCGGGATCGACGACGCCCGCCCGCCAACCCAGTTCTTCACCGGCCTTCTTGCTCGAGAACCACAAGAAGCGCGTGCCGAGGCGCAGGATCTCGCTCGTGAGCGGCGGTCTGCTGCCAAACGCACGTTCCTTCGCGCGCAGCAACAACTCGGCGCTGCTCATCACGAATCGTGGCAACGTATAGCGCGGTGCGCGCGCGCCGATGACGTTCGCGATGCGCTGCAACAACTGCGCGCCGGTCAGGTTCTCACCGCCGAGCAGGTATCGTTCGCCGCTGCGACCACGTTGGATCGCCGCGATCACCCCGTCGCACACGTCGTCGACATTGGCGACGTTGATGCCGCCCGGCGGGCACATGCGGATCTTGCCGCGCAGCACGGCCGTGAGCAGCGAATCGTCGCCTTTGCGTCGATCGCCCGCGCCATACATCGACGGCGGATTCACGATGACGGCATCGAGCCCGCGCGCACATTCGGCGAGAACGGCGCGTTCGGCTGCAAACTTGGTGTCGCAGTAACCGATGTGCAGTGGCGCGAAGTTGTAGGCATCGGTCTCGTCGGCGAGCTCGGGGCGATCGCGGTAGGCGACAGCGCTGATCGTCGACATGTGCAGGAACCTGCGCACGTTCGCAGAGCGCGCCGCAGCAGCGAGCGCCGCGGTTGCTTCGACGTTGATGCTCTGCATCGCCGCGCGGTCTTCGGGCCGGAACGATACGAGTGCGGCGAGGTGCACGACGAGGTCACAGCCGCGCACGCCGTTCGCGAGCGTTATTGCCGAATCAAGCCGCCCTTCGCAGCGTTCGAGATCAAGATGGGCGAACTGCGGCAGTTCCTGGCCGGGGCGAACGAGCAGGCGCAGGCGATAGTGATGCGCGAGTTTGGGGACGAGGTGTCGCCCGACGAAGCCGCTGGCGCCAGTGACGAAGCAGAGTGGGGGCACGATGGGGGGATGAGCTTACGGCTATCTCGTCTATGCCTGTCGAGGCTTCAGGCTGGGCATTTCGAGACGACGCCTCAATTCGACGGGAATGGCATACTCTCGCTGCTCGGCGGGTAGACGGATGCTCTGCGCTGGGCGACCGGCTGAGACGTCGCGTTCGATTGCTTGGACAATCTCCGTTACGTCCTGGATCTGCTTTACCCATTCATCCCGAAAAGTCTGTGAGAGGCGCGCTGTGATACCGATCTGAATAGCCCGCCAAGGCATCCGGCGTAGTGCGAGGTCGCGAGCCGGATCCCACTGGATGCGCACAGCATGGCGGTCCATCACCGAACGCCTTTGTCGCTCGTCACCGTCTTCTGGAACGAAGTCAGCAACCACACCTTGGCCGAGAATCGCCAGGAAGTCTGCATGTCGGAACGCCAGGCGTAGAACCCGCTCTTGACCGCTCTTTCGCCCATAGCCGCAGCGATACATCATCCACTCGATACTGGGCTTGATCCAAGTGGCGCGATCCAGCTTCCAGCCCTCAGCGAACCGCCCGGCTCGAACCGCAGCTTCCGCTATTGCCGGGCTGTAGGCTTGATAGCACCAGAGGAACTCGTCGTCGAACTCGGCCAGGATCTCGCGTTCGCTCGATGGTGCGGCATGGCGCAGCACGGCGTTGAATGGGATCTCAACATGCATCTGGACTACCTCGCTAGTCTCAACCCAGTGACGAAGCAGAGTGGGGGCACGATACATCACAGCCTAGTCCTGCCGCGCGCGCACCTCGATCACGACTTCACTCAGTTGCCCGGGTTTGACGCGGACCGTGGTTTCGCCGACCAGCACCCTGCTGCGCACGGCGATGACGATCGAATCGTTCGGATCGACCAATTCGAGGCGGAAGGCGGGGTTCTGGGCTGGTTGCAGCTTGAGCGCGGGCGAGCCAAGCCCTGGCCCATTCTCCAGGGCCTGGTCGCTTTGGTCGACGGCCCAGACTCCGGGTCTACCGAAACGACGCGAGCCGACGCTCGACGCGTGATTGACTACGAGGATCAGGTTTTCGGGCGGCGCGACGCCGACAAAGGTGAGGCGCCCGGTGATCGTGCCGGGCAGCGGAAGTTCGAGGCGAAGGTCGGTTGGTGGTTGGCCTTCGGTGAGCGAGAACTCCAGCGCGCCTTGTTGTCCTGTTGCGGTGCGAACGACGAGTTGCCAGTGGCCCGCGGGCGTGCTGGTGGCGGTGACGAGGCCGAGCGCGGTTTCGATGCGTTTTGGAATGAGGTAGTTCTGTTGCAGCCGGAGGCGCAGGTGGGCTTCGACCGGTTCGAGCGGTTGGCCCGTCGCGGCGTCGACGATGGTTGCGCGGACGTCGATCGAACCGAGGCGGCGCTGCATCACGAAGGTGACGGGGCCGTGCGCGGCGTCGACGGTTTGGGGCACCTGGCCGCCGGTCCAGCGAACCGGGTCCTCTGCTGGGGGCGTGGCGATGACGACGCGGCGTTCGCCGAGCGGGAAGTCTTCGACCTGGAAACTGCCTTGGTCGTCCGTGGTCGCGACCTTCTTCTGGTCGACCCAGAGGCTCATGCCGGCGGCGGGCGTGCCGAGCTGGTCGACGACGCGGCCGGAGAAGGTGCGGGTGCGGTCGAGGGTCAGTGTCTGTTGCGCGCTCGGTGCGTCGGGCGCAATGACGATTCGAGTCTGCGCCTCGCGGTGGTTGGCGCAGGTTGCGCGAATGGCCAGCGACGGCGCGGACCTCACGGTGAGTTCAGCGATGCCTGCGGCGTTGGTGCGCCCCTGCACTGGTCCGAGGCCATCCACGACGACAAGCGCATCGGGGATCGGTGTGCCGGCATCGTCGCGCACGAAGATCGTCACCGTCATCTCGCGAGTTGCCACGAGGCGGAACGTGAGGTTCTGCTCGTGGGTTGGATCCAGTTCGAACGGCTGCAGCGCCTGCCACGCGTAACCTTCGGCGTCGACCCAGAGTTCGTATTGGTTGGCGACCGTGCCGCTGTTCCAGTGGTTGCGTTCGCCGATTGGCAGGTTGGGGAAGGCGAGCGTGCCGTCTGGTGCCGTGTGGCCGACGAAGAGTTGGCGCAGAGGTTCTGGGCCAGGTACTTCCTTGCGCCAGCCGCGGCGCGAACCGATGGGCCCGTAGCGCGGCAGCGCACGACCGCGCGCGTTGGCGACTGGACGGCCTTTGGGGTCCTCGACGAGCACGCGGGCATCGCCGGTGGGGCGCAGCCGGATCACCAGGTCGTGGACTTCACGGCGTTCGTTCGTGGTTTCCAGCGTGCACCAACCGAGGCCGTGTGCGGGGACCGCAAACAGCAGGTTCTGGTGGCGCGTGTCGGGTGCGATGGGTTCGGTGAGTTGGAAGGCGCCCGTCGCGTCGGTGTGGCCGAGCAGCGCCGTGCGGTTCAGCATGTCCTGTGGGCCGCCGAATCCGCCGAAGAAGGACTCGAGCGGCAGCAGCAGTTCGGCGTTGGCTACGCCCAGACCTTGCTGGTCAATGACGCGGCCCGCGAACAACGTGCCGCGCACGAGGGGCAGCGTGCCGAGTTCGATGGTCTGCGGGGCGGTTGGGGGAGGTTCGTAGCTCACGTCCTTGCGCATCGGCGCGTAGTCCAAGCCGCGCACGACGAGCTGGCGCAGTTCCGCCTTGCCGCCGCGCGTGTCGCGCAGCGTGAACGTGCCGTCGGCGGCGGTGAGGCCTTCGGTGTTCACCGTGCCGGTCGCCCAGGTGAGCAGTTGCACGGGAACGGCAGCTAGCGGCGCGTTTGTGGTGGCGTCGACCACGGTGCCAGTGACGACGAGCGTGACGGGGGCCGGCGGGCTTGCGATCGGGGTCCGTTCGGCGTTGGGCGGCGGTGCTTTGGTCGGCGCATACGCGTCGTGCACGAGGTCGCCTGCTGGTGCGGTCGTGGGGGCCTGTGCGTGCTGTTCGAGCCGCGGCGGTGGATCGATGGTGGCCCACGGTTGGGTGAGGAGGAGCCAGACCGTCGCGGCCACCGCGAGGCCGGTGGCGAGCAACTTGAACCACATTGTCATGAGCGAGACCTTCGCGAAGACGAGCAGGGGAGGTTCAGGGACTTCGAGAATCTGAGGGTAGCGGGGTTCGCGTGCGGTTGGGTGGCCGGGGGTGGGGTGATTGCCGCGAATCCGCATTTTGTGCGTTCGCCTGGGGGCCAGCAGGGCACTGCCACCGCGCACCCCCTCCGATTGCCCGCTACTCTGCTGTGCCGATGAGTGAAGACCGTCTTGCCGAACTGGTGGTCGAAAGCGCCGAGCGCATCGAGCGGGACGGCCCTGCCGCGCTCGATGCTGTCTGTCGGGAGAACCCCGAGCTGGCGGCCGCCTTGCGCGAGGCTTTGGCGCCGCTGCTCGCTTTCGGCATCGTCGGCACGGTCCAGGCGCCCTCCGATCGGCCGAACCGTATCGGCGAGTTTGTGATCGGTCGGGAGCTTGGTCGCGGTGGCATGGGCGTCGTCTACGAGGCCGTGCAGGAGTCACTGGGGCGCACGGTGGCCCTGAAGGTGCTCACGCCGGCGGTTCTCGGCGATGCGGCGGCCGTCATGCGCTTCAAGCGCGAAGGGGAGACGGCGGCGAAGTTGCGTCATGCCGGGATTGCGCAGGTTCATGCGGTTGGCTTCGCCGATGGATTGCACTTCCTGGCGATGGAACGCATCGATGGCGCACCGCTCGATCGTGTTCTTGGTGGCCTGCGCGAGCTGCCCGTCGGCATGCTGCGGCGCAGTTCGTTGGCGGCGGTGGTTGCCGAAGTGTTGGGGCCGCGCGCGGGGGCGCCGCGGTTGGTGCCGCCGGTGTATTCGGGCACCGAGGATTATGTCGCGGCGATCGTGGCGATCGTTGTGCAGGTGGCGCAAGCATTGGCGTGTGCGCATGAGAACGGCGTGGTGCATCGCGACGTGAAGCCGTCGAACGTGCTGCTGCGCATGGACGGTTCGGCGGTTTTGACCGACTTTGGCCTCGCTCGTCATCGTGATGATCCGAGTCTCACGCGCGCTGGCGTGTTTGCGGGCACGCCGTTCTTCACGTCGCCGGAGCAGGCGGCGGGGCGAGGTGATGTCGATCATCGCACGGACCTCTTTTCGCTCGGGGCGATGCTCTACGAGATGATCACGCTGCAGTTGCCGTTCTCGGGCGGCAGTGGCACGGAAGTGCTGCGAGCGATCCAGCTGCGCGAGCCGCAGGATCCGCGGCGATTCAATCGTTCGGTTCCGGCCGACCTCGTGGCCATCGTGCAGCGTGCGCTCGAGAAGGACCCGGCGCGGCGCTACCAGTCGGCGATGGCCTTTGGCGAGGATCTGCAGGCGTTTCTCGAGCATCGACCGGTGGTGGCGCGCCCGATCTCGGCGCTGGGGCGATTGCATCGTTGGGCCCTGCGCAAGCCGCTGCAGGCAACTCTGGCGGCTCTGCTCACCGTGGGCACTCCGCTCGTGATCGGCTTGTCGGCCTACGCGTGGACGACCCACGAACAGGTTGCGGCGCTGGCGCGACAACAGCGGCTCGCCGCGGCGCAGGACGACGTTCTGCGGGGTTACATCGCGCTTGGTGAAGGGCGCCGCGAAGAAGCCGTGGCCTTGTTGCGCCGGGCGATCGCCGTGGTGCCCGAGGACATCGAAGCCTGGGCCGGGTTGGCGCAAGCGAGCATTCGCCAGGACGGGGCCGGCGCCGAGGGGCTGTTGGCGGAGTTCGCGGCTCGCCCGGAACTGCTGGGGAGCAGTCGTTCGCTGCAGCGGTGCCGCGCGGAGTTGTTGGCGGCGGTGGGGAAGCAGACCGAGTCGGCGCAGGCGCTTCTGTTGCTTGGTGGACCCGTGGAGCCGCTGGAGTCGTTCTGGGTTGGCATGCAGGGCATGAACAAGGCGCTCAGCAACGACGACCTCGAACAGCGGCGCGTGGCATACCAGTTCCTGCTCGATGCGGTGGTGCAATCGCGAACGGCGCGCCCCGCCTGTCTCTATTGGTTGGCGGTGGCCGCCGGCGAACTCGGTCTGGAGCCGGAGGCGCGGCGTGCAGCGGCTGCCCTGGAGCGCCTCTGGCCCGAATCGGAGATGGCATGGGGCGGCGCCGGGCTCGCCCTGTTCAAGGTGGATCCGCCGGCGGCAATCGCGGCGTACCGGCGCGCGCTGGCGATTGCGCCCGGTTCGCTGAGTGTGCGCAACAACCTCGCGAATGCCTTGGCGAGCACGGGGAGTCGCACGGAGTCCATCGCGGAGTTTCGCGAGATCGTGAAGCGCAAGCCTGACTATTCGATCGCCCACTACAATCTCGGGCGCGCCCTGTTCTACGAGAACGACTTCGAGACGGCATTGCTGCATCTGCAGAAGGCCGTCGACCTGGCGCCCGCGGAGCGACGCCAGCAGCACTATCTTGCGTGGTGCCTGCAGCGTCTGGACCGGTGGCGCGACGCGTTGACGGCGTCGCAGGCGGCCATCGAGGTCCTGCCCGAGGCGGGCATCCTGTGGCGCGATCGTGCACGTTCGGAGCAGGCGTTGGGCCAGACCGATGCGGCGATGGCATCGGCCATGAAGGCGGCGGAGCTGGCGCCTCGCGATGCCGCCAACCACGACCTGCTGGCGAGTCTCTACGTGGCCCGAGGGGATCTGGTGCGTGCGCTCGCCAGCTACGAGCGCATCGTCGAGTTGGCGACCGATGCCCAGGAGCGCATCCAGGCGCGCGAAACGCTGGCGAGGTTCCTGCTCGGCAAGCGTGGTGATGCTCCGGCGCCAGACCTTGCGCGCGGCCTGCAGATCGCCGAGGAACTCGCTACGGAAACGGCGCGCCAGGATGCCTGGGTGCTCAACTTGCTGGCCTACGCGTTGGGGCAGAATGGGGATCAGGTCGGCAATCTGCGCGAACTCGACGCCGCGCTCGCGTTGTTGGCGAATGCGACGCGGCGCGATGATCTTCGCCTGCGCGAGGCTGTGCAGAAGAGTCGGGCGGCGGTGGCCGAGCGAATGGCAACGCCGGCGGCGGGCGATCGTGGTCGGTGAGGATCAGGCAGGCGGGGTCGTGTCGTCGCGCAGGCCAACCTGTCGCAGCGCCGCCGCGAGCTTGATGAGAGCGCGCCCGAGCAGCATGCGCGTGGCCTCGGGCGTTCGACCGATGATCTGCGCGACCTCGGCGTAGGGCAGCCCCGCCAGGCGAACGAGGGTCACGACTTCGCGGTGGTCCGGTTCGAGCAGGTCGATGGCCTGTTCGAGTTTGGCCACCTGCTCCCGCGATTCGACAATCTGGCTTGGCGTCGTGTTGGTCTGGTACGCCGAGAGGATCGCGGTAGCCGTGCCGTGGTCGAGTCCCTCATCGCGGCGCATGTCGCGGCGGTCGCGCATGTGAAAGCGCAATTTCTCGGCGATCTTGTGGCGCGCAATCGTGAACAGCCACGCGCGGAACTGGGCTTCGCCGCGAAACTCGAAGTGGTCCTTCTCGACGAGCAGGCTGTGGCACACCGACTGCACGAGGTCCGAACTCGACTCGCGGAGGCGCAGTTGTGGGGAGAGGTGGGCGCGCACGAAAGCGCGCAGGCGGGGCAGTTCTTGCGCCAGCAGTTCGTCGAAGACCGGCTCGCCGCGCAGCGCGCGCTCGAACGGGGATTCGGAGCCAGAACCAGGGGCGGCGGCCATTGGCGCATTGTGGCCGCGTCACGGGTTTTGTGTAAGGCGGATTCCCGGCTTCCGGGGCCTTCTGTTCTAGCGAACGCCGTTCAGCAGCAGTTGCTCGATGCTCTTTGCGGCCTTGCCGAGGCGCGCGCCGGCTTCGCTTGCACTGCCGGATCCCTGGCTCTGCTGCAGCATCACGACATGCACGATGGGGCCGTTCGCAGTCTCGTGCCAGCCCGCTTCGACGCGCGTGACCGGCCAGCTGTCGAGTGCGCCGTCTTTGGCGAAGACGTGGCGGCCCACCGCGTCATCGGGCCTCTTGAGCACTTCGCGCGCGGCGGTGATTGCGCGCGCATCGACACCGGGCACCGCGCTGTTGGCGAGCATGCCGTGAACGGCCGCCAGGGCCGCCGCAGTGGCCGTGTTGTCGCCGTTCGCCGTGCGGTCGGCGAGCATGTAGCGGCGCACCTTGAGGCCTTGCCAGCTCGGGTCGCGCGCCAGCAGGCGGACCTGCAGCCATTCCGGGCCGCCAAAGTGCGCGGTGACGAGGTTGGCAGCGATGTTGTAGGTCGCGTTGTCGATGCCCTTGCCGGTGATCATGGCTTCGCCAAGGCGCCGGACCGAAGCGCTGCGCAGGGCCTGATTGGCGAGGGTGCGCTGCTCCGGCTTGAAGTGTGCGATCGCAGGGTGCTTCTCGTTGTCGAGCACCTCGGCGGCATCGGGCAATGGCGCATCGAGGTCGCCCGGGAACTCGGCGAAGAGTTCGACGAGATAGGCGGCTTTGATGGCGCTGGCGACCGGCATATCGGCGTCACTGTTGTACTCCCATGCGGCGGGCTGCATGGGGCGCGACAGCCAGACCGCCGCTTCGACTTTGGGCCCGAGTTCCTTGAGGCTCGCAACCACGGCGGTGCGCAGTTGCTGGTCCACGACCAGCGGCAGCGCGTCAGCCGCTGGTTTGCGGGTCGCGCAGGCGGCGAGAAACAACGAGAGCACGAGGCTGGTTGTGCGCATGGCAAGAGGATGTGCGCCAGCGGGTGCAGAAACCAGCAGATGGCCCGCCGAGCCACAAGAAGTGGTTTTCTGGGGGCAGGGAAAGTGCGCGTGCGGAGTGCTACGTTCGATGCTGGGCCCGACCGCCTCGACTCGTCATGCGCATCCTGCACACCGCCGACTGGCACCTTGGACACACGCTGCGCGATCATTCGCAGGAGGCGGAGCATGTGCATTTCCTGGGTTGGCTCGTGCAGACGGTCGTCGCGCGCCGCGTCGACGTGTTGCTGATCGCGGGCGATGTGTTTGACACCGCCAACCCGCCGCCCGCGGCTTGGCGGTTGTGGTTTCAGTTTCTCGGCGAGTTGAAGCGGGAACGGCCCGAAGTGCAGGTGGTCGTCATCGCGGGCAACCACGACTCGGCGGCGCGGCTCGAAGCGCCGCGCGATCTGTTGGCAGCGTTTGATGTGCGCGTGGTGGGCAGCGTCGTGCGCGGCAGCGATGGCAAACTGAAGTTCGACGAACTGCTCGTGCCGTTGCGTGGCGCGGATGGCAAAGTGGCGGGAATCTGCGCCGCTGTGCCGTTTCTGCGCGGCAGCGATGTGTTGGCGCTGGTGCCACCCAAACCCCCGGTGGCGAATCCGGAATCGACGCGTGGTGCCGGAGACTATTTGATCCCGCGGCCTTTGGAACCGGTCGTCATGCCGGAGGACCTGCCCGATCCGCTCATCGAGGGAATGCGCACGTTGCACGAAGAGCTGTTTGCGGCGGCGCGCGCGCGGTTGCAGCCGGGCCAGGCGCTGGTTGCCATGGCGCACGGGTATCTGGTCGGCGGCGCGCTCAGCGAGCTCAGCGAACGTAAGGTGCTCGGCGGCAATCAGCACGCGTTGCCGTTGGATCTGTTTCCCGCGGACTGCGCATATGTGGCATTGGGCCACCTGCACCGCCCGCAGCAGCTTGCGGGGCATGAGCACGTTCGTTACAGCGGGTCGCCGATTCCGCTGTCGATGCCTGAGCGTGAGCACGCCCATCACGTCGTGTTTGCGGACCTCAATGGGGCGCAGCTCGAGAAGGTCTGGTCGCTGCGCGTGCCGCGTTTGGTGCCGTTGCTGCGCATTCCCGAACGTGGTGAACTCGAGCCGCAGGCGGCGTTGGCGGCGGTGGCGCAATTGCCACCGCGCGAGCCCAAACAGGCCGAAGAACTGCGACCGTTGCTCGAAGTAGCGGTTCGCTTGCCGGAGCCGGCGCCGAGCATCGGCGAGCAGATTGCGCGGGCGTGCGCGGAGAAGAACGTGCGGTTGGTGCGCGTCGAAGTCGTGATGACGGGCTCTGCGCCTGGGGCGGAGCGCGACACTGCGGGGCCGCCCGTGGAGCTGGCGTCCTTGCGCCCGGAGGACGTGTTTGTGCGCCGTTACCAGCGGGACCACGAAGGCCCGGTGCCGGAGCCGTTGCTCACCGCGTTCCGTGAGTTGCTCGACAGCGTCGAGAACGGCGCTGCCGAAGTGATGCCGCCCAGGAGCGGGGCTGCGCGATGAAGATCCTCGCGATTCGCGGCCGCAATCTCGCCAGTCTCGCGCGCGCGTTCGAGGTGGATCTTGCGAACGGGCCGCTGGCGGGGGTTGGTCTGTTTGCGATCACGGGGCCCGTGGGCGCTGGCAAGAGCACCTTGCTCGATGCCCTGTGCCTCGCGTTGTTTGATCGTACGCCGCGGCTGTCGGGGCGAGGTGGGGTGGCGATCGGCGATGAATCGAGCGACGACGGTCTGCGCAGCAACGACCCACGCACGGTGCTGCGCCGCGATGCTGCCGAAGGCCACGCAGAGGTCGATTTCACGGGCCGCGATGGGGTTCGCTATCGAGCGCGGTGGAGCGTGCGGCGCGCGCGGCGGCGCATCGATGGGCGCGTGCAGGACCAGGAGATGTCGCTCGAGGATCTCGATCGGGCGCAGGTCGTTGCCAGTGGCCGCAAGACCGAAGTGCTCGCCGCGATCGAAGCGCGACTTGGCCTCGACTTCGCCCAGTTCGGCCGTTCGGTGTTATTGGCGCAGGGGGATTTTGCGGCCTTCCTGCGGGCTTCGCCGGACGAACGCGCGCGCCTGCTGGAGAACCTGACGGGCGCCGATCTGTATCGCCGGTTGTCGCGAGCGGCGCACGAGAAACGGCGTCTGCTGCAGAGTGAAGTGCAGCGCCTCGAGGCGCAGGCCGGTGCGCAGATTCTTCTCTTGCCAGAGCGGCGCGCCGAACTCGAGCAGCAGGTGCGTCGGCTGGAGCACGATCATCACGCGAGCAATATCGCGGTGGAGCTCGCGCAGCGGTATGTGACCTGGTACGTCGCCGCTGCGAAGTTGCTGCTCGAGGAAAACACTTCGGTGGTGGCGCTCCAGGAGGCCATCAAGGTCCACGAAGCCGCCGCGGTGCGTCGTCAACGGCACGCGCAGCTGGTGCAGGCGTTGCCCCTGGTGCCGCGTGCGGAGCTCATCCTGGAGCGGCAGAAGCGGCTGGCGTTGGCGACCGGGGACGCGGAGGCCGCGCGGCGCGCGTTCGAAGAGGCCGTGACCAGGGTGACGCAGTTGCGTGCCGCTGGGAAGGTGGATCTGGCCAAGGCACTGCAGTGTGAGGTGGCCACCGTGCCGCCGCTGCTCGCGGAGTTCCCGCGCTGGAAACCAACGTTGGAACGGTGGAGCCGCGCGAATACGCGCCAGGCGGAGCTGTCGGCGCAGCTGCCCGTCGTGAAGGCGTTGGCAGCCAATGCGGCCGCTGCGTTGGAGCCACTGCGCCGACAGCTGTCGGCGGCGGAGGTCGCGCAGGGGCAAGCGAGCGGGGCGTTGGCCATTGCGCAGCAGGTGCTGGCAATGCCCGAGTTTGGCGATCTAGCGGCCAATCGCCGGCAACTGGCTGCAGATCGTACCGGGCTGCGCGAACGTGAGGACCGCCTGGCTGAATGGCAGCGGCGCAGTGCTGCCGCGGCCCAGGCTACCGAGGCGCTGGTGCTTCGCGAGGTTGACCGGGATCGCCTTCTCGTGGGTGCTGCCGAACTCACGGCTGCGCGCGAAACCGCGGAACAGCGCTTGCACGAACGGCGTCGCGAACACGAACGGGTGCGAGCGCGCGTCGATGCGGCGGCATTGCGCGAGCACCTCGTCGACGGCGCCCCATGCCCACTTTGTGGTGCTTTGGAGCACCCTGCGCCCGCCACTGGCGAGGATGGAGAGTTGCGCACGGCGCAGGCAGCGTTGGCGGCGGCGGCGGCCGCATTCGAGGCGGCCCGCGAGCTCGAACGTACCCGGCAGGTGCAGCGCGAATCGGCGAACGCCGCGGTCGTGGAGGCGGAGCAGGTCGTTCGCCGGAGTGCCGTGGCTGTCGAGGCCGCGCGCCGTTCGTTGGGTGAGTCGATGCGCGATCCAGCGCTGGCTGACATCACGACGGCCGTAGCCCAGGTGACGATCCAGCGCGACGAGTTGCGCCAGCGTGAGGCCCAGGTCGAAGAACTCGGCGAACGGCTGGCGACGTTGCAGGCTCAGCTCGAACGAGCCCGCGATGGTGAGCGCCAGGCCATCGACGCGCGACATCGGGCGCACGTGGTGCTGCAGCAGGCGACCGATGGGGCCGAGCAGGCGTCGCGAGCCGTAGGCACAGTGACCGATGCTCTGGACCGGGTGGTCCAGGAGCTCGCCGAGTTCGCCGAGGAACTCACGCCGGCTCTCGAGGGCGTGCCCGCCTGGCAGGAGCGCCTGCGGGCGTTCGGGCCGCAGGTGGTGACGCGCTGCCAGGCTCTGGCCGATGCCGAACGCAAGGCGCGCGCGGCCGAGGCGCTGCGCGACGAACTGTTGGCGTTGCGCGCACGAGCAGATGAGGGGCTCATGGCCGCGCGCCACGAACTGGACCTCGCGAATCGGGCATTCGAGAGCGCTCTGCTGCAGGCGAACGTTCGTCCCGTGGAGGTGCGTGAGGCCGGCGAGTTGGGCCAGGACGCGCTGGCGCTGGAGGGCGAGTTGCTCCGCCAGCTCGAATCCGCCGTGACGAGCGCGCGGGCCGTGGTGAAGACGCGCACGGCGTTCCGCCATGGCCACGAAGCGCAGGGGCGCCCGGAGATTGCCGAGAACGACGCCGCGGCAGCGCTGGAGGATGCGCGGGCGGCGCGCGAACGGATCCTGCAGCAGCTGACGCAGGTGCGGGCGGAGGTCGGGGCGGACGACCTCATGCGGCGCATGCGCGACGAGATCGCGCCGCGGTTGCGCGCTGCCGAGCAGGCGATGCACGTCTGGGCCGCGCTCGACGACCTCATCGGCAGCAGCCACGGCGACGCGTTTGCGGTGTTTGCCCAGAGTCTCACGCTGGACCTGTTGCTCGCCGAGGCCAATCGGCGCCTGCGCGAGATTGCGCGCCGATACCAGCTGCAGAAGAACCAGGGCGCCGAGATGGACTTCGTCGTGGTCGACCTGGACCTTGGGGGCACGCGGCGCAGCCTGCAGACGCTGAGCGGCGGCGAGACCTTCCTCGTCTCGCTTGCGCTCGCCTTGGCCCTCGCGACGCTCGCGGCACCACGTTCGCGCGTCGAGACGCTGTTTCTCGATGAGGGTTTTGGCACCCTCGATGCGCACCACCTCGAACAGGCGCTCGGAGCCCTCGATTCGCTGCAGGCTGCCGGTTGTCAGGTTGGCATCATCTCGCACGTCGACGGCATCGCCGAACGCATTGGCGCGAGCATCGAAGTGCTTCCGGAGGGCAGTGGCCAGAGTCGCGTCAGGGTGGCGGTTCGCTGACGGTTTGCGGCAGAGCCCTGGCGACGCGGGCGAAGGCTCGCGCTACCTTGGCGCGCCATGGAACAAGCCACCGAACGCGGGCGCGGCCTGTCACTGCCCACCAAGATCCTGCTCGGTCTGGTGATCGGGGCGGCCGTGGGCATCACGCTCAACCTCCTCTATGCGCCGGATTTCGGGGCGGCCAAGTCCGCGACGTTCCAGAGTGTCGAGTACGCCGCGGACCACTATGTAAAGCCGATCGGCAACCTGTTCCTGAACCTGCTGTTCATGGTCGTGGTGCCGATCGTGTTCAGTTCGCTGTTTCTCGGCGTTGCGGGCCTTGGCAGCGTGCAGAAGCTCGGCAGCCTTGGCAGCCGCACGCTGCTGTGGTTTCTCGGCACCACGACGTGTGCGGTCCTGCTCGGCTTGACGCTCGTGCGCGTGATTGCGCCAGGCAAGCAGGTGTCGCCCGAGGTCGCCGCGCAGGTGCAACAGCAATACATGGGCGATGCGCAGGAGAAGATCGCGCTCAGTGGCAAAGCGAAGGGCACGATCGAGATGCTCGTCGACATTGTGCCGACCAACGTGGTTGGCGCGGCGAGCGACAACAAGCAGGTGCTCGGGCTCATCTTCTTTGCGCTGATCTTGGGCGCCGCGGCGACGCGACTCACGCCCGACAAGTCGCGCATCCTGCGCGAGCTGCTGGAGACGATCTACGAGCTCTGCGTGAAGGTGCTCGGCTGGGCGATGCAGCTGGCGCCGCTTGGTGTCGCCTGCCTCATCTTCCACGCGACCGTGAAGCTCGGGCTGCCCGTCATGAAGCTCGTCGGGTGGTACTTCCTCACCGCGATGGGTGGGCTCATTCTCTTCCAGACCATCTTCATTACGGGGCTCGCCTACTTCTTCGCCGGCATGCGACCCGGCCGCTTCTATCGCGGGTGCCGCACGTTGCTCATCACCGCGTTCTCGACGTCGTCGTCGAATGCGACGATGCCGACCACGATCCGCACGGCGGTCGACGAGTTCGGGGCGCCGCGCGAGATCGCCGGGTTTGTGATGCCGCTCGGGGCCACGATGAACATGAACGGCACGGCCCTCTTCGAGGGCGTGTCGGTGTTGTTCCTCGCACAAGTGGCCAACAAAGGGCTCGATATCGGGCAGCAATTGCTCGTGCTCGGCATGGCCGTGCTGACCGCCATCGGGGCAGCGGGCGTTCCTGGTGGATCCCTGCCCCTGCTCGCGGTGGTGCTCACGCAGGTGAATGTGCCGCCGGAGTTGCTGGCGTTGATTCTCGGCGTGGACCGCCTCGTCGACATGACGAGAACCGTTCCCAACGTCACGAGTGACCTCGTCTGCAGCCTGTGGTTGTCGCGCCGCGAAGGTCACGTGCTCAAGACGTGAGCCAGATCGGCTAACACGGCAACTCCGGCTGGTCGATCACGTAGCCCATCGTGCGAATGCGATTGGGCACGATCGGCACGAGCAGAAAGCCCGTGCAGCGGTAGGTCACGATCACACGCGGCAGTGGCCACGCATCGCCCGGATGGAAGCCCGGGTGGGGGGCTGGGGCGCGATGGCCCGGCGTGTAGAGCCACCACGCCGGGTGGTTTGGTGCAAACGGGCACGACTGCAGCATCGGTCCGGCCTGCCAGTTGGAAGGTGTCGGGATCGAGCCAAAGCCGTAGCAGGGGCCCTGGGCGGCTAGCAGTGCGGGAAGGCCGGCGACGACGGCGAAGCCGGTGAAGAAGTGCAGTAGAACGGCCACGATCCGGTGGCCGATGGGTTGGGTGGGAGTTGCCATACCCCTGTGGCATTTGGAGGCGTCATTCGTGCGGAGAATCCGCCCCGCGGTGCCGTTTTTTCGCGGCAAGCAAGGAGCCTCGTGGCCTGCCCCTGGATCCCCACCGCGCTCAGTGCTCCACTGATGCCCATGAAGCTCACGGTGGCCGAACGTCTGAACCTACTGAAGTTCGTGTGTTCGTTCGTGTGGACGGACCTCAAGGTCACGCAGACCGAGCGCGATCTCGTGATGCGCATCGTGGGGCACCTCCGATTGACCGAAGAGGAGGCCAAGCAGGTGGCGATGTGGCTGAAGGTGCCGCCGCCAATCGACGAGATCGATCCGACGGCAGTGCCGAAGGAGCATCGCGAACTGTTCCTGCAGGCCGCGGAGATGGCGATCAAGGCCGATGGCCGAGTGGTTCCGGCCGAGCGTGACGCGATGGCTCTGTTTCGCGACCTGCTGACCGATTAACCAGCCGCTGCCGACGGGCCCGCGCCTACCGACTTGCCTGCGGCGCGGTCGGAGCCGTCACCTTGGATGGATGCCCGACGCGCGTCATCGCCATGAAGCGCTTGTAGTCGCTGCGCCAGACCATCTCGGTGGTGCTGTAGGAGCCATCTTCATGGCGGTACCAGTCGATGCCCGCATCGCTGCGTTCGACGCCGACGATCGGGCTCCACGGCCAGATGCCCCAATAGTCGGCGAGCGGCGGGGCGTCGGTGGCGTTGTTCAGCGTTGGCACGAACGTGCCGTCGGGCAGCGCCAGTTCTCGCGAACGATCCGCCGCTGCCGCCGGCGTGGGCGCGGTCCGGTCGACGTTCGCCTGCACTGGCGCGGCAGTTTCCTGCGGTGGTGCCGCGACTACCGCGGGCGACTCCTCCACCAGCTTCTCCGGCCGCTGCCGGGACAACCAGTAGGAGGTGCCGCCGAGCGCGGCCAGGGTGATCAGCAGCAGGGCTTCGCGGGCCATGATGGTGGTGGCGGGTCGGGGTTTCGCGAGGCCTGGCGGCCTAGAAGTGCGTCGCTTCGGCGTTGGTCCACTCGCCGATGCCCGTATTGGGATCCATCACAACGCCCTGGAACGCGAGGTTCGTGCCGACCAGTGCGGTCGGGATCGTGCCCGGCATCGCAATCGTGATCTCGCGCACCCCGTTCTGCAGCATGTAGGCACCGAGGGTGATCACCGTCTGCGGTGTGCCGATGTGGCACCAGCCGATGAGGTTGTTGCCCATCGGGGAGCCGTGAAAGTACGGCGTCGGGATGAAGCCCAGCGACGCGCCAAAGAACGCCCAGCCAAACGGCGCCAGCTGGTCTTCGATGCGCAGGTTGAGTCCATCGCGGCGCGGGCCCGTTGCGGGGGCGCCGGAGACGTCGGGCCAGAGGCCGCCCATGCCGAGGTTGGAGCCTGCTGCGCCGAGGCGGTTGGTGGTCAGGTCGACACCGGCGACGTGCAGGTTTGGCGTCGTGACGAACGGGCCGAGGATGTAGCTCCACGGCGTGCGGAACGACGGCACGCTGGTGGTGCCGGCCCACGTCGGCGGCGTCGCGCTTGCGTTGTGGTTCTCGCCGACCAGAGCGCCGGTGTTGGCGTTCAGCATGTCGGCGCGGAACAGCGAGTGGCCGTCCGTGAGGGGCCAGAGGGGGTTTGCGGGCAGACCGACGCCAACAAACAGGATCGGGTAGTCCGGGTTCTCCTGCCAGCCGCCCTGCAGGCCAAAGCCGTCGTACATGATCCACGTGCCGCGTCCCGTGTTGGTGGACGGTGGCGTCGTGAGGCCCGGAATGCGCAGCTTCTCCCCCGCGAGCGTCATGTCCGGCGATCCCGTCGGGTCCGCCCCGCGAATCACGAGGTCATAGGTTTCGACCGTGGAGAGTCTCTCGTCGGCGACCCAGTGGTAGATGCCGAAGATGCGCCGAACGCCGTGCGAGATGAGTCCGCCGCCGAGGCCGCGGATGTGCTGGTCGTTGATCTCCCACAGCGCTTCGGCGGCGTTGTTCCAGTCTGGTCGACCAACGAAGGACGTGCAGGTGACCGTCTGGCGCTCGGGATCCTGTGGGAAGAAGACGAACGGATTGACCTGGCTCGCAACGCTGCCAGCGAGGACAGCGGCGATGACGAACGTGCGGAGGTGCTGCATTGGATAGCCCATTCTAAGGGATGCAGCGTGGGAGAGGCGCGCGAACGATAGTCGTCTTGAGGCGCCGGGAAACAGGGGCGCCGGAGAATTCTCCGGCGGTTCCGGTCAACCGTCTAGAAGTGCACCGCCTGCGCGTTCGACCAGTTGGCGATGTTCGTGTTGGGGTCCCAGACGAAGCCCTGGAACGCGAGCGTGGTGCCCACCAGGGCTGCTGGAATTGCGCCCGGCATCGCCACAGGTGCTTCCCTGACACCATTTTGCAGCGTCGCGACCAGGATGGAGATCGTGTTCTGGCCGGTGCCGACGTAGCTGAAGCCCAACAGGTTCTGAAACGGCGCCCAGTGCGGCCCATCGAAGCCGAGCGAAGCCGCCAGTCCGACGACCGCAAACGGCGTCAGGTTGTCCGTGAAGCGGACCATGAGTCCATCGCTGCGCGGGTTGCCAGACACGTCAGGGTAGCTGCCGTTCATGCCGAAGTTGGCGCCTGGGGCACCGAGGCGGTTGCTCAGCGGGTCGATGCCGCCCATGTGTAGGTTGGGCGAGACGACGAACGGGCCAAGGATGTAGGTCCACGGCGTCGAGAACGACGGCGCGCTGGTGCGGCCGGCCCAGGTCGGATTCGGGGCGCCCGCGCGGTGGTTTTCGCCGAGCACCGCGCCGGTGTTGGCGTTCAGCATGTCGGCGCGAAACAGCGAATGGCCGTCCGTGGTGGGCCACGCCGGATTGGCGCGCAGCCCCACGCCGACGAACAGGGACTCGTTGTTGAGCACTCCGACGATGGCTCCGCCCTGCAGGCCGAAGCCGTCATACATGATCCAGGTACCGCGGTTGGGATTGGTGGACGGCGGTGTCGTGAGCCCCGGGATGCGCAGGTAGGGGGTCGTCATGTATGGATCGCCACCTGCGTCCGCGAACCGCAGCACGAGGTCGTAGGTCTCGACGGTCGACAAGTTCTCGTCGGCAACCCAATGGTAGATGCCGAAGATCTGCGCGCCGAGGCCGTTGCTGTTGTCGCCGAGCGCCTGCAGCCAGCTGCGGTCAAACTTGACCAGCGCCTCGGCGGCGTTGTTCCAGTCGGGGCGCCCGACAAACGACGTGCAGGTGATCGTCTGCCGTTCCGGGTCTTGGGGATACAGGACGAACGGATTGACCTGGCTCACGGCGGAGCCAGCGAGAACGGTCGCGAGGATGGTGGTGCGAAGGTGCTGCATTGGATGCCCGATCGAGAGGGATGCAGCGTGGGAGAGGCGCGAGGAAGCTAGTGCTCGGCAGTCTCGTGGCAACAGGGGAGGGTCGAATTCACCGATCGGGCAGGGTTTGGGCCGACGGCCTTCCAACCCATGGCAAGGTCGCCATGGGGACTGCTGGCAACCTTGTGCCTGAGATGAGGTACTATTCCGCAGGGGATTGCCATGCAACAACTTGCGAAGGTCCTGATAGCCGTTTCCACAGCGGCATGGCTGCCCGCGCAGGCTGCGGTCACGGCGAGCTGTGGGGGCGTTGTCGTGCAGGTTGGCACGGCGACGCCGGCCACTGCCCCGGTCGGGCAGAACCTCGGGCCCGGCATCGTGCGCAGCGTGACGACGACAAACGGCAGCGGCCTCTTCCGCGCCGAGCACCTCGTCTCCAACACAGCGATCGACCTGTCTTGGACCCTCTCCGCCGCCGCGATGTGGTCCACGACAGCGCACAGCGAAGGGGAAGTGCGCTACGAACTCAGCGCTAGCGAGCCAGTGGCCGGGCAGCTCCTTGTCACCTGGACACCCGCCGCGAGCGGCACGGGCACGGCTTCGTTCTGGTTGGACCTGTTCGACGATGCGTTCGACGCGACGACAACGTCGGCGGTCTACGATCTCTGGCTCGGGCCATCGCCGCTGCCGTTCCGCGTGCACGCTGGCGTCACGGCCACTGCCGCCACCGTCAACGGACCTTGGGGCACGCACTGGAGCTACTCCGGCGCTGCGTCGGGAACGCTGTCGATGCGCTTCGTGCCGACACACTGCACCGCCGTCGCGTTTGCGAACGGTTGCGCGGATCCTGAACTGACGGTCGTCGGCAACCTGCTCGGCGGCGCGGACCTGCGCGGTACCTTCAACTCCGGCGCGGACCTCGGCGTCGTGGTGCTTGGCCTCGACCAGCACCTGACGCCGCTGCCGTTGTTACCTGGCTGCACGTTGGCGACGACGCCCCTCGTTGCGCTGTGGCAGACTCTCGACCCGCAACAGCGGATGACCCGTTCGATCGCGTTGCCTGCCGCGGTGCGCCCCGCGTCGTTTGCGGCGCAGCTGCTCGGTTTCGACTTCGCCACCAGTCAGGCGACGACGAGTCGCGCGTTCTGGGTCACCTGCCAATAGCGGTAGGCGTTGTGCGCGAATGCCGGCTCAGCAGGGCGGCCCCGTGGCCGCCCTACGAGCGCGCCTTCGGATCAGAACGAGCCGATCGTGCTGCGCATACCGTTCGACGTGATCACGCCGTCGCCGTTCTCGCCTGGTGCGATCGCTAGACCCTGCAGGTAGAGCTGCGCGCCCACGAAGGACGGGTCGAGCGGCCACGCGAGGCTCTGGCTATCGCTCGGGTGGTTCAGCATCAACGGGCCGAGCGGCACGGCCGACGGCAGGTGGATGTGCAGGTCACAGCCGGTCGACTGGAACAAGCCGTAGGCCGTGAGCGGCGTCGGTGACACCCCGAAGAACGTGATGTACATCGCGCTCACCGAAGCGTTGGTGCGGATGTTGTTCAGCGTGTAGGTCGTGCTCGTGCCGAGGATCGGGCGGCCGGTGGCGTTGAGCGTCAGGGAGCCTGAATCGGCAAAGGTCTGGATACCGCCGGCCGACAGGTTGCTTGCACCTGGATCGATGGCGGCGCCGCCGAGCGAGAAGCCGGTCATCATGTTGCCGCCGTTGCTCGTCGAGTCGTTGAACATCGTCTGGTAGCGCAGTTCGATGCGGTCGTTCGTGCCGTCATCGATGAAGGCGACCTGGAAGGTCGACGGGTTGGTCGCGCCGAAGCACGGCACGCCGTTCCACGTCACGTAGAACTCGGTGCCGGCGAGATTCGACTCGGCAAACACGTTGGCCGTGTTGGTGAGGCCGTCAGGCAGCAGGTCCTGCCAGCTGGCGCAGATCGTGTGCACGGGCATGCTCAGCAGTCCCGAAGGCGTCGCGGTCACGTTCGAGGCCGTGGTGCCGTTCAGGAAGATGCGGCCGTTGGAATCGACCACGAGGCTGTTGGTGCTGCCACCCGGGTAGTCGAAGGTGAACGGCAGCGCGATCGCGGCCGAGACCTCATCGTCACCGAGTGCCAGGCCAGTGCCGGTGGGCGCGTCGAACGTGCTGATCGGCGCGGCGCCGACATCGAAGCCGCCATTGGCGTTCTGCGTGGCGGCGAGGGTCGTGCCGGTGAGATCATTGGTGCTGCCGGGGAACAGCTCGTAGAACGACTGTTCGCGCTGGTAGCAGCCGGCGCCGTACTTGTTGTTGCGGCCCGAGCTCTGCGCATCGTTGTAGCCAAAGCGGACCACGGGGCAGAACGCGGAGAGCGAGCCAGTGGCAGCCGTCGTCGAGCCGACGGAGCGGATCGAATTGGCGCCATGGGCGGCGGCGTTGAACGCAGCGCTCATCGTGTTGCCGATCAGCGGCGACGGCGCCGCCAGGATCACGAGCTCAACCAGGAGGTCCTGGCCGAGTTCCGGGTTGTAGAGGAACGGCGTCGTCAGTGGGACCGAGATGACCCAGCTGTTCGGCGTGCCGCCGGAAGCCGGGATCACATCCGCGTCGCCCGCGAACTCCGGCGTGCGCGGCAAGGCGCGCGTGCGGTTGTTGGCGAACGTCGTGCTCAGCGAGGTGTAGTCGTTGGTGCTGTAGTCGACGTAGAGTTCGACCGACGGGTAGGTCGTCAGGTTGCTGGCGAGCCCGCCGGCGAGACGGAACTCGAGCGTGTGCAGGTACACCGGCGCTTCCACGCCGCTGGACGTGAAGTGGGAAGAGTCCCACACGCACTGGACGCGGTTGATGCCGGCGCGCCAGATGTTGCCGGTCGAGCCAGCTTCGGAGCTGGAGAACAGCGCAGGGGCGACGATCTGCTGGGCCATAGCAGGCGCAGCGAGGAAGATGAGGGTGCTGATTGCGGTTGCTTTGAGCATGGTGCCTTCTTCAATGAGCAATACCGCACGCGAGGTGCTGCGGTACGAATGCGCAAATGGTAGCGCCGTCAGACGGGTTGCCAAGTGCCCTTGTGGCGGTAGTTTGCGTATACGCGAGCCCGCAAAGGGGTGGGAATTGTGGGTCGCAGGGAGGGCCGCGTCTGTAGCGCCGATCTTCGTGGGTTGCTTGTCCGGATATCGGTTGGTAGTTGAGCCTTTGGTCGGGCAATGACCGCGACATTGTGCGCAGATGCTATTCCAGATGGGCATTCGTCGATTGCGGGAGCGGCTGAACTTGCTGGGCTTGGTGCTGGCGCGGGCTATGGTGGCCGCTCCCGAACGCGACCGATGACCGACGCCCTAACCAGCCAGACGAAGCCAAGTTCGCCCGAGTTTCAGCAGAATCGCGAGCACCACCTGCGCACGATCGAGGAGCTGCAAGCCTTCGTCGCCGCGGCGAAGCTCGGCGGCGGCCCGGATGCGGTCGCGCGCCATCACAAGCGCGGCAAGTTGCTGCCGCGCGAACGCATCGCGGCGATTCTCGACCCTGGCGCGCCGTTCCTCGAGTTGTCGACGTTGGCGGCCCACGGCCTCTATGGCGGCGACGCGCCGAGCGCTGGCGTGGTGACGGGCATCGGCCTCGTCGAGGGGCGTGAGGTCATGATCGTCGCCAACGACGCGACGGTGAAGGGTGGCACGTACTTCCCGATGACGGTGAAGAAGCATGTGCGCGCGCAGGAGATCGCGCTCGAGAACCGGCTGCCGTGCATCTACCTCGTCGACTCGGGCGGCGCGTTCCTGCCGCTGCAGGCCGACGTGTTCCCCGACCGCGACCACTTTGGCCGCATCTTCTACAACCAGGCGCGCATGTCGGCTTTGCGCATCCCGCAGGTCGCGGTGGTGCTCGGTTCGTGCACGGCGGGTGGTGCGTACGTGCCGGCGATGAGCGATGAGAGCATCATCGTGACGGGCAACGGCACGATCTTCCTCGGTGGGCCGCCGCTCGTGAAGGCCGCTACTGGTGAAGTCGTCTCGGCCGAAGATCTCGGCGGCGCTGATGTGCACACGCGCTTGTCGGGGGTCGCCGACCACTTCGCCGAAGATGAACCGCACGCGCTGCAGATGTGCCGTTCGATCGTGGCGCACCTGAACACCGTGAAGGCGCAGCAGCTCGCGCTGCAGTCGGTCGAGGATCCGCTCTACGACCCCGAAGAACTGCTCGGCGTGCTGCCGCGCGATACGCGCACGCCGTACGACGTGCGCGAAGTCATCGCGCGCCTCGTCGATGGCAGTCGCCTGCACGAGTTCAAGACGCGCTACGGCACGACGCTCGTTACGGGTTTTGCGCACATCCACGGCATGCCCGTGGGCATCGTCGCCAACAACGGCATCCTGTTCTCGGAGAGCGCGCAGAAGGCTGCGCACTTCGTCGAGCTGTGCAGTCAGCGCAAGGTGCCGCTGCTGTTCCTGCAGAACATCACGGGCTTCATGGTGGGCCGCAAGTATGAGACCGGCGGCATCGCCAAGGACGGCGCGAAGATGGTGCAGGCGGTCGCTTCCGCAACCGTGCCGAAGTTCACCGTGCTCATCGGCGGTTCGTTCGGCGCCGGCAACTACGGCATGTGCGGGCGCGCCTACCAGCCGC
This sequence comes from Planctomycetota bacterium, assembly GCA_020851075.1. Lineage (GTDB taxonomy): Bacteria > Planctomycetota > UBA1135 > UBA1135 > UBA2386 > JADZDL01. Next base: position 77,104 of record JADZDL010000256.1, on the reverse strand, counting down.
GATTGCTGTTTACGTGGCCGAATTCGCGCATCTCGGTGATGGGGGGCGAACAGGCTGCCGGCGTGCTCGTGCAGGTCAAGAAGGACCAACTCGAAGAGAAGGGTCAGCAGCTGTCTGCCGATGACGAGCAGAAGATGCGCGCGCCGATCCTCGAGAAGTACGAGACCGAGGGGCACCCGCTCTATGCCACAGCGCGCCTGTGGGACGATGGTGTCATCGATCCGCGCCAGACGCGGGCGGCGCTGGCGCTCGGGCTGTCCGCCAGCCTCAATGCGCCGATCGAAGATTGGCGCGCACCCGTCTTCCGGATGTGACCGCGCGCCGCATGGCCGCGGGCGGCGCGCCGTTCGCGGCTACTTTGCCGCCGTCGTCGACTTCGTAAACGCGGCGTCGCCGCCGACCACCGGCAGTTCGAGCGATGTGCCCGCGAGGTCGACGGTGAGCTTGGTGCCCGCCGGTGGCCACAGCGTGAAGTCGCGGTCGCTTGAGAAGATCATGAGGCCGATGCGTTCGCCGACCGCGATGATCTGATCGTCGGGCTCGAGGTTGAACGTCATCTCGACGAACTTGCCTGGCACCAGCGGTTCGCCCTTGCGCAGCGAAGCGTGGTTCTGCGGGTCGGCCCAGCCGCGCGTGATGATGTTGTCGGTCTGGCGCGCACGTTCGGTCCACGGCAGCGATACGAGCCACACGGAGAGGTTTGCCGCCGGCTTGTCACTGGCGAGGCGGATCGTGAGCTTGGCGGTGCCGGAGAGGTGCAGGGGCTCGGTCAACGGCAGCGTCGCGAACATCAGGCGATGTTCGGACTTCTCGTCCGTCGCGAGTCTGGCGCCTGGCACGGCGACATCGTCGACGAGCGTCTGGGGCTTCTGGCCGGGGGAAGCCGTCAGCTGCAAGCTGCCCACGCCGAGGCCATCGCCGGCCACGTGCAGGACGACGGGCTTGGCTTCCGGGTTGGGATAGTCGGCATACGGCGTCGGGCTGCTGGGCCGGTCCTTCTCGCGAACGATCCAGGCTTTGGGTTCCTTCTCGACGCCGTTGTCGACGTCATAGAGGAAGCGGCTGAACCATTTGTTCATGAGCTCCATCGGCGGCGGGCCACCGTGGCCACCCTGGTGGAAGTACGCCATGTGCGGCAGGTCCTTCTGCTTCCACGCGGCATAGATGCGCACGGCGTGCTCGGGCATCACGTTCCAGTCGTTCCAACCGTGCGCCATGAGCAGCGCGCAGCGCACCTTGCCGAGTTTGGCGCCGTAGTCGCGGCCGGCCCAGAAATCGTTGAAGTCACCGCTTATGCGATCGAAGTTGCCGAGCAGTTCGCCGTCGCGCACCTTCTTGTTGCAGTACTCGCGGCGCTCGGGATTGCCGCTGTTGATGAAGTCGTACAGCACGTCGATGTCCTCACCCATGTAGCCGCCCGGGTGACGAACGAGGCCGTTGCTGCGGTAGTAGACGTAGTACGACGTGTTGGGCGAGATCGGGATGATCGCTTCGAGGCCCTGCACACCGGTGGTCGCGCAGGCGAGTGGCAACGTGCCGTTGTAGGACGTGCCCATCATGCCGACCTTGCCCGTGCACCACTCGGCCTTCACTTCTTCGGTGCCGTCCGGCGTCGTGTAGCCCTTCGCGCGGCCATTCAACCAGTCGATGACGAACTTCGGCGCCAGCTCTTCGTTGTCGCCACCCACGGTGGGGCAACCTTCCGAAAAGCCCGTGCCCGGCGACGACGAGTGTACGACGGCAAAACCGCGCGGCACCCAGGTGTTCACTTCGGACTGCGCGATCATGCCCGGCCGTTCGCCGTACTTGGCGCCCGGTGCCGGCTTGCGCTTGGGTGGCTCGCTGTGCACTTCCTGCTTGGGGTCCCAGTTGGGCGCGGCCTGATCGACGCCCGCAAAGTAGGGGCTCGTCTCATAGATGACCGGCACCTTCAGCCCTTCGGTCTCGGTCGCGCGCGGCCGCCAGACGTCGACGTGCAGACGGTCCTTCTTGCCGTCGTCATCGGAGTCGAAGTTGGTCTCGACCCACAGCCACTGCTTGACCATCTGCTTGCGGAAGCCATCGACGACTTGCGCCTGGCCATCCTTGAACACGGGCACGGACTTCTCGGCGGCGGGCGCCGGTTCCTGAGCCGTTTCCTGGCTGCTGGCGGTGCCGCACAACAGGGCTGTGCAGAGCGGCACGGCAAGGGTGAGAACTCGTTCGGGACGGAACACGCGGATCGTCATCAGGTGGCCTCGTGGCGGGTTGCGGTGCCCGCATGCCGGGCGCCGATGGCGCGCACGATAGACGCCCGCCGGCGCGGTGTCAGCGGTTGCACGGATCCTGGACGTTCTTCGGGCATTCTGCCACGTGCGCCCGAGGCGTCGCTGTGGCAGAGTGAGCCCATGCGGGCCCCCAACGACAGCCTCACCGACACCGAACGTGGAATTCTCGCCGAGATCGAGCAGGCGGGCGTGCATGTAGTGCACGTCGAAGGGGGGCCCGACGCCCCGGCGTATTCGTACTCGATCGGACTCTGGCACAGCTTCGGCCAGGCCGAGGTGATGGTGTTCGGACTGCCGGACGAAGTCGCCGAGGACCTGATCCAGGCCATCGCCGACGAGGCCGACGAGGGCAAGCACTTCGTTGCCGACAGCAAGCACATGGGCCTCGTCGACGACTACGCGGTGCGCTTCTACGCGGTCGGCAAGGCCTTCTATGGTGAGTACCTGCGCGAAGCGCTCTGGGCCTACGAGGACGAAGAGTTCCCGGCCGTGCAGCTCGTGTGGCCGGACAAGCAGGGCCGTTGGCCATGGGAAGACGCGGCGCGCGAAGGTTTCCGAAAGAGCCAGCCCGTGCTCGCGAGGCTGGAGCCGCGCGCGTGACCGACGGCGGCGAGCCGAGCGTGCGCCCGCAGAAACTCGCGGCGAGCTACTTCCTCGGCATCTTCCTGGTCGCGCTCGCGGTGGCGATGTGGATGCGGGGGCTGGGGCGGTTTCTGTTGCCGATCGTGATCGTGGTGATCGTGCTGGCGCTGCTCGGTCGCGTTGTAAAGGCGATTCGCGCGCCGTTGCCGTGATCGGGGCGGGGCCTGGCGGGGCGTTTTGCGGCGTGTTTGCTGGGGGCCTGGGGCACTGACGTTTTTGACCCTAGGCAAAATTGTCGGCAGACGATTTTGCCTGTGGCCTAAGTCCGGCCCTCACTTTCCCAGGGCCCCCGCAGTCCCTCCCTACTGCTGCACACTGCGCTCGATCGCCTTCTCCCCACGCCTTCCCGCACTCCGGAACACAACGCGATCCCCATCCTTGGCCACCGCAAACGGTCCCGCGCCGAGCGGGTCCTGCAGCGGATGGCTCTGAATGCCGCGATGCGCCGCGACCGCCATGCGAACGAGCCGAACGCGCGTTTGCACTTCGCGCAGCGTGCTTTCGGACGACATGAGATTGGGCACCATCATCGCCGTGAGCGGGTTGCCGGCCGCGGTCATCTGCTGGATCTCGAGTTCGAGCCAGGCTTTGCGCTGCGGCCACGACAGGTTGGGGCCGTCGACGATGCGTTCGCCGGCCGCGGCAAACCGCAGGTAGGCATCGGCGGCCATCCACCTGGTCGAAAAGCCGAAGCGCCACGAGGCGGGTGACAGATCCTTGTTCTCTTCGAGCGGCATGTGCTGCAGCCAATGGCCGATGAAGCGCAGTTCGCCGTCGAGATCCGTGAAGGTCGGTAGGCGGCGGTCGAGACGGTCGAGGCCTTCGGCGAGCAGGTCCAGCGAGGGCGCGTCGAGTTGGCTCAGGGCACTTTCGGGCCAGGCTTCGTCGACGGCGATCGCGACCATTGCGGCGCCGATCATCGTGTTGATCAAGAGGCCCGTCTGCATGAGATCGGCTCCAAACGTCGCCGCGTCCAGTGTGCGCTCGACAGCGTTACTGGGTTGGCCCGCGAGCCGCAGAGCTCGGGCTTCGAGCACCGTCATGTTGACGAGCCAGCGTGCATCCAGCAGGCTGAGAATGCCGGTTTCTGGCACAGCTGCTGAAGTCTGCGGCGGGCGCGCGTCATTGCATCGGCAGGCGGCGCGCAAGGCGTCGATCGCGGGTCGCCAGCGTTCGCGCAGTGCCTCGGTGCCTGCGACCTTGGTATCAATCCAATGAGGAAGGGTGGCGACCAGCTCCTTGTTGTCGCCTCGGCAAAGCGGCTTGCCGAGTTCGATCGCACGTTGATAACCATCGAACGCGCGGCCTTCGGTGCCTTCGCCATAGAGCGGCAGACGCCGATGATCCCGCAGCTGCCAGGCGGCATCGATCGTATGGACCTGCTTCTGCATGGCCGACCAGGCGAGGTCGGTGCGTTGGCGAACGACGGCGGCACTGCCGGCGAGGACGATGACGAGCGAGAGGATGCTGCCGAGCAGCATGCGACGATGGCGAGTCCGCATTGGGGGCTCATCGGCGGGATTGGGGGCCTTCTGCGCACGCGTCGGGAAGTGCCGGTGCGGTCGGTCTCAGGGGGCCAGGATGGGGGAGAACGGAGTCCGATGGCTGTGGGGATTCGCAGCAGTTGCGCGCTACAACTTTGCGGCTCATGCCTGTCGAACGTGGCCCAGAACAACCGTCAGAACGTCCCCAAGCTGGGGCGGTGCCGCCTGGCGCGGTCGCGTTTGTGCCTGCGGCGTTTCGACCGCCGTGGTGGGCGCGTTCGGGGCTCATGCAGACCGTGCTCGCGTCGATGGGCAGCCGCCGGCACGTGCGGCAACTGCGGCTCGAACGCTGGCGCATGCCCGACGGCGACTTCGTGCGCCTGCACTTCGCGCCACGACAACCGGAGCAGCCCGCGGCGCCGCTGGTCCTGTTGCTGCACGGGCTCGAAGGCAGCCGCGAATCGGCGTACGTCGGGTCGATGATGCGCGCAGCGCAACGGGCGAACTGGAACTTCGCGGTGCTCGAGTTCCGTTCGTGCGGCGGCGAGGCCAATCGGGCGCGGCGTACGTACCACAGCGGCGAGACAAGCGACCTCGGCTTCGTGCTCGAACGCCTGATTGCGCAGGAGCCGCAGCGCGCGATCCATCTGGTCGGCTTCTCACTTGGCGGCAATGTGCTGCTCAAGTGGCTCGGCGAATGCGGCGCGTTGGTGCCCGAGCAGGTGGTGTCGGCGGCCGCGGTGTCGGCGCCGTTTGATCTCGAAGTCGCGGCGAAGCAGTGTGACGAACGGTATCGCGGGCTCATTGCGAAGCACTTCCTGAAGACGCTCGTGCCGAAGGCAATCGCCAAAGGGCAGCAGTTCCAGGGCATTCTCGATGCGAAGGCCGTGCGGCGGTGTCGCACGTTTGAGGCGTTCGATGGCATCGTCACCGCACCGCTGCACGGTTTCCGCGACGCACTGCACTATTGGCGGTCGTCGAGTTGCGCGCAGTTCCTGGCGTCCATCGAACGCCCCACGTTGCTCATCGGCGCGGTGGACGATCCGCTGGTGCCCGGGCGCGTCTTGCCGCACGACGAAGTGGCGCGTTCGCGCTTCCTCACGGCGCTGTTTCCGAGTCGCGGTGGTCACTGCGGATTCGTCACGGGCGGTCTGCCGTGGCGGCCGCGCCGTTGGGCCGAAGATCAGGTGCAACGATTCTTCGCACTGCACGAGGCAGCGCGGCGCCCATTTGCTACATCTTCGCCATGCCCGAGCAGAGCCGCGACGTCGCCCCAGGTCTGAATCCTCGCACCGTGCGCACGGCCCAGGGCCAGCTGCGGGTGCCCGACGATTGGGACCTGCTGCCGCCGGGCGATGCGGGGCTCACGCGCCGCGTGAAGGCCGAAGGTCCGTGCTGGACGGTGTCCGAGAAGAAGGGGCGCAAGGTGTTTGGCCGCGGGGTCTGGGCGCCCGCGGAGCGCATTGCCCGATTGCGGGCCGAACTCGAGCAAGAACGGGCGGATCCGGCGTATGAAAAGAAGCTCGCAGCGGGCCGGGCGCGGCGCGAGCGTGAGCAGGAGGCCTACGTCGAGGACTTCCACGCGACGGTGGTGCAGTATCTGCGGTTTGCGCCGCGCTATGCCGAACTTGCAGAACGCATGGCCACCGCGATCACCGCGCACGCGACCCCGGTCGGCAGTGGCACCGTGGCGCGCACGGAGCGCATTCCCGTCGAGGAGCGAGCCGCGGCGGCGTGCACCGCGTGGATGCGGCATCAGACGACGGGTTATGACCTCATGCACATTGCGCGCGTGAAGGGCCGCCGTCGCGAAGTACGCCGCGAACTCGCCGAGCAGTCGCGGCGGTTGCTGTCGCGATATCGGGCCGGAGAGGTCGTCGATGGGGCGGCGTGTCCGCTGCAACAGGCGTTGGCGCGATTGGCCGTGAAGGTTGCCGCGGTGGGGGACGCGGCTTCTTCTGCGCGCGCTACTGCAGAACCGCAGTGACCGCGCTCGTGTGCGATAGCCCATCTGCGGCTGCCGGATCGAGCACGCCCCATTGGAACGACAGCGGCAGGCTGATCGCCGCGGGCGTGTTCGGCACGAAGAAGCTGTAGCTCACGGCGCCCGCGGTGGGGCTCGTATGCAGGCGCGTCTGCAGCAGGAAGATCACGTCTCCCGTCACGTAGATGTCCGCGAACGGGACCTGCAGGCCCGATGGAATCGGCCAACCGACGAGCAGCAGCGCGTTCGGTGGCGCACTGCTCGCGACGCGCGCCGCGTTGTCGAGCCACACGTCGATGGGGCTACCGATTGCGGGCCAGCCCGAAATGCCGATCGTCGGGTTGCCGTAGATGCCGGGTTTGCTCGTGCCGTAGACGTTGGTGCTGCCGGCGGCGTACGGCGCAAACAGGCGGAACTTCGCCGCCACCGTGGCCATTGCGTGCCAGGTGTTGCCGTCGGAGTAGCGCACTTCGGTGAGCACGTTGCCGGGCAGGTTGTCGGCGCTCACGGAGTGTTGCGGGAACATGCCCTGCACGCGCCAGACGAGGAAGTAGTCGGTGTTCGCGTTCAGCACCGCGGGTTGCGCGAACTGCGCCCCTTGCCAACTGCGCGCGTGCACACTCGTCCAGGTGCCGGGCTGGCCGACAAGTTGGTCGGGCAGGCCGGTGGTCGTGTTCAGGGTGCGGATCTCTACCGAATGTGGTGCGGGCGTCTGGTTGCCCGTGAAGACCTGCGCCGCATCGAGCACCTGCGTGGTCGTCGACGTGAAGCGGAACGCGATCACGCTGCTCGGCCAGCCCACGGCCGAGTTGTTGTAGGTCGTGTTGTCGTTCTGGGAATAGACGAGTTGCTGCGCGGGAACGGAGGTGCACAGCGCCGCGAGAACGAGGGCATGGAGGTGGCGCATCCAGGAAGTGTCCCCGATGCGGCAATTCTGGCAAGCGGGTCAGGCCCTGAGGATGAGGGCCGTCAGGGGCCTGGTGCCCGGGCTACTTGGCCAGCAGCTTGCCGATGCTCGGGTGCTTCGAAAGGTCTGCCGCCGACATGTGCGCCAGTTCCGCGGCGTGCTCCCGGAGTTTGCCCGCCACTGGCTTCGGCAGCTCGGAACGCAGCGCGCCGAGCATGTGGGATGGCGCAAACAGGTTGCACTGATCGATGCTTCGGGCCACGAGTTCTGGCGCGATCCAGGCGGTGACCTGACGCGCGAAATGGGCGAGTTTACGTTCCGGCTCGTGACCCTCAGCATTGCCTTGGCCGGGGTGTCCCATTCGGGTGGGCCGGTGGTGCTCACTGGCCTGGAATGAGGTGGCGAGCTTCGTCACTTCATCGAGATGCACCTTGCCGTGTTGACTTGAGGTGGCGCGCAGCAACCTCGCTTGCTCGCTGTCGACGACCAGCACCCACGCCTCGGTCTGATTGCTCATCCAGACACTTAGGCTGCCCGAGCGAGAACGACATACGAACCCTGCCAGCAAGGTGCCCGCACTAGGGCTTGGACTGGCGGTTTGCAGGTTCGCGCCGCGATCACGGCACGAAGCGTACCTCGATTGGATTGCTCGGTTCGCCAGCACCTGCACTGGCCGGAAACAGCCACGCGCACGTGTGCACCGACATACCGAGGAATGCCACTGGCAAGACTGGCGCGGCCGAGAAGTCGAGTGCTGCGCTGGCATTCCCTTGCGCGTCAAGCACTCCAAATCCGCCGGGGAACAGGGCGCCGCCAGCAAGCTGCGCCGACGCCTGCATGAGGAAGTCGAAGTTGAGCGGTAGAAGGCCACCTTGCAATGGCAGGCCTGGATTGGTGCCCGACAAGCTGGCGAGCACGAGGTAGGTGCGTCCCGCGCGCGATGGCGTGCCCTGCAAGGACAGGTCGATGCGCGACGGTGTCTGCAGCGACACGGAACCAGCGGAAGCGTGCAGCGCCGTGCGTTGACGTAGCCACGTATCGAGCGGGCCTAGTAGCGCGGCATTTCGATCGCCGCTCAGCTCCCAGAACATCGCGCCACCGAGTCCCCATTGTTGTACGTACCACGCCTTCTCGGTGATGGAACGCGGGTCGTCGTAGCCGATGAACTTGTGTTGCGAAGGGTTCCACAGCCATGGCACGCGCGTCGTCGCGTGCCAGTATTTCACCCAGCCGGTCGCGTTCTCGTAGTTTGCCGCGAGGTCGGTGTAGTCGAACGACCCGAGCTCCCAGGTGCCCGGGGAAGCTGGGTTCGTATAGGTCGCGTAGAGGCCGTTGGGTGAGGAGCTGGGAATGCCCTCGAAGCCGCGCCCATAGAACGCCGTGCCGAGGTGTAGCTTGTTCGGCGGCACGCCGTGGCCAAGGTAGTTCTGTACGGCTGCGGCAGCGTTCCATTGAGAGAGCACGGGCTCGGCGACTGGTTCGAGCGGATCCTTGTAGAGCGGCGCGTAGAAACCGGTGAACGGGTCACCCCAGGGCCCTCGCAGGTCGTAGGACATTACGTTGATCCAATCGAGTACCGGATGGATCAGGGCGACTTCGAGGTTGTTGGCGATCGCCGGATTGGCGGGCGCGGCGATCGACATCAGATATGTCTTGCCCGTGGTCTGTGCGCGCGTGTTGAAGCGCGCCCGCAGTTCGAGCAGGAAGGCGGTGAAGTTCTGCTTGTCCTGCGGTCGCGTGGTGTTCGAGGCGAGGCCGCCGCTCACCGGGTATTCCCAGTCGATGTCGGCGCCGTCGAACTCATGCAGGTCGACGAAGTCGACGATCGATTGCGCGAAGGTGGCACGCGCTACGGGCGTCAACACAGCGTCGCTGAAGCCACCTGACCAGGTCCAGCCGCCGACCGAGATCAGCGTGCGCAGGTGTGGGTGCTGCTGCTTTAGGATGCGCAGACGTTCAAACGAACCGCGGCGACATCCTGGGTTCCAGCAGTCGCCCGGGTAGTAGCGGTCGGTGTCCGCATACGGATCGCCGAGCGTGATGACTCCGTTCTGCACGTTCGCAAACGCGTAGTTGATGTGGGTCAGTTGCGCGGCCGGGATATTAGGGACGTGATAGTTCCTTGCGTAGATGCCCCAGGCGGGGAAGTAGCCGACGATACGCGATGGTGCCTGCGCTGGGATCGTCGCGGCGGCGAGCAGCACTGAGACGGCAGCTAGCAAGGGGCTGTGGGACATGGCGATTCCTTGGGGAGTGCATGGTGCCGCAACTTGACGCGATCGACCACGGGGGACCGGGAATGTGACCAGCTCTTAGCCCCGCCAGCTGCTACCCGCCAATTTGCGGATGTGTCGCTGCTGCGGGTTGGTCAGTTGTGCAACTCGACCGGGGAGCCCTTCGCGAGTGGGATCGTGAACGTGTTCGGATTCGTGCCCGTCGGGGTCAATTGGGCGGTTTCGGGGCTGCTCTTGGGGCTTCCCGCGACCCGCACGCGAACGGGACCATCGTCGCCGGCGACGCGTTCGAGCCTCGCACGAACGAGCTTCCCAGCGTTCCACTCAAGATCGACCTGCACCCCGCCGCGCGCGCGCAGGCCCGTCACGCGGCCCGTGGGCCAGGCCTTGGGCAGCGCGGGCAGCAGGTGCACCGTGTAGTCCTCACCTTCGCGCACACGGTGGCTCTGCAGCAGCAACTCGGCGATTGCGGCCGTGCCGCCGAAGTTGCCGTCGATCTGGAACGGCGGGTGTGCGCAGAACAGATTGGGGTAGGTGCCGCCGTGGCCCATGTCGAAGCCGAGCTGGCCGATCGGGCGCAGCAGGTTGGTCAGCAAGCGCAGCGCATGGTCGCCATCGCCAAGCCGCGCCCACAGCAGTGCTTTGTGGGCCAGCGACCAACCGGTACCGTCGTCACCGCGTCGTTCGAGCGTCTTGCGTGCGGCGGCGGCGAGTTCGGGCGTGCCGAGGGGGGTGATCTGGTCGCTGGGATAGAGCCCGTAGAGGTGCGAGACGTGGCGATGATGTGGTTCGGCTTCGTCGAAGTCCTGCAGCCATTCCTGCAATTGGCCGTGTTTGCCGATCTGATGCGGGGCGAGCTTGTTGCGTGCTTCGGCGAGTTGTCTGGCAAACTCCGTATCGATGCCGAGGAGCTGCGCCGATTCGATCACGTTGCCAAACAGCTCACGAATGATCTGCTGGTCGACGGTGGGGCCGATGCAGACATTCGCGGTCTGGCCATCGGCGGTGCGGAACGCGTTCTCGGGCGAATTGCTGACGCCGGTGACGAGCCAGCCGTGTTGGCCATCGTCGACCAACGTCGCAAGATAGAACTGCGCCGACTCCTTCATGACGGGATACACACGCTGCAGGAAGGTGCGATCGAGCGTGAACGCGTAGTGGTCGAATAGATGGCGACAAAGCCATCCACTGCCCGAATTGGTGGCGCCCCAACTGGCGTGTTCGCCCGGCGACGTAAAACCCCAGACGTTCGTGATCACGTGCGCGACCCAACCGGGCGCGTTGTAATAGGCCTTCGCGGTGCGGCGGCCGGGCTCGACGAGGGACTCGATGAGCCGCACGAGTGGCTCGTCGCATTCGATGAGATTCGTCGTCAGCGCGGGCCAGTAGTTCATCTGGACGTTGATGTCCAAGTGGTAGTCGCCGTTCCATGGGGTCTGGTATTCGGGCGCCCAGAGGCCTTGCAGGTTGGATGGCAGCGAACCGGGACGGGAGCTGCCGCGCAGCAGATAGCGGCCGTAGGCGAAGTAGAGCGCGAAGAGGTCGGGGTCGGCGATGCCGTTCGCGAGGTCGCGCAGGCGCTGGGCGGTGGGGATGGCGCGGCGGTTGTGGCCGCCGAGGTCGAGTTGCGCGGTCCCGCCGGTGGATGGTCGCGGCGCGGCGCCGTTGAGATTGGTGTTCGCAGCTGCCATTTGCGTGGCGACCACTTCTCTCGCGTTGATGCGCCGAGACACCAGACCACCATGCGCATCGTTGTTCACGGCCAGATCGGTTGCGGCGGTGACGAGAATGCGTGCTTCGGAAATGCCGCGGAATTGCAGCGTGGTGCCGTTTCTCGCGATTGTGCCGCCGTTGGCAATGCCGCGCGCCAGCGCCGCGAACTGCGTGCCGGGGATGTCGTTACCACTCGACAACTTGCCTAGGAGCAGCAGATCGGTGTCGCCAGAACCAGCGAGCGCGGCATTCTCGCGGCGACGCAAGGTCACATCGAAGTTCAGCGTCGCATCGTGGCGCAACGGGGAACTCCACAGGGTCAACATCACGGCGTCGCCGAGGACCTGCAGGTTGCTGCCTCGCTGGAACCCGTCTGCATAGGAGAATTGGCAGTGCGCAATGTTGTCGCGTTCGTTGGGGATCAACCAGCGCACATAGTCGCGAACTTCGCCCGCCCAGGGTTTACCGTCCTTGTCGAGCCACGTGATCTCCAGGTCCCCAAGCGTCTGGTAACACCCAAACGGCACGTCCTTGCCATTGCCGTGGCCACTGCCCTTGCCGGCGCACGTGAACGTCGCGTTGACGAGAGCTTCGGCGTCGCGGTACTTCCCAGCCCGCAGCAGTTCGCGGATCTGTGGCAGGTTGCGCCACGCATCCGGCCGATCCGCGGTCGGTTCGACGCTGCCACTCCACATCGAGTTCTCGTTCAGCACGATGCGGTCCTTCGCGACGCCGCCAAACCAGGTGGCACCGAGGCGGCCATCGCCGAGTGGGTAGGCTTCGACAAACTTCGTCGCCGGACGATCACTCCACAGGCATGCAGGCGCAAGGAACGGCAGCTTGGCTTGCCCTGCAAACGTGATCGCGTTCGGGAGGGCGTCTTTCGGCTGTTCCTGGCCGAAACGAACGGTCGGCCACAGCAGGTTGCAGTGGTCGGCGCCATTGCCATCGCCTCCGTCGGTGACGACGAACTTCAATTGTTTTCCACCGAACACCGGCACGGCCAACCACGTTGGCGCACCACCACCCTTCACGACTGCGCTCGCGAACTTCTTGTCGCCGTCGATCCATACTTCAATCGTGATGGACCCATTGGTGCCGCGCTCAGCGGCGACGCCGAACCACCCCGTGAACCACCGTGCGCCATCGGGCAGTTGCCACACGATCTCCGCCGGTGCGTGGGTGCCGACGCCGCGCTCCGCGGTCACCTCGCCGACCGCGAGTGCCATCCCGTCGACGCTGGTGTCATCGTGGGCCGTGCCCCAGCCGCAGCGTGCGCTCGTGGCAGAGCGCAGGTGCAGGGGCTGGTCGGAAGGCGTTTGGCAGGGCAGCCACGCAGCGAAGAGCAGGATCGGCAGCAAGCGCATGGTGCGCATCATGCCACGTGGGGGCGCCTTCTCGCGAACCGGCTCGTGTTGGCTGGGCTCGGCATCTAGTCTGCTGGGGTGCGTGCGCGGTCCGGTGTGCGTTGCACCTTCCAATGGCTAGAACGAATCGAGCAGGCAAGGTTGCAGAGCCCGCTGCGCTAGTTCGCGTGGCGGAGGTTCTCGCGGAGTTGAGAGCTCTCGGTTCTCCGGCGGGGCGCGCCGGCATGGCCCGCGTTGGCATCAACACCGCGAGGGCCTTTGGCGTTCCCGTGCCCAAGATCAGGCAGCTGGCCCGCAAGTACAGGCGGCAGCATGCACTCGCGGCCGAACTCTGGGCGAGTGGTTGCCACGAGGCCCGCATCCTCGCCGGGCTCATCGACGACCCGAAGCTTGTCACGCCAGAGCAGATGGATGTTTGGGTTGCAGACTTCGACTCGTGGGATGTGTGTGATCAGGTGTGTTTGCATCTGTTTGTGGCCACACCGCATGCAATCAAGAAGGTGCGGCAGTGGGCGAAAGACGAGCGAGAGTTTGTTCGTCGCGCCGCCTTTGCCACGATTGCCAGCTATTGCGTGCACGCGAAGGAGGCGCCAGATGCCGAGTTCTTGCCGTTGCTAAAGATCATCGAGGCCCAGGCCACGGACCCGCGCAACTACGTGAAGAAGGCCGTTCACTGGGCACTTCGCCAGATTGGCAAACGATCCTTGGCCTTGCATGCACCCTCGCTGACGCTGGCGCGCCAATTGGCGGCGTCCGGTGACAAGACCGCGCAGTGGGTTGGCAAGATCGCGGCAAGGGAGTTGACGGATCCGAAGCAGCTCGCGCGGCTGCAGAAGAAGGGTTAACGAGTGCGCCGTGGGTCCAGCGCTTCGAGTTGTGCGAGGTGCTCGGCGGCCTCACGCAATTGCCCTTCGTGGAATACGCGCACGCCCTCGCGCTTCAGGAGTGCAGCCGTGGTGCCTTCTCCCGCGATCACCGTGCGGCTGTGGGTGCCATCGTAGATCTGTTCGTTGCCACACGAAGGGCTGCGCGCCTTGAGGATTGCGATGCGCGCGCCGCGGCTGCGGGCCAATGCCAACGCGGCGTGGGCGCCACGTAGGAATTGCGCTGTCACATCCTCACCGGTGTTGGTGCGCACCTTCGCGTGCCCCAGGAGCACCGATTCCCCAGTTCCGCCGACGATCTCGGCCGGTGGCCGCGGTGTGCCGAGCCCACCGGCGACCTCCGGGCACACCCAAAGCAGGCGGCCTTCGGCCTGCCACGCGGCGAGGACTGGATCCAGCAGCGACTTGGTGCCGCCGTCGTAGCGCACCTTCTCGCCCATGAGGCAGGAGCTCACCAGCACCATCTGCATCGCGCAGAGGCTACTCGAACTACTCGACGCGCGTCACTGCGACGGGAGTCATTGTGGCGCGGGCCGAGGCCTCGAACGCCGCGGCCTGGAACCACAAGGAAAGCTGGTGGAGTACCGGCTCATGCGGAACGTAGTAGGAGACCGTCGTCGGCGAGCCAGGCAGGACGCCGTAGCCGAGCAGCCAGCAGTCGGGCGTGAGCAGCCATGGTTCGGCAAAACCGGGGACTAGGCGATGTTCGGCGCGGACGTCGAAGCCGAGCATGATGAGGGTGCCAGCGGTGCCTTCGAACGTGAGATCCAGCGTGCCACCTTGCTGGAGGTTGGCGTTGGATTGTAGCGTGGTCATCGCTGGAACGGTCGTCGCTCCATTCTGCAACGGCCCAGTGACGATGCAGTCGGCCGTCACGCGGGCCACACCATCGACGGCGTTTCCATCGATCGATTGGCCGACGAAACCCTGGCCCTGGGTCAACGTGGAGTCCAGCAACGTGAGCGTGGCAGGGTGCAGTGAGTCGTTGTAGACCGCCGTGCCGCCATCGCCTGGAACAAAGAACCCATAGCCGCCATGGCCACCGGTGATCGTGCACTGGGCGGCGAGCATCGACCCCGAAACGATCTGCACAGCATCACCGCCGCGGTAGCCAGCCGCATTGGAGATCGAGCCGCCGCCGTCGCCGCCGCGCAGGGTGCAGCGCACGAGGCTGCAGCTGCTGTTGTTGACGAAGAGGGCTGGGCCACCGGGGTTGATGCCGCCGCTGTTGCCGAGCGTTGTGACATCCTGGAGAACTACCGCGGCGCAGTTCTCGAGCCGGAAGCCGTCGATCCGGTCGCCTGTCGAATTCCGGACGTCGAGACTGGTGAGTAATACCGTGCCCGCGCAGTTGCGGATCAGCAGGCAATTGTCGGGTGCGGCATTGGTTGGGGTGGTGACGCAGCGGAAGCCCGCGATGCGAACGAGTTGGCCTGCGGGCAGATTCTCGACGCGGATCGAGTCCAGGCGCGCGGCCTGCGTCGCCTCGATATCGAGCGCTTTGTCGACGAAGATCGACGAATAGGTCGCCAAAAGCGAAGACGTGCCGCTCGCTTCGATGCGATCGCCCGGTGCCGCTGCCGCGATGGCCGGCGGGAGGTCGGTGAAGTCAACCCCGGGGCCTGGTTGTGGCGCCACGATCCACGTTCGTTGGGCGAGGCTCGGTGCGGCAAGCAGCAGGGCGGCGAAGGCGGAGAGCGGGTATCGACAGTCGCGCATTGGGAGGGGACGAAGTGGGGAGAATGCAATAGTGGGCGCGCCGCGCGGTCTGGGCAACCCGCGGAACTTCGTAGGCGAGGTGTGATTCGGCCTTACGCGAAGCTGTGCCATCGGCTCCAACGGTCCGGCGCATCAAGTCCAGGTGCGTCGGCAAACCCAGGAGACCCCAATGAAGCAACCTGTCCTGCTTGCTGTGTTGATTCTGGCCAGTATGGCCACGGCGCAACGTCGCCCGGCTGCACCGGTTGGGCGAGCGCCCCAGGCGGCAGCAAGCGCCGCCTCGCCGGTCCGTTCGGCGATGCCTGCGCAGTTGCGCCAGCAACTGGCGAATCAAGGTGCACAGGCGCCGACCAGCGTGCCCGCGGCGAGCCCGGCCGCCGCCATGGTGATGCCCGAGCCGCCGACGAAGGATCCTGCTACCGAAGGGCCGCAGCTCGCGGGCAAGCAGCTCAGAGCGGCGGTGAAGAAGGTGACGGCGCTGCAGTGGCACGAGAAGCTGTTTGAGGCCAAGGTCGAATCGGCGGCGACGGCCAAGCCCATTCTGTGGGTGCAGGCGCTCGGCGAACTCGATGGCTTTGCTTGAAGTGCTCTCCAGAGTTTGCGGGGCGTGACCCTGCCAAATCAGGAAGTGATGGATCTGCTGTCCGAACGCTTTGTGATCGGCTGGCAGAATATCGAGCGGCAAACGCACGTGGGCATTTCCCATGGTTACAAGTGTGATCAGACGGCGGTTGGCACGACCAATGGGGCCGGCGGCCGCAATGTGCAACTTGTCGTGATGGCCACCGACGAGACCGTGGTGCACGTTCTGCCGGGGTTCTGGAATGCGGAGGACCTGCTGTCCGAGTTGCGACTCGCGCTCGATCTGCACGATCTCTATCGCAGTGAAGAACACAGTGCGGCGCAGAAGCAGGTCATGTTCTCGACCCTGCACCGGTCGTTCCTGCGCAAGTTGACGCCGGAGGCGATTGGCCGCAGCCGGTGGCAGGACTTTGATCAGTGGGAAGAGAGCAACCGCGGCAAGGCCGGCGTGCGCGATACGTTTGCGCTCAATGACCTTGGCCAACCGATGGTTGAAGCCAACGGTCGCGTGGTGTTGAAGCCTGTGGTCCAGGTCGTGCACGAACGGCTCCTGCAGCGGCCGTGGAAGAAGCTCACCGACTTCGGCATGGAGTCGTTCGTCGACTACGGGCGCGCGTTCTACGACAACAATGCTTGGGTCGACAAAGGCCGCAACTTCCCGCAGGCTGTGAAGGCCAACGAGTTGCGCGAAAAGGCCTTGGCGAAGGACCGGCTGCTGGCCGAGAAGGCGGCAAAGGCTGCCCAGAAGCGAAAGAACTAGTGGATGGCAAAGATCCCCTCGCCCGGTCCAAGCGCGCGCGACGGGGATCTGGTTCAATGGTGATAGCGCCGACCCTGGCGCCATCTTGGAGATCTCCGATGCGGCATTTGATGTTGCTGTCCTTGTCGTTGTGGTCTGGTCTTGCGGTAGCCCAGCGCCCGCCGTTGCCTGGCATTCCGCTCGTGCCGCCACCCGTGAATCACCCGGGACTCGCCAACCAGCCCTTCTTCCAGCCGCCCGCGAGAACGCCGGGTGCGCCTCCTGCAGGGGGCAAGAAGGCGGTGCCCGCACCTGCGCCCGATCCGATCGACCCCGATACCTCCGGGCCGAAGGCGGCTGGCAAGGAGCTGGTGAAGGAGATCGCCAAGGTGCTCGCGCTGCCGTGGCACACCGATCTGTCGGTTGCCAAGGCCGCGTCGCGTTCGACTGGCAAGCCGATCCTGTGGATCCAAGCGCTCGGCGACCTGAATGGTGACGCGTGCAGCGCGCTGCAGAGTCTGCGCGGCACCACGCTGGCCAATGCCGTGCTGCAGGAAGAACTGCGCGAACGTTTCATCCTCGGTTGGTCCGACATCGAGTCGGCCCCGCACATCGGTTTGTCGGCCGGCTACCGACAGGATCAGACGGCGTTGGGCACGACCAATGGCGCTGGTGGGCGCAACGTGCAGATCGTCGTGATGACGGCGGATGAGACGGTGTTGCTCGTATTGCCGGGGTTCTGGCATGCGATCGACCTGCTGCCCGAATTGGGGCTCGCGCGCAACCTCTTCGATCTGCAGCGCAGCACCGGACACACCGACGAGCAGAAGGCGAAGATGTTTGTCGGCATGCATCGGGCACTGTTGCGCAAGATCTCTTCGGGAACGCAGGGCCGCAGTCGGTGGCAGGATGCCGATCGTCTAGCCGAGAATGCGAGCAGTGCACTTCTCATTCGCGACACGTTCGTGCTCGATGCCAAGGGGCAGCCGACGCGGGATGCCGGTGGCATGGTGATCTTGAAGGCGTTGCCGCAGGTCATTCACGAACGACTGCTCGCGCAGCCCTTCGTGAAGTTCGGCGCTTTCGACATGGAGGCGCTCGTCGACTACGGGCGGCCGCTGCACGACGAGAACGCCGCGATCGAGAGTGGGCGCCCGTTTCCGGGTGCGATCGCGGCCAATGAGAAGCGCGCGCGCGAGCGTGCGAAGGCGGCGAGCAAGCCCAAGGAAAAGAAGGGCTAGCTCGCGATCGATTCGTCGCCGGCGGTAGCAGAGGCGCGTCGGCGTCCGATCCACAACAGGGCCAGCAGGCCGAGCAGGCCGCACGCGCCGAGGCTTAGACCCGAGCGGAAGCCGTCGGCGCGGAAGCGGAAGTGCAGCGTGCAGGCTTTGGCCGGCACCGCGACGACGCGCTGGTAGAGGTTGCCGCGCGCGATCGGCACTGGCGCATCGTCGATCGTCGCTTCCCAACCCGGGAAGAACGTGTCCGCGAGCACGAGGTAGCCGGCCGCACCTTCGCCGACTCGCAGCACGAGTCGCTTCTTGTCTTCGTGCAGGAACTCGATCGTGCGGTCGCGTGTCCTGGCGTCAGCTGGCAGCGAACCCAGCACCGCCGCATCCGCGCTACTGACAAGCGCGGCGGCGCGCGGGTTGAGGTCCTTGCTGGCCAAGGTCTCGATGAGTTCGGGTTCTTTGTCGACGATGCGCAGTTCGGGCACCAGCCACGCGCGCGGCATCGCGTGTGGACGTTCGTAGACAAAGAACTCGCCGAGGGGGCCCTTCAGTTCGGGGCCGACGCGGGTGCCCGCGTGCTGCATGGCATGCGTCGAGAGCACGTAGCGCAGGCCCATGAGGTCCCACCAGGGGCGTTCGAGGCGGTCGTCGTCGGGCAGGCCACCACAGACGAAGCCACGCAGGATCTGGGCATCGCCGTAGAGCTTGCGGATCGGCAGGTCGCTCTTGTTGTCGACGAACGTGTAGAAGTTCAGATCGCGGATGTGTTCGGCCGCGAGCGTGCCACCTGGCAGGGTGTAGGCCGAGCCGCTCGGGGAGCCCTTGCCGAGTGCAAACCCGCGCCCGACCAGGAAACCACCCTGCGCCATGGCGGTATCACGCTGCGCGCGCAGGAAGTCGTGCACCGCACTCGTGTGCGGATACGGCATCGTCTGACCGCGGTTGAGGTGGAAGCCGAAGTTGCCGAGTTCGAGCCCCGTGAACGCGATTGCGAGCATTGCGGGCCAGCCGACGAGGGCCTTGCCACGTCCGCGCAGCGACAGCAGGAACAGGAAGCCCGCGCCAAACAGCAAGGCGGAGCCGCCCCGCCACAGGTTGCCGTGCAGCCGCTCGCGGCCGAGCCGGATCGTGTCGAACGGTTGGGCGGGGTTGCTCGGATTGGCGACCGTGAACTGCAAGTGGTGCGCAGCCATTGGCGTCACTTCGGCTACCGGTACGCGGTTCTCGCGCGCGTAGGGTTCGCGGTAGCGTTCGACGATCGTGCTCAGCCACGGATCCTTCGAGGTGTCCGTCGGCGGCACCACGTGCGTCGACTCGGCGAGGCAGAAACTGCCCGCGGCGGCCAGTGCTACGGCCAACAGGCGCAACACGCCGGGGCGCGAGTGCGCGCGCAGGGAGTCAAAGCCGATCGCACCGAGCATCGCGACGAATGCACACGCTGGCCCGGCGAAGCGGTAGGGCGGCACGGTCTTGATGCCGGGCAGCAGGTAGACCGCGAAGAAGCCGAGTGCACCCGTCGCCAGCAGCCACACGAGCGCGAGGCCGAGAACGGGCAGGAATCGCCATTTCGGGCCCTTCTGCAGCAGGGCGAGCACGGCGCAGATCAGCGGCAGCGTGCCCGGGAAGATCGCGTACTCGGTGAAGTTGTAGTTCGGCAGCAGCTGTTCGCCGGTCTCCCAGTGACGCAGGTTGGACAGCAACCACGGCAGCGGCGAACGATCCTGCGGCATCGTCCAATCGCCGGGCGCCGAGAAGATGGTAGGGAACAGGTAGCCGAGGAAGCCCATCGGCGCCCAGGCGTGCCGGCTGGCGCGGTCCAGCGTCTCATCGATCGGCCGATTCGACAGCGGATAGAAGTGCAGCATCTGCAGCAGCGACGGCATCGCGAGCAACAGCCCAAGACCACCGCCGAGCGCCATCCAGCCGGCAAGTTGCAGCGCGGGACGCAGGCCGCGTCGCAGTTCGTGCAGGCAGAGCGTGAAGCCAAACGCGGCGGCGATCAGCGTGGTCGGAATGCCGTACTGCGGGAATCCCGACAGCCACGTGCAGGCCATCGCGAGGGCGAGCCCGAGAGTTGGCTTTGCCCGCGCGTGGCCGCAGCGGCGCGCTATGGCGAGCATCGCCCAGAGCATGCCCGGCATGAGCGCGAGCGGCTCCATGCGCATGAACCAGTGCGCGTTCGCGGTGATGGTGCCCGACCATGCGAAGGCCACGCCGCCAAACACCGCGGCGAGATGGCCGATGCGCAAGGCGCGCAGGAATCCGTACATGAGCGCCCCCGCCAGCGCGAACATGATGTAACTGAGGCAGAGCAATCCGTCCGTCGGATCGGCAAACAGCAGCGCTGGCCAATGCAGGGGATCCAGCAGGCCGAGATGGCCGTGCGCGAGCATGGGCGCACCACCGCGCACGTAGCCATTCCAATGCGGCAACTGGCCGTGCAGGAGCGCTTCGCGCGCGAGTTGCAGTTCGATCGCAAACCAGATCGGGGCTTCCGTCGCGTCGTAGTTGGCGGTCTCGCGCAGGTCCTGCTGCTGTTCGCGTGTCAGGGTCGTCGCGATCGGCGGGAACTCGGCGATGTCGTACGGCAGGAACGTCTTGCCCCCGAACAGGCAGTCGCCGAGCAGGACTGCGGGCAGCAGCAGGAACAGCACGAACGCCAAGGCGTCGTGGCGACGGTGGGGGGCGCCAATCACGCGGTCACGCTAGCGTTTCCGAGCCTCGCGGTCGACCCGATGCTGGCCGCGCGGCAAGTCTACTGCGCTTCTTCACGCGGGGTTGCGAGGCGACGGCGCGATACCACGGCGCTGGCAGTCACCGAGCCGACGATGAGCACGCCGCCGAGCACGGCCAGCCAGTGCGGGCGTTCGCCGTGCACGAAGTAGGCCAGCAGCGGGTTGAGGGCCGGTTCGACCATGAGCAGCAGGGATGCCTGGACGGCACCTACGTGCGGCATGGCCCGCACGAGCAGGGCGTAGGCGAGGCCGACCTGGCAGGTGCCGAGGAACAGGATCGTGAGCCAGGTGCTGCCGTCGCCGACGACGGGGCTCTGGCCGACGATCGGCATGAGGGCGAAGGACAGCGGCGCCGTGAACGCATTGCCCCACGCGATCGCCGCCGCAGTGTGGGTCGGGTCGCGGCGGCTGATCGAGCGCATGCCGAGCAGGACGAGGGCAAAGCACACGCCCGATGCAATCGCAAACATGTCGCCGAGGCGCGGCGACGGCGCACTCGCGCTCTCGCTGGCTGGCGCGAAGAAGAACAGGGCCATGCCGACCCCAATGCAGGAGAGCATCAGCACTTCGCTGCGCTGGGCCCGTTCGCGCAGCAGGAGCGGCCCGAGCAGCGTCACCCACAGAGGCGAAGCCGCCTGCAGGAAGATCGCGTTCGCGGCGGTGGTCAGCGTGTTGGAGATGACGAAGAAGCAGGTGGCGCCGAAGTAGGGCAGCGCCAGCAGCATGGTGGCCCGGTCCGGCCGGCGCCGGGCCTCCGGGAGCAGCAGGAACATGGTCACTGCCGCAATGACCGCGCGCACCCCCGCCCGTTGCAGGGAGGGGAAGTCGCCGTTCTTCAAGAACGCGCCGGCCGTTGCGAACAGCATGCCAGCGAGCAGGATGCGGGTTTGGGGGCGCAAGTTGGGGCAGGGTTGTCGCACGGCCGGGCGTTGCCGTCCAGCGGTGGGGTGGATCTCCCCTTCGCATGGGGATTGTGGCCAGAATCACCTCAAGGAGCCGGGCGACCGGTGGCGATGGAACTCCGGTGATCCCGCCCGCAGCAACCCAGCCCGCCCCGACCAGGAGCGTCGTTCCGGATCTGTTGTTTGAGGAAGTCTGCGACTCACGGGTCGAGGACATCCGGCACCTGCTGGATCGACCGCACGCCGTCGATGCGACGACCGCGCTGCATCGAGTGACGGTGTTCGTCACCTACAAGTGCAACCTGCGCTGCGCCTACTGCAAGACGATTGCGCGCACGCCCGAGGACTTGCGGGTGCGGCCGCAGCGGGCGGTGACTTACGACCTGAGGCGCTTCGCTGGCATGTTGGTGAGCCACGGCGATACCCCGATCGAACACCTGCACTTCACGGGCGGCGAAGCGAGCCTGTTGCGCGACCTGCCGTCGATGGTTCGCCTGGCGAAGGATCGCGGCGTGCGCTGCGTGAGCCTCACTACCAATGGCACAGAGCCTCCGGAAGTCTACGAACGGCTTGTGCACGCCGGCATCGACGAGGTGCGCGTGTCGTTGGATGAAGCGCACGGTGGTGTGAGCGATGGTGCGGTTCTGCAGCCGAGTGCCTGGACGCGCGTCTTCGCAACCGTGCGCAAGCTTGGTGAGATGAGGCTGGCAGGGCACGACTTCTTCCTCATCCTCAACACCGTGGTCGAGCGCACCACACGCCGCCGCGTGCCGGACCTCGTGCGGCAGTTGCTCGCCTTGCACCCCGACGATGTCAAACTGATCACGTCGGTCGATGAGAAGGACGACCTCGGTGCGTTCGACGAGGTCCGCGGCGTGATGGCACAGTTGGCTGGGATTCTCGCCGAGTACCCTCAGGAGCGCTTCCCGTTGCTGCGCCGCAAGGTCGAGACGGTATTTACTTCAAACTCGATTGGGCTCGACAAGGTCACCGTCGCCGCTACCGCGCCGTGGCGCTGCTATATCCCGTTGACGGAACGCACGGTGGATGGGCAGTTCTACTATCCATGCTCGGTGTACTTGCGCGAAGGCGGCAAGCCGCTAGGCAGCGTCGACGAGCCGCAGGGGGTGCAACGACAGAAGACCGCCGATTTCGTGGCCAAGGACGACTGCCTCACGGATCCGATCTGTCGGCAGTTTTGCCTGCATTGCACTCGCGAGTTCAACTCGAAGGCGAATGCGGCGAGAACCTGCGGGGGCTGATTTGCCGTGAAGGACGCATTCTTCGTGCTGACGCCTCTTGGCCTGCCGCAGGCGAACGAACTTGCCGCCGCACTCGCGGTGCTCCAGATCGTGGTGGTGGCGCGCGAGAGTCTCTCGCCTTGGGCCCGTGCGGCGACGAGCCTCTATGCGCGCCGTGAGGCGGCGGACGCGCAGGTGCGTGCGGCGGCCTTCGAAGCTCGTTGGCGCGAACTTTGCCCCGAGGATCGCGCGGAGCGCTGGTGGCTTCGCAGCCCGGAGGACTACGCGCGGCTCATCGCGCACAAGGCGAGTTTGCGTACGAGGTTCCCCGGAGTCGCACTCGGTGTTGCGCACGCAGGATGGCCACCCTTCCGACTGCATGCATTCCACGTGCCAGACGCTGGGGACATGGTCGCGGAAGCGGCGCGACTCGATGGCTATTGCCTGGTGGCCGGCAGGCGCTGATTCGGGCGACGACGCTTGCAATACGATCGGGGATTGCATATATATGCCGAATCAAGATGGCAACCGCTAAGGAAGCAAGCTCGGCGCGCAGCACCGCGAAGCGGGTTGGTTCCCGACCAATGCCGTCGGAGGCCACCGGCGTCCTGCCATTCCGGCCACAGCACGGCGGTCGCCGCGCCGGCGCTGGTCGCAAGCCGAAGCACGGGCAGGCCGGGGTAGCGCACGTCGTTCGCGCGCCGCTGGCGGCGCGTTTTCCCGCCCATGTCACGTTGAAGCTGCAGCGGGGATTGCCGCGTTTGCGCAATCGCGGCGAATACACGGCCCTTCGCGCTGCGTTCGCCGCTGGTTGCGAGCGCAACGGCTTCCGCCTCACGCACTACGCCGTCCTCAACGACCATCTCCACTTGGTCGTCGAAGCGAGCGATCGCACCTCGTTATCGCGCGGCTTGCAGGGCCTCATGATCCGCATCGCGCGCGTGCTCAACAAGCTCTGGCGTCGCCGTGGCCGCGTGTTCGCCGATCGTTACCACGATCGCATCCTGAAGACGCCGCGCGAGGTGCGCAATGTGCTTCGGTATGTGCTTGGCAACGGTAAGAAGCACGCGACCGAAGGTCGTGAGATACAGGTTCCTGCCGCGATCGATACGTACACGAGCGCACCCTGGTTCACAGGCTTCCGCGAGACCTTCCGCGTGCGGGGGCTCGAAGGCATCCTTCGCCCGGTCGCGGATGCGCGCACATGGATGTTGACGATCGGCTGGCGGCGACACGGGTTGCTGTCGGTGCACGAGTTGCCAGCATGAGCGTGTCGCTGCCGCTGGACACGTGGCCAGGCGATCGCCACAGTGGGTTGCGCATGGTGTCACCTCGCTTGTTCCCGCTGCTGGTCGGTGTGCTATCGGGCTGCTCGGCGGTTGCGCCGGTGTTGCCGCCGGACCCGATCCTGCCCCACGACTACTTCACGGTCGCGTCGAAGCACACGGGCGAGCTGCGCCCGATCAACGTCTATCTGCCACCGGACTACGCGACTTCGCAGCGGCCGTTCCCGGTTCTGTATATGCCCGACGGGGGCATTGCCGAGGACTTTCCACATATCACGAATACCGTGGATGCGCTCATCCGCGAGGGCGCGATCGCTCCGGTGATCGTGGTCGGCATCGAAAACACGCAGCGGCGGCGCGACCTGACCGGCGAGACGGCGGTGGCCGAGGATCGCAAGGTTGCGCCCGTAGTCGGTGGTTCGCGCGCGTTCCGTGAGTTTGTGGCGAGCGAATTGATGCCCGAGATCGAGCGGCGGTACCGCTGCACGGGCGAACGCGCGATCGTCGGCGAATCGCTCGCGGGGCTGTTCGTGGTCGAGACCCTGTTCGAGGCGCCGGACCTGTTCGATCGCTACATCGCGATGAGTCCGAGTTTGTGGTGGAACGATCACGCGATCGTGAAGCAAGCTGCGGAGAGGCTCTCTTCCTTGCGTGGTAAGCAACGTTGGCTTTGGTTTACCGCCGCGGATGAGCGCGATATCTACCGATTTACCGATCAGCTCGTGATGCAGTTGAAGGCGAATGCTCCCGCCGATTTGCGATGGGTCTACGACCCGCGGCCCGAAGAACACCACAACACGATCTTCCGCGCGACCAAGGAGAAGGCCTTCCGCGCGACGCTTTGGCCGGCGCGCGCTCAGTGAGCGCAGCGGATCACAAACGCGAGCAGTGCTTCGTTGTGGAAGAAGCCGAGGTCCATGTCGTGGCCGCGTCCCGGTAGTACCTGCAGTTCCATCGGGTTGCCGAGTGCGGCCAGGCGTTCGGCCAAGGCGCCCGAATTGGCGGCGAGCGGCACGGTCTTGTCGCGGTCGCCGTGCACGGCGAAGCACGGCACGTGCGCGGCAGCGAGTGAGACCAGGCGGTCGATCGGGTTGCACTGCGGGAGTCTTGCCGCGAGGCCTTCCTGCGTGGTGCCAAAGGCTCCAGCAGCCTTGTCGAGTCCCGGATAGCTGCGCAGGTCGCATACCGGATAGATGCCCGCGAAGGCGCCGACGCGATCCGCGCGCTCCGCGGCCCAGGACAGCGTCATGAGGCCGCCGCGGCTGCGCCCCAGCAGCACCGGGAGCCTCGATAGCCCGCGTTCGTTGGTCAGGTAGTCGTAGAGTTGGTCGTAGAGCGCGCAACCCGCGGGATTGCCGTAGGACTCGCCGACATCGATGCCGGCGATGGCGATGCCCGTAGCGAGCAACCGTTCGAACAGCCATTTCTCGGCCGAACTCGGCAGTCCCCGCAGCGTCGGGGCGTAGAGCACCCAAGGCACCGGCCCGGCCGTGTTGGGCATCGCCGGCAGGATCAAGAACGCTTCGTGGCCACCCAGCAGGAAAGCTTCGCCGGGCAGCGGCAACAGCTTGTCGGTGGCGGGCGGCCGGGACGTGCACGAGGTTGCGAGCAGGAGCGAGCAGAGCAGGATCTGGGCCAGCGACATGCGCGCATCATCCTCGACCCTGCCGCCAACGTCGCGATCGATTCTGCGCGCTTACTGGACTCCCGAGCCCGCAGTCGCCACTCTCTCTGCCTGCCATGGCTGCCTACCAGACGCTCGAAGTTGCCTCGCAGGGCCCCGTCCTGCACATCCGCCTCAACCGTCCCGAGGTTCGCAACGCGTTCAACGGAACCGTTGTCGAAGAACTGCAAGCGGCGTTCGCGGCTGCCGATGCGGATGCGAACGCGCGCGTCGTCGTGCTGTCGGGCAACGGCAAGAGTTTTTCGGCTGGCGCGGATCTCGCGTGGATGACCGAGCAGGCCGACTTGCCAGTCGCGGAGAACCAGCGCTCCGCCGAACGTATGGCGCGTATGTTCCTCGCCATCGCGCGCTGCAAGAAGCCGGTCGTCGCGCGCATTCACGGCCACGCGCTCGGCGGCGGCACGGGGCTCACGGCGGCGGTCGACATGGCGTTCTGCACCGAGGACTGCCTGTTTGGCCTCACCGAGGTCAAGCTCGGCATTGTGCCGGCGGTGATCTCGCCATTTGTCATGCAGAAGATCGGCGCTGGTCGCGCGCGAACGTTGTTTCTCACCGGCGAGCGCTTTGATGGCCGTGAAGCGCAGCGTATCGGTCTTGTGCAGCGCGCGGTGCCCGAAGGCGAACTCGATGCAACGGTGCAGAAGGCCGTGAACGAACTGCTCGCCGCCGGACCTGCGGCGGTGGCGAGTGCGAAGAACCTGATCGTGGCCGTGGATGGCCTGTCGCTCGAAGACGCGATTCCCGTGACTTCGAAATGGATCGCGCAACTGCGATCTACTCCCGAGGCGAAGGAAGGCTTCGCCGCATTCCTCGGCAAGCGTACGCCGGGGTGGATGTCGTGATGCGCACTGCAGCGTTGCTGGCGGCGGCGATCGTCTTGGTCGCCTGTAAGGTCCCCGAATCCTCGAGCTCGGCTGCTGCGAGCACCGCCGCGGATCCTCTGCTCGCGGCGCGGTGCGCGCAGCTCGCCGATCGCGCGCTAGCCGACAATCATGCAATCGAGATCTTGAAGGGGCTGGTGACGGCAGCCCCCAAGCGCCTCAGTGGTTCGCCAGGCTACAACGACGCCGTGCAGTGGGGGCTTGCGACGATGCGCGAGATCGGGCTCGAGAACATTCGTGCCGAGCCGTGCATGGTGCCGTGTTGGGTGCGAGGCGAAGAGCGCGCTGAGGTCGTCGGCGCTGGCGCCATGCCGCTGCGCGTGTGTGCGCTCGGCGGCAGCATTGCGACGCCCGAGCATGGCATCGAAGCCGAAGTGATCGAAGTGCGCACGTTCGAGCAGTTACAGGAACTCGGCGAGAAGGCGCGCGGCAAGATCGTGTTCTTCAACCGGCCGATGCCGCGCATCCTGCGGCGCACCGGGCAGGCTTATGGCGAAGCGGTGCCGCAGCGCAGCAACGGCGCCATCGAGGCTGGCAAGGTTGGCGCGATCGGCGCAATCGTACGTTCGATGACGACGACGATCGATGAGTATCCGCACACGGGGGCGATGCACTACGACGAAGCGGTGACCAAAGTGCCGGCGGCTGCCGTGGCGACGGTGGATGCCGAGGCACTGTCGGCGCAGCTCAAGTTGGGGCCGGTGCGTGTGCATCTCGTGCTCGGCTGCCAGACGCATCCCGATGTTCCGGGCGCGAATGTGGTGGGTGAGCTGCGCGGCAGCGAACGGCCCGACGAGGTGGTCGTGATCGGCGGGCATCTCGATGCGTGGGACCTCGGTCGGGGGGCGCACGACGATGGCACCGGCATCGCCCACGTGCTCGAAGCGGTGCGCCTGTTGAAGGCGTGTGGTGTGCGGCCCAAGCGCACGATCCGCGTGGTGCTGTTTGCCAACGAGGAGAACGGACTGCGCGGTGCGCTGGCCTACGCGGAGACCCACAAAGACGAGATGTCGCTGCACAAAGCGGCGATCGAGACGGATGGTGGTGGCTTCTCGCCGCAAGGATTCTCGACGTCGCTGCGCGATGCGGAGGCCGAGGCCGTGCGCAAGCTGTTCTTGCCGCTGCAGGATCTCGGGGCGGGAGCGTTCGCGGCGGGTGCCGGTGCGGGTGGCGCCGATATCGGACCGCTGCACAAGGCTGGCGTGCCGTGTTTTGGCCTGTGGGTCGATGGCCAGCGGTACTTCGACTACCACCACACGGCCGCGGATGACCTGCCGATGGTCAACGAACGTGAGCTCGCGCTGGGAGCGGCGGTGATCGCGTACGCCGCGAGTGTGCTCGCGAATCGCTGAACTCAGCGTTCGCGCCCGGCCGTTGCGTTGGCATAGCGGCTTGCTTCGTGCTGTAGTGCCGCTTTCTCGAGCGTTGCCAGCCGCGCCGGTGGGATCTCGGGATCCTGGTGCGCGGCAGCCCGCTGGAGCAGTTCGCGCGGCGTTTCGCCGGCTCGCAGTTGCAGTCCGCAGGATTGCGCGGCGTGCAGGAGATCGACGATTGCCGGCAGGGTCTGCCGCTTGCGGCGGCGGGCGCGGACCAGCAGGCCTATGGCGAGCACGATCGCCCCGGTGGCGAGCGGGAAGTCGCGAACGGTCGCGAAGAGCCGCGCTGGCAGGTTCAGCACCGTGTCGACGAGTTCCGTGCGCTTCTTGCCGTCAAAGCTCACGACGGCATTCCACATGCCTTCCAGCTGTTCGCGCGTGCTGCTCCACCACGTCGGCGTCGCCGAACGGGTGCCCATGACGTCGCTTGCGGGGGTCGCATCGAGAGTGAGCCAGCTGCCGTCGGGCAGCAACGCTTCGACCCAAGCGTGGGCGTCGCGGGCCCGCGCGATGACCGAATGGGTCGCAGGATCCCATTCGTGGGCGAGGTAGCCGCCGACGAGCCGGCACGGCACACCCTGCAGGCGCAGCACGAGCGCGAGTGCGGTGGCGAAGTACTCGCAATGACCCCCACCCGAGCCGAGCAGGAACTCGTCGATGTTGCGCGCGAATCCGGGTTCGCCGGGCAACAGATACCGCCGGTGTTCCTGCAGCCAGCGTGCGCTGTGCCGCGCGATCGTCGCGGGATCACTTTCCACAGGCAACTGGTCGCGCAGTTGTTGCGCGAGGCTCTTCGCAACCTGCGGAACGGCGAGTGCCGTGAGTTCGAGGAAGTGCTCGCGCGCGCGGGGCGTGACCGTCATTCGGCCCGGTACGGCACTCAGGCGAATCGTGTAGTCGAGCGAGTTCTGCGGCGCGTCATCGACCCGTAGAAAGCCAAAGACGCCGTACGGCTTCGGGGCGAGCAGCAGGCCACCCGTGTCGGCCAGTTCGAGCGCGCAGGCGGACAAAGGAGATGGCACACGTTTGCACGCGGTGTCGTAGAGGCGAACTCGCAGCAGGCCGGGCTGTGGTCGCATGCTGCGTCGCCAGCTGCCATCCGGCTTCGTTTCCCAGATAGGGTCGGTGGAGAAGGGAGAACCGAAGCGCAGCGCGTCCTGCGGTTGCCAGGCATTGCCCTCAAAGATCGAGAAGGCTGTGCCGCGCCAATGATGCGGGACCGATGTGGGTTCCCCGGAGTCGGGTTCGATGCGTAGCACGATCTCGTTGCCAAGATGGGTCGGCCGCTCGTTGTCGAGCCGGATCTGTTCGCCGAGACCGGCTTCGAGTTGGGCGCCAAGTGCCAGCGCATCGCCGAGCCAGCCAGGGCGCCGGAAGTCGCGTGGGCAGAGCACGAAGACGAATGCCGTAGCGGCGCCAATGGCGGCCGTGCGGGGCAGGCTATCGCGCAGAATGGCGAGCATGAGAGGCCTGGTGACCTCGCAACCGCGCCGCGCGAGCACGTTCACCTGCAGTGCTGGTACGAGGGCTATGGCGTGCGCGACAAACAGCAGTGACCACCAGAGGTCAGGTGCGAAGAAGCTCGTGACGAACGCGATCAGGAAGGAATTGAAGAAGACGAGGTCGGGTCGCTGCCGTTCACCCACGTTGTTGAGCAGGTGGACCTGACAGAGTACGGCGAGCAGCAGGCCGTCTTCGAGCATGTGCAGCAGCCCCGTGGTCGACGCGTGACGCACGAGCAGAGTGAAGACGAGCAGCACCCCGACGTTCCAGGCGATGCGATAACTGAGGAAGCGCTGCAGCGAACGTAGCCACGGTGACGCCGCGGCCAACAGCCACAGCGGCAGCAGGCCGGTAACGGAGACCACGTCGGTAGCCTGCACGAAGCCGAGGTCGAGCAGCGTGAGCAGGAGCAGCAGGGGGTGCAGGCAATCAGGCATCGATCGCCTCCCCTTGGCGAAGTCGCGGCAAGCGCAGGCAACCCGGGTTGCCGCGCGGTGGCGGTGGGGCGTCGTTCGGCAGTGGACTCGCAGCCGCGAGCCAGCGCAGAAGTGGCGTTGGCGAAGGTTGGGTGCCGCCGAGTTTCACCGCGAAGCCCTGGCTGCGGAATTGCACCGGTCGCTGGTCCGCGCACGCTTGCAGGATGGCCGTAGTCGCCAGGGACAAGGCGGCTTCGAAGTGCTCGTCGGCGCAGCGCCGATCGAGCACGATCTCGACGAGATCGCCGCAGTCGTGTTCGCGTTCTTTCACCACTGGCTGCCCGCGCCGCGCGGTGGCCTTCCAGTGGATGTCCGCGGTGGTATCGCCGGTGCGGAACGTGCGCAGCCCGGCAATGCTGTTGCTGCGGGCGCCCGTGAGGCAGACGAGGTCGTGGTCGCCAGCGCCAGCTTTGGCCGCGATCTCGGCCGGCGTGAGAACACGCGGATGCGTGACGAGTTCGGCTTCGACCGGAACGCTGCGCGTCACCTGAAACAAGCCGAACGGGTAGCGGGATACAACCTGCACGCCGGTGATGGGGTGCACACCGCGCCCTTGCGGCGGCAACGTCGCGAGCACGGTGTGTTCGCCCTCGAAGCGGCCGATGTGGGCAATCTCGCTGCAGGCGTTGCCCGCCGTCAGTTTCAGGGCGAGGTCGTAGGCGGCTGGGCGGCGCGCATGGTGCAGCACGAAACGAAGTTCGCGCGGTTGGTCGGCGGCGGCGAGAGGCACTTCGAGGCGCGTGATCTCAACGCCGCGGGTGTTGCTGATGGCCCACAGCAGGCCAAGACCGCCCAAGACGCAACAGAATGCGATGAGCAGGAAGAACAGATTGCTGTAGGCCGTGGCCAGGAAGGCGACGTCGAGCGCGCACAGCAGCAGCACGCCCTTCAGACCGAGCTCGGTGGGCCGGATGCGCACGTTTGCCCGCCTACAGCGGTACCTCGACGGTCTGCAGGAGTTCGCCGAGCAGCGTGCTGGCGGTCGCTTCGCCGCGCAGGAACACGCGGTGCGCGAGGCTCGGGATCGCGAGCGTCTTCAGGTCGTCGGGGAGCACGTAGTCGCGGCCATGCAGCAGCGCGCGCCCCTTCGCTGCGCGCAGCCAGGCGAGCGCCGCGCGCGGGCTCGCACCGAGCTGCACGAGTTCGTGTTCGCGCGTGGCCTGCACGATGCGGTAGGCGTATTCGGCCACCGGGCCACTGACTTCGACGGCTTCCGCCTGTTCGCGCAGCGCCAGCAGGTCGGCGCGCGTGATCATGGGCTGCACGGTGGCGAGCACGGCTTCGGGGTCCTTGCCGCTGTAGAGCGCGAGTTCGGCGGCCGGATCGGGATAGCCGACTTCGACCCGCACGAGGAAACGATCCAGCGCCGCTTCCGGAACCGGGTAGGTGCCGTGGAACTCGATCGGATTGCGCGTAGCGAGCACCGTGAACGGCGAGCCGAGTTCCAGTGTGCGGCCTTCCACCGAGACGCGGCCGTTCTCCATCGCTTCGAGCAGGCACGACAACGTGCGCGGACTCGTGCGGTTGATCTCGTCGGCGAGCACCAGATTGGCAAACAGCGGCCCGCGCACGAACGCGAACTTGCCGAGGTCGGGCCGCCAGACGGCGGTGCCGACGACGTCGGACGGCATCAGGTCGTTGGTGAACTGGATGCGGCGGAAGTCGCAATCGACGCATTGCGCGAGCGTGCGCGCGAGCAGCGTCTTGCCGATGCCAGGGATGCCCTCGAGCAGCACGTGGCCGCCGACCACCAGGGCGCAGAGGATCGGTTCGGTGACGTGGTTGGGCACCGAGACCACACTCTGGATGGTCTGTTCGATGGCGGCCCGCGCCTGCTGCGCGTCGAGGGTTCTCTGTGGCAAAGGCAAGGTGCGCTCCTGCCTCTGTTTCGACCGTTCGGCGCTGCCGCGTGCTTCGGGTCTGGCATCTGCCGGTGGCATCGAAGCCACCCGCGTGTCAATTCAGCCCGTGGGCGGGCGGGGTGTCCTCGTCGTCCTCTTCGTCCGTGGCGTGCCCAGCCGCCCCAGGACCGCGGTGGTCGTCGGGGTGACGTTCTCCCTGTCGCATCAGCTGCCGGAAGGTCGGGTCGTTGCGCAGGCTGTCGAGGTCGGGTTCGTCGCGCGCGAAGTCGCGGAAGCTGTCGTTGATGCCGCAGGCGACCGTGATCTCGTCGATGGCGCGCTGCCGTTCGCCAGCGAGCGCCAGATAGCAGCCGAGATTGAAGTGGCCGATATCCGACCTCGCATCGCGCGCGAGCAGGCGCTCGAGGCTGCGAATGGCCCCCGGCAGGTCGGCGAGGCGTTTGCGGCACCAGGCTTCGGTCAGATCCACCCATTCCGGCAGGTGGCCGCCAGCGCGCAGTTCGGCGAGGTCGGCGAGGGCGGCCTGGTATTGGCCCAGGCGAGCCCGCGCGCGAATGCGCATCGTGAGGCCGGCGGGCCGGCCTAGGGGATCGTCGAGTAGCGGCGCGAGCAGATCGAGCGCGCGTTCGGGGCAGCGCAGGTCGAGCCAACCGTCGATTTCGTCCGCGGCGCGTTGCAGGGCGGGAGGAACGGGGATCACCGGAATCGAATCTCCAGCTGGTCGCGGGTGCGTTCCTGGCGCGGCAGGGTTTCGTGGCCGCGCGCGCGCACCGGCACGATGGCGACGATGCGCCCGTCCTCGACGAGCACCGCATCGGAAGCGAGGTTCACGGTCGGGCAGACGTGGCGCGGCACGAGGCGCAGGATGGTGCCGAGTGGCGGCGCTTCGCCGTCGGCGCAACGCATCGGCAAGTGCTCTTCACTCGGCGTCTGCGCGGTGGCGCAGAAGGCCCCCCGCGCTTCGGCGCAGGGATCGCCAGCGGCCGCATCGAGTGCTTTGCTGCCGGCATCCAAGGTGAAACGGGTTGCCGTCGGGCGACTGATCACGCGCGCCTGCACTTCGACGGCGCATTGAAAGCCATCGATGCCGAGCTGGTCGCTGCGCGCGTCCCAATAGACCACCGTGCCCGGACTCACCGTGTGTTCCAACTCGGCAAACGCCGCAAACGACAGCGCGGCGGGAAACGTCGGGGTGCCACTCGTGATGAGTTCGCCGCGCACGTGGAGTCGTTGGGCCAGGCTCACGAAGTCGCGGTAGATCGCGTGCGCGGCGGTCGTACGTTCGGCCATCGAGCCCGAGTGCAGATGGCCGTCGTAACAATGCAGGCCGCGCAGGGCTTGGCCGGCGGCCGTGGTCACCGCGGCGATGCGATCGAATTCGTCGAGGGGAATGCCGGTGCGATGGTAGCCAGGATCGAGATCGACGAACGCGCCGAGCCCGAGACCGGCCACGTGCTGCGCGTGTTCGGGGGACTCGGTGAGCACGGCGAAGCGGTGGCGGGGCGCCCCTTCGGCAATGGCGGCGGCGCGCGCGAGGTTGGGGCCCTGCAGATTCATGGCAAACAGCAGGTCGATCGGCTCGCCTGGGATCGTGCCGTGCGCGGTGCTGAGCAGCACTTCGGCTTCGCGCGTGGTCGCGCACTTGAAGCGTCGCACGCCGGCCTCAAGGAGCAGCGCGAGCACCTCGGGCACCTTGCAGGTCTTCACGTGCGGGCGCCATCGCTGCAGATCGCCGGCGAGCCAGCGGCGCATCGTGGCAAGGTTGTGCCGGATGCGATCGAGGTGGATCAGCAGGGTTGGCGTTTGCAGGTCTTCGAGCCGCATGGCGAGGTGGGGGCTGGTCGCCATGAGTCTACCCGCGCCAGCACGCGACGAGAGCATCGGTGCGCGGGCCGATCTCGGCGGCGATCTCGTTGAGGCGGTGGCCGCCGCCCGGAACGAGCCAGAGTTCCTTGCGCGGGGTCGCGAGCGCCGCAAACAGCCGTTCGCTGGCCGCTGGTGGCACGACTTCGTCGGCGGTGCCGTGCACGACCAGGGTGGGCACGTGGATGCGCCCCGGCAGGCTCGATTCGTCGAGGGTGCGCGCGTCGGCGGCCACACGTTCGGCGAGATGGAACGAACGGCCGTCGCTGGTCCACATGCGGCCCTGGGGGTCGAGGCGGTGCTCCAGGCGCGCGAGCAGGCCGAAAGCCGGGGCTAGCAGCGTGAGGCCGACCACGAGATCGGCATGTTGGGCGGTCACAAAGGTGCCGACGAGGCCACCGAGGCTCGAGCCGACCAGCACGCAGGGGCCGACGGCGCGCAGCACCTGGGCGGTGTCCTCGAGGATCTCGCGGATCGTGACCTGGCCCATCTGTCCGGACGATTCCCCGTGGCCGCGGAAGTCGAAGCGCGTGAACGCGCGGCCCTTCTGCGCCGCGTGGTCGAGCAAGCGCTCGCTCTTCTCGCCGGCCCGCACCGAGCCCATGCCGTGCAGGTACAGGTAGCCCGGCAAAGCGCCGGGCAGGTGGTCGCCGACGATCCGCTCGCCGGCGCCGAGTTCGAGCACCAGGCGCTGGGTGGGCGCCGGGGAACTCACACGATCCGTTCGATCACCGAGATCTGGACGCGAACGGGGCCGGTCGGCCCAGGCACTTCGCCGAACTCGCCGACGGTCTTGCCGAGCAGGCCCTGCGCGATCGGCGCGAGGTAGTTGATCGTGTGGTCGTCGTTGACGTCCCACGGACCGAGCACGCGGTAGGTGACGTGCTTGCCCGACAGTTCTTCGACGAAGGTGACCTTGGTGCCGGGAGCGACGCGGTCGTCGGGCACGTCCTGGTCCTCGATGAGGCGAGCGCTGCGCAGCTGCTGGTCCATGTCCTGCGCGCGACCGGTGAGGTTGCGCTGCTCTTCCATGGCCGATTCCCACTCGCTGTTCTCGCTGAGGTCGCCGAGTGAGGCGGCGGCGCCGATCGACTTGCTGTTGGCCGGGATCTTGTCCTCGACGAGCACGCGGTAGTCCTCCTTGATGCGGTGGAGGCCGTCGAGCGTCGTGTAGATGTACTCCTTCTCCCAGAACGGCAGCTCCGGCCGGGCGTGGATGTCCGGGTACTTGTCGGCGACCACGCGGTCGATCATGTCGACGATCTCCTGCGGGAAGTCCTCGCCGGAGCGCTTGATGATGCCGACGTAGTGCGTCAGGTCCTCGCGTGAGATGCCGTCGAGCGAGCGGTGCAGGAGCCCGCGCTTGCCCGTGAGCAAGCTCGTGAGGCGGCCGAGCAAGCGGCTGTGCACCACGTTGCGCTTGCGGTCTTCATTGAGCACGCGGCCGAGGTGCAGCATCACGCGGCCGACGGCGACCGGCGACGGGCGTTGCTCCATGGCGTCGAACAGACCGTCGCCGTAGAGCTTGCCGAGCAGGTAGGTCATCAGCGGGTAGCGCTTTGGATACGGCGCAACCCGGTCCCACATCGGCAGGCAGAGCGGGCCCTGGTTCTGCGTGAGCAGCTTGTTGACGACGTTTTCGAGCACCGAGTTTGGCCACTCGGTCAGCAGCACCGCGCACTGTTCGGCCCAGTTTTCCCCGAGAGCCTGGGGCAGCAGTTCGATCGCGTGTTCGCGCGAGGCCTGCGTGGCGAGGCGGTCGATCGCGGCGGGGCGCAGGCTGCCGTCTTCCTTGACGAGCAGGGCGCGCAGTTCCTTGGCAGCCGGCACGGAGGCCTGCAGACCGTTTTCCTCAAGGAACAGGATGCCGTCGAGGATGTGCGCGTGCGTGGCCTTCTTCTCTTCGATCGCCGCGTCGACGGTCTTGGCCGCGAGCGTGAGGATCTGCGAACGCACTTCTTCGTCTTCGCCGCGCGCGAGATAGTCGCGCAACACGCCAATGCGCTGGCCGAGGTCGTTCTGGTGGCCTAGGGTCACCGTCGCTTCGTCGACGAGGCCGACTGGCTTCTCGCGCACGACGAACGTCGGGCGGGTCGTCGAACCTTCGACGCGCAGCCACGGGTCCTTCGTGGCGGCCGCCTTGGCGCGCTTCCAGAACGAAGGCCAATCCTTCTCGCTGATCACCGCGGGCGACAGTTCGGACTTGAGCTGCTGGCTCGTGATCGTGCCGCGATACAGCGTGGCAACGCGGCGCAGCAGCGCGCTCGGCCGCTTTTCGGCCTCTTCGCGCAGCTTGTCCATCTGCATGAGCTTCATCGCGCGCAGGTCGTTGGGGTCGAGCGGCTTGAAGCGCGAGAGCAGGGTGTCGAGCGGGAACGATTCGCGACGACCGGTGGCGAAGGCGACCGTGACTTCCTGCGTCGGAGCGGCAAAGTCGGTGACGCTGCCCTCGCCCCAACCAGCCGCGTGGTAGACCACGAAGCCCTTGGTGAATCGACGCAGGCGATCAAACTCGAGGATGGCGGGGACCGCAGCGCCGCTGCTGAGGCCGGCGCGCGTGCTCAACACGGGGAACCAATCTTCGCTGCCGTAGCGCTGTTCGATGAGGGCGGCGATGCCCTTCACGAGTGCGTCGTTGTGGGCGCTGCGGCGCAGCACGCGGAAGCCCAGTTCCATCGCGGCATCGACGGCGTTGCCAGCGGCCAGCGCGTCGATCATTGCTTTGGCCAGGGGGAGCGCGCGGCTGGCCAGATCTCGCTCACACAGCTGATCGATGGCAGCTGCGTAGCGGTCGGTGTCCTCGGCGCGCGGGGCTTGCACCGCCTGCGCCCAAGCATCTTCGAGGGTGTCTAGCTGGAGGGAACGCGCGAGATGGACGAGGTCGTGCGTCAACGTCGTGACTCGGAAGCTGGGGGTAGAGCGGACAAAAGGGCGCGGTACGATACCTGCCGAGTGCCTGCGCTGCCAGCCTCATCACGCGCCTCTACGCTGCCGGAGTGCATTTCTCCTGGGCACGAAGGCGCAAAATCGTCGGGTTCCGGGGCGTTTTCGAGCTTCCGGGGGCCCGCTTTGGGGCCCGCCCGGGCTCCAGAGGGATCACTCCGCGAGGCGGGCGATCAGCGTGTTGACGTTCGTCGACGAGCAGGACTCGTCGTAGGCGGCGAGCGGAACCTCGTCGAGCACTTCGTCAGCGGCGACCAGGATCACGTAGAACTCCTGCCCGTACTGGGCTCGGAACGCGATGACCTTGCGCAGGATCGGGGCGGTGGCCTCTTCGACGGCCTCGATGACGACGCTCTTGCCTTCGCGACCGCGGCCGCGCAGCACGACCATCGGCGCGTAAGCCGCGACCTGACCTTCGTTGTAGCGGACTTCGTAGTGGCGCGGGCTGTGGCTGTGCACGACGCCGGCGATGCCAAGGCGGTTGCAGAGGGTCTGCTCGAGTTTGCTCGACAGCAGGCGACCGCCGCAGCGGCCAAAACCTGCGCCGCCGCCGCCATTTGCCATCAGGACGTCATCGTCATCGAGGCTCGCCATCGCGCGCGGCACGAAGGTCGGGCGGGTCTTGGCAGGGGCCACGGGACTGCGGGCGGCGGCCGGACGGGTTCCGGTCGACCGGCTGGGTGCGGTTTCGCCAACCTTGGGGGAGCTACTGGTGCTGCTACTACTGCCGGTGCGAGGCGCGCTGGACTTGGCCTTCGGCTTGGTCTTCGGCTTGGTCTTCTTCGCGGGGGTCTTGCTAGGGGCTTTCGATGCCATGGGGTTTCAGGGGCGTCGAGAGGAGCGCCCCAGAAGGGATCTGGATACGGCGGAACGCAATACGCGTTCGCCCTTCCAAATTAGCCGCTGGGGAATGTCGTGTCGATTCCGGTCCGCCCGGACGCCAGTTCTAGGGCGACATTCTAGCAGGTTTTGGCCATCTCGAAAGGCCCTGAGTTGCCAAGGAGGCCGCCGGCGGCCCTCGAGGGGCTGGCGCGCTGCCCCGCATCGGCTGGCGCGATCGATGGTTGCGCCGCAGGAAGGCTGTCGCCACACTGGCCGCCGATGTCGCAGATTCCAGCAGCGGTGGGGTCGGTTGGGGCTGGCGCGCCTCGCGAACGGGTGTTCACCGGGCCGCTCTGCGTCTTCCTGGCCCTCGTGGTTGGCCTGTTGGCCTACGCCGGCTACCAGAAGGTCCGCACGCCGGGCCTCGCGGAGGCCGTTCGGGAGCTGGCGGACGGGGATCTCGACGGAGCCGAACGGGCCGTCGCGCTGCGGGCGGTCGTGCTCGGCGCGGCCAACGCCAGTAGCCCTGCCGACCGGTGGGCCGGGCTGCTCGCCGCGGTGGCCCTCGAAGACCGGACCGCCTACTCGGCATTTGCCGCGCAGCTCGGTGGCAACGGCGTTCCGGGCAGCTCGCCGCTGCAGAACCTGCCGGTGCCGGAGGAGCGCACCTTCCTCCATCTTGGCGACCCGATGTTGGGCAATCTGCTCGCCGCCTGCGCCGCCGAGGCAAGTGGCGATCGCGCCGGTGCCATGGGGGCTTTTGGGCACGTGCAGGCCGAGTGCAAGCTCCGCGCCAACCCGCTCGCGGCCGAACTCGCCGCCAACGCTTTGCAGCGCCTGCGCTGACCGGCGCCCGCCCGGGCTCAAGCCGAATCGCCCATGGGGCCGATGGTATGGGCTCGGAGGCAACGATCGGCGAATGGAAGACACGAGACTCGGCAGCATTCTGCTCGAAGGTGGCATCGTCCAGGAGGCAGACCTGGACCGCTGCCTGTTGATCCAGTCCATGACTGGCGGCACGCGACCCATCGGCGAGATCCTCGTCGAACAGCGCCTGCTTGATGCGGCGATCTTGAAACGACTGCTCGAGCTGCAGCGCAGCCGGGTCGCGTTGCGCCGCGCGGAGATCGCTTCCACCGATGCCATGAGCAGCACGCTGTTGCGCGATGCGGTCGCCAACGGCGCGAGCGAGATCGTCGTCAGCGAAGGCCGCGCGGTGCGCATTCGCGTCGCTGGCGAATGGCGCGAACTCACGAGTGAACCGGTGCGCGGGCCCGAGGTCTGGGACTTCGTGCGCGAGACGATGGGCGGCGAAGTGCTCGAAGAGCTCGCCGACCGTCACTACGTCGTCCGGCCGTGGCAGGACGCGCAGTATGGCAAGGGCGCGGCGATGGCGTTCCGCCAGTTTGATGGTGTCGCAGTTCGCCTCACGTTTGTGGCCGCGCGCGCCAAGACGGCTGCCGAAGCGGGGCTGCCGCCGGCAATCGTGGAGCTGGCCCGTGCCGGCCGCGGGCTGATCCTGCTGGTTGGAGAACGTGGCGTCGGCCGCACCGAGGTGTTGGCGCCGCTGCTGCAGGTGTGCACGGCGGATGCGGGGCACTATGCGATTGCGCTCTGCGACGAACCCATGCCGTTGCCCGAGGCCGGCGCGTTGGTCGCCTTCCGGCAGCTGGGCCTGTCCCCGGCGGATCGCGCGGCGTCGCTACGAACGGCACTGCGCGAAGACCCCGACGTGCTGGCGATCGCCGAGGTCGGCGACCCGGAGACGTTTGATCTCGCGCTGCGCGCCGCCGAGGGTGGACGCCTGGTCCTGGCCTGCGTCGACGCGAGCAACGTCGTTGCAGCATTGCATCGCGTGCTCGACTTCTACCCGGCCTATGACGTGCCGCGCGTGCGCGCCAATCTCGCAGCGGCGTTGAAGGCCGTGCTCGTTCGCCACCAGCTGCCCGGTGCGGAACGGGTCGAATGCGCGATCGCCAGCGAGTTGCTCACCGTGGATGACACGGTGCGCGAGACCTTGCGCACCGGCGATCTCGGCAACCTTGGTGTGCTGTTGCGCATGGAAGGCGGCCGTTGTGGTTACTCGCTCGACCAGAGCCTGCTCGACTTGCTCGTGGCGGGCCAGGTGCGTGTCGAGGACGTGTTCCTGCGCGCCGAGGAAAAGGCGTGGTTGCTCGAACGGGCGCGAAATCTGCAGACGGCGACGAGGTGAACCATGGATCAGAAGCGACTTGAAACCCTGCTGGCCGCCATGCAACGCGTTGGCGCGTCGGCTCTCCATCTCGTGCCAGGCCGCGCCCCGTGCCTGCGTGTGCACCGGCGCATGATCAGCGGCGAAGATGCGCCGTTGTTGGCTGGGGACGTCGAGGAACTCATCCGCGACATGCTGTTCTCGGATCATCGGGAACGGCTCCAGACCAAGGGCCACGTCGAGGTGCTCTACTGCTCTCGCAGTGGTTCCCGTTACCGGGCGACGATCGCCGTGCGCGACGGTAGCCACACGCTGGTATTGCGCCCCGTGCCCGAGTGTCCACCAAAGCTCGCGGGGCTCGAACTGCCCGAGCAGATGAGTGCATTTGCGCAGGCGCGCTGCGGGCTCGTGCTGATCGCCGGCTTCTTCGGCTCGGGCAAGAGCACGACGATTGCGGCGCTCGTCGACAGCCTCAACCAGGACCCCGCCCGGCACATCGTCACGCTCGAGCAGTCGATCGACTTCCTGCATCCACCCGCTGCGGCTTTGCTGCACCAGCGCGAAGTGGGGGTGCACGTAGGGGCCGCCGCGGAGGGCATTCGCCAAGCGGTAGCGCTCGGCGTCGACACGATCGTGGTGACCGAGATCGCAGATGCGAACACGCTCGATGCAGCGCTGACCGCGGCCGAGTCGGGCTGCCTCGTGCTTGGTGGCGTGGAAGCGGGCTCGGTCGTGGGCTCGCTGGCCGAACTCGCGCTGCTGGTCCCCGTCGAACAACGCGCGCGCCTGCGAACGCGCATTGCCCGTTGTCTGCGCGGAATCGCCGCGCAGAGTCTGTTGCAGCGTTCGCACCGCGCTGGCCGCGTACCGGTCGTCGAAGTGCTGGTTGGCAATCCGGCGGCGCGCACCGCGATCCGCCTCGGCAACTTCCAGGAACTGCCTGGCATCATGCAGCGCTGCCGTGGGCTTGGCATGCAGACCGCAGACATCTCGCTGCGTGGGCTGCTGACCCGGCATCTCGTCAGTCAGGAAGAAGCACTGTTGCACGCGGCGGATCGCGATCAGGTGCTCTCCGGCGCCATGCGGCCGGCGGTGACGCGATGAAATCGGCTGCGAACGCCATGGCATCGACGGCTGCGCACCGGGCCCCGGAACGGGACCCGAAGGTGACGCAACTGACTGTGTCTACGGCAGTCGCAGCGCAATCGTCGCTGGCGTGGGGGCCAGGGAACCACGTTCAGTACGAAAAACCACACGCTCGGCACTCAAGCCCGATGGCATCGAGCCGAGCATTGTCTTGGAAGACGGAATCGAAGCCGTTCTCCATGCAGTAGGCGAATCACAGACAGGCAAAGGAAACGGTCATGGGACTTCGTGTAAACACCAACATTGCGTCGATCAACGCTCAGCGAAACACCGCCCAGGTGACGACTCGCTTGGCGCGCAACTACCAGAAGTTGTCGACAGGTCTTCGCATCTCCACCGCAGCCGATGACGCTGCGGGCCTCGCAATTTCCGAGCGCCTGCGTTCGCAGGTTCGTTCGCTATCGCAGGCCTCCCGCAACGCCAACGACGGCATCTCGCTCGTGCAGGTCGGTGAAGGCGCGCTGAACGAGGTGAGCAACATCCTCGTCCGTCTGCGCGAACTCACGATCCAATCGGCGAACGGCTCGTCGTCGACCGCGGACAAGGACACCATCAAGGAAGAGTTCGACAGCCTCGTCAACGAGGTGAATCGAATCGCCCAGTCGACGGAGTTCAACGGCATCCGCCTGTTGGACGGCAGCTCGAGCTCGGTGACCTTCCAGGTTGGCATCAACACCACGGCTGGCATCGACCAGCTCGATGTGTCGCTGACGCCGGCGCTGGCGACCAGCCTTGGTCTCAGCTCGCTGGACATCGGTTCGAGCGGCAGCACGACCACTGCGATCCAGGCGATCGACAATGCGATCAACTCGGTGTCGCAACTGCGCGGCAAGTTTGGCTCGCTGCAGAATCGCCTGCAGTCGACGATCGCCAACCTTGGTGTCGCCGGCGAATCGCTGTCCGCTGCCGAGAGCCGCATTCGCGACGTCGACGTGGCCTATGAAACGGCCGAGTTGACGCGCAACAACATCCTGCAGCAGGCCTCGATCTCGATCTTGGCGCAGGCCAACCAGCAGCCGCAGTCGGCGCTGACGCTGCTGCAACGCTGATCGAACGACGCGGTCGGCTTCTTCCTGGTAGCCGCCGCATGAGTAACCGCCGGACGTTCACGCGTCCGGCAAGGCGCCTCGCGCCATGAGAGGGGTGCGAGGAGCCGATGGCTTCCTTTGCCGCAGCAGGGTGCGCCCTGCGGGACCTGGCCGGGTGATCCCGGCTGGGTTCTTGTACTGGATTCGGATTGTGGGGTTCGACTTCGAACCTTGGCCCGCGCAACAGGCGACGGGCTTGGCAGGCCCCGAGCGAGGTCATTCGACCGCGTAGTTACCGTCGTGGACTGACGGCATCGCGGGGGACGGTCGTCTCCACGCCCAGGCGCGGTAGCGTTTCCCCATTCATGGAATGCGCACGGCGAGGCCACCAGTAAGCAGCCAGCCCAACGAGTTGGCGCCCGGGGCCGAGATTCCGCCCTGGCCAAACACCAGCATGCGGCGCAGCGCTGGAGCGTTGGGGATCGGAAATGGCATCACGGCATTGCCGCCTGAATCCGCGATCAGGAACTGCACCGCGTCGTCGGCAACCTGAACTGCGCACCCAGGGGCACCCCAGGTGCCGAGATCGAGCGGCAGTGGCACACCGCTCGCAGAGTTGCGATCGAAGCCAAGCCAAACCACAGCAAGGCTGGTCGGCGCGGCACCTCCGACCGAGAGCCCGAAGCCCGAATTGCCGAGAGATGGTTGGCCTACCCCGGCGATCGTGGGGGCGAGCCCGCTTGGCCCAGCGCAGGGTCGGCCGAAGTGGTGGACACCGCTTGCTGTACTGAGACAAGCGAACAGTCCCTCGATGCCTTGAAACGCGAACAAGTCGGGCCAGGAATCGCCGTCGACATCGCCCACGCTGATGCGGCCCGGGAGGGTTCCGGCGTAGCGGGATGCGGTCCGCAGGACCACTGTGGGGGGGCCAAATGTCATTCCCCCGAGGTTGCGCAGCAAGTTCACCTCATCCGTCCAATCGCTTCGCGCCGCGAAGTCGACTAGGCCATCGCCGTCGAAGTCAGCGGCTGCCAGTTGCGACACCGGGTATTGCAGTGGCACTGAGACAGGCACCAGTTGCCAGGACACCCCGCCAACAAGCTGCAGCGCGACCATTCCGGATGCGGCGAAAGTGAGGACATCGAGCAGACCATCACCCTGAATGTCGCCGAGCAGGAACTCCGAGGCGAGGTTGGCAAGGCCGGCCGTCAACGGCGACCATTGGCCGGCCCCGTTGCCTGCGAACACCCGCAGCCCGATTGGGCCAGTCGCGATCAGATCCGCGAAGCCATCCCCAGTCACATCGGCAATTGCCATGTGATTCGTGCCCGCCAGGCCGTACGTCTGCGTCGGCAAGGTACCGGACCAGTTTGCGAAGGTGCGGCCAGGCCCACTGCGGAACACCACTACGGCGGCCGCCGAGAGGCCACCGATTGCGAGGTCACAGCGCCCATCACCATCGATGTCGCCGGCCGCCACGGCACCCCCTTCGGCCATCGCAGCTGGCAGCACCGAGACTGCGGTCCAGGTGTTGCCACCATCCCCGAAGTAGACATTGCCACGATTGTCGACGATATCGCACGAGCCATCCCCGTCGAAATCGCCGGTGGCGATATCGCGCAACGCGCCGGGCAACGTTGGCACCGCGGCCGACAGCCATCCACCCGTTCGCTGTCTCGCCACGACCAAGGGAAAGGAACTGCTGGAGGCGAGAACCAGATCGCCGCGTCCATCGCGATCGATGTCGTCGATCACCATGGGGCCAGCAAACGAACCAGCGGGGCTGCCAGGCGCCGGCATCGGCTCGACGGCAAGAATGTCTACCGGACCAGCCTGCACCTGCACGGAAAGCACGTGCGGCGCCGCGGTAATCGCGGCGAACGAGGTTGCACCACCGGGCTCGATCCCGTTCCCGCCGTCGAGGGCGAGCTTGAGCGTGTAGGTCCCTGGAACGTTCGGTGCGCGCACCAACAAACGCAGGGATAACTGCAAGCCGCTGCACTGGCACGTAGCCGGGCCGCCGACCACACCTTCGAGGAAATGGCCAAGCTCGGCGGCTACCTGGGTCGGCGGCGTTGCCATGCGGATCGCATTCCAGACCTGCGTTGGCGCGCCTGGACCGCTTGAGACCGCGATCGCGGATTCGAGTACACAGCCAGCCGGCAACTGCAGAATCCCCGTGAGCGTGCCCGTACCAGAGGCTTGCCCGCTCGCGATCACTTCAAACGTATGCCCCGCCCAGACCACCGACGGCGCGGTGAAACTGAGAAGGGTCACACTGCACCCCGCGAGGCCCATGGCCAGCAAACACATTGCGGACAACCAGCGCAGTCGAAACCTGGGAACCCCGTTTTGCATGTGTGTGCTCCAACCCTGGGAACGGATCTATCGCCGACTCGACGCAGATCACCATGGTACCGAGACGACCAATGGATGCTGGCGGCAAATCCAAGCGTGGCCTGACGCACCTGCTCTGGCGGGGGGCTTGTGGTCGAACGGAGCCGGGGACACCGGCTTTCTCTTCCCTGCGGCACCATTCTCGCCCGAGTTTTTGTCGTAACCCTTTTCGGGGCGGCGGTCAGGCATCGATCCATGGCTGCAAAGTCGCGCAGCTGGGGTGTGCACACGGCGTGCGACTCCCATTCGATGATGCCGAGCTACAACCTACAACCTGCCAGTCACCGAGAAGGGGGAGGGTGTCACAGGATCATCGGCTCGCGCAGCGAGGTCGCACGATGCCTCGTCTGTGGGGCCGACCACGGGCTGCAGCTGCGGCTCATTCCGGGCCCTCGACCGCGGCCCGGGATGCGCCGAGTGCGACGTATCAGTCCAGTTCGAG
Source organism: Planctomycetota bacterium (assembly GCA_020851075.1). Taxonomy (GTDB): domain Bacteria; phylum Planctomycetota; class UBA1135; order UBA1135; family UBA2386; genus JADZDL01. The sequence continues at coordinate 32,572 of JADZDL010000256.1, read as the reverse complement.
TCCGCGCTCTTCTTCTTCGGTGATGCCTTCGCCGAACGAGTTGCCGAGGTAGACGCGCCGGACCTGTTCGTCGGCGACAATCGACTGCGCGTCGCCTTCGGCGATCACCTTGCCCTGGTTGATGATGTAGGCGCGGTGGGTGATGCGCAGCGTGGCGATCACGTTGTGTTCGGTGATGAGGATCGCGATGCCGGTGCGCGCTAGCGCGGCGAGGATCTGCTGGATCTCCTCGACCGTGATCGGATCGACGCCGGCGAACGGCTCGTCGAGCAACAGCAGGCGTGGTTCGGTGGCGAGCGCGCGCGCGATCTCGAGGCGCCGCTTCTCGCCGCCCGACATCGTCTCGGCGATCGATTCCGCGACGTGCATCAGTTGCAGGTCCTGCAGCAGTTCGCGGGCGCGCTGTTCGCGGTCCTTCTTGCGCATGCCGCGCGCTTCGAGCACGCAGCGGATGTTGTCGATCGCCGACATCTTCTTGAACACCGACTCCTGCTGCGCGAGGTAGCCGAGGCCGTTCTTGGCGCGTTTCCACATCGGCAAGCGCGTCACGTTGGCGCCGTTCAGCGTCACCTGCCCTTCATCGGGCACGACCATGCCGACGACCATGCGGAACGTCGTGGTCTTGCCAGCGCCATTTGGGCCGAGCAGGCCGACGATCTCACCTTCGTGCACCGTGATGCTCACCTGGTCGACGACGCGGCGGCCTTTGTAGGCCTTGACCAGGGCGTCGGTGCGCAGGATCTCCGCCGCGGGCTGGGCGCGCGCGTCGTGCTCTCCCTGGTCGGCGGCGAACTCGCTCATCGCACGAAGCCGAAGCGGTTCGGCCAATTGCTTCTCGTCAGCCACGAGAACGGTCGGCACGGATAGAACACCAGCAGCGCGCGGCCTTGGATGTCCGAACGCGGCACGAACGACACGCCGAGCGTGGCGCCGGCTTCGGTGTCCTCGGCGGTCCATTCGCCGGTGCCGTCCTGCGCATCCGGCTTCTTGAAGACCACGCCGGCTTCCCCCCAATTGGCGCCTGGCTGCCCTTCGAGTCGCAGGAGCTGGCCGAACTCGTCGATCATCACGATTGCGTTTTCCTTCGGAATCGCAATCGGCGTTTCGTCGCGGTCGGGCGAGCGCCCCAGAGGCATCGGGCGCTTGTTGCCGCGAATGGCGCGCGCACCGGGCGTGTCCTTCGGCACGACCTTGCCGTCCTTCTCGTAGACCGTGACGCAGGTCCAGCCGCGCGAGTCGATCGAGCCCAGCGTGTTGTCGCCCATCATGTAGTAGTGCCCTTCGGGCACATGGATGATCTCGGGCGACTTGTCGCGCGTGTAGTGCAGGTCGCGGCACAGGCGCACATCGTCGACACGAACCTTGCCTTTGCCCTTGGTGACCAGCTGCGGCGTCACGGCGTGATCTGGGGTCGCCTTGTTGGGCGTGGCGAGCACACAGCCGTCGCGGCAGGCCCACTTCGAGGCGTCGAAACGCGCGATCTCTTCGCCGGCGAGGGTCGCGATCAGTTGGTCATCGATGTGCGCAAAGCCGAGCCGCGATGCGGCTTTGGCGGGCATTTCGACGGCAAACTCGGGCGATTCCCCCTCGACCTTGGCGTCGTTCGTGATCACCTGCAGCCGGCCCTTGCCCGCTTTGATCGTGAGCGCGTAGGTGAGCTTGGCGAGGCCGGGACGGCGCACTTCGATCTGGAAGCTTAGTTCGTCGATGGCTTCGTCGGGGGTGATCGTCGCTTCGAGGCGCGCATCGGGAACGATCTCCGCGGCGGGTGGGATGCCCTTGTCGCGGATCGCTGCGGCCGTCGCGGTTGGGTATCCATCCCAATACAGATCGATGAAGCCGCCGTTGGCTTCGTCGCGGAAGTAGAGCTTGCGCGTGTTGCCCGAGCCCATGTCGACGAGGAAGCCGGTGTCGTCTTCGCTGAACGCCGAGCCGGGCGAACCGGCCCACGACAGCCCGAGTGCCTTGCTCTCGGCGAGCACGAGGCGGCGCGCCGGGTAGACCTCCTTCCACATCTGCTCCTGCAGGTCGTCGGGCTTGCGCAGCGTTTCGTAGGTGCGGATGCCGTCCTTCTCGGTGACCTGGTACAGATTGCCGCCGGCGATGTGCAGGTGATCGCCGGGCATGCCGACGATGCGCTTCACGTAGTTCTGGTTCTTCTGCAGCGGATACTTGAAGACCGTGATGTCCCAGCGTTTTGGCTCGCGAACGGTGGCCGAGATCTTGTCGACGAGGATGCGGTCGTAGACGCCGGCGCTGGTGTCGCCCATCAGCGTCGGTTGCATCGACGAAGTGGGGATCTGGTAGGCCTCGATGCAGAACCACTTCAGCAGCACTGCGGCGAGGATCGCGACGCCGAACGCTTCGAGGTTGGTGCGCACGGGGCCCATCGTCGGCACCTTCTTGCGGTCGGGTTCGCCAGGCAGTGCAACGCTGAGAACGGTTTCCAGGGCCTGGTTGCTTGCGTCTGTGGTCATCAGTCCTCGTCACCGGTGCGCAGCACCGACAAGAATGCCTTCTGGGGGATCTCCACGCTGCCGACCTGGCGCATGCGCTTCTTGCCTTCCTTCTGCTTCTCGAGCAGCTTGCGCTTGCGCGAGATGTCGCCGCCATAACACTTCGCGGTGACGTCCTTGCGCATCGGTGCGATCGATTCGCGCGCGACGATCTTGCCGCCGATGGCGGCTTGTAGCGCGACTTCAAACTGGTGCCGCGGGATCTCCTTGCGCAGTTGCTTCAGGATCTTGCGGCCGCGGCTCTCGCTCTGGTCCTTGTGGCACAGGAACGACAGCGCGTCGACTTCGTCGCCGGCGATGAGGATGCGCACCTTGACCAGGTTGCTCGCTTCGAAGCCTTCGACTTCGTAGTCCATCGTGCCGTAGCCGCGCGTCGCCGACTTCAGGTGGTCGTGGAAGTCGAAGATGATCTCCGCGAACGGGATGCGGAGGCCGATCATCACGCGTTCCTTGCCGTAGTAGTCGGTCTTCACATACTGACCGCGGCGATCGGTGCAGATCTTCATGACCGCGCCGATGTAGATGGCGGGCACGACGACGTTCACGTGCGTGATCGGCTCCTGGTATTCCTCGATCACGGAGCCGTCGGGCAGCTCGCTCGGCGAACGGATCTCCTTGATCTCGCCGTTCGTCTGCTTCACGCGATAGCGCACCGTCGGCGCCGTCTGCACGAGGTCCATGTCCTCTTCGCGTTCGAGGCGCTGCTGGATCACTTCCATGTGCAGCAGGCCGAGGAAGCCGCAACGGAACCCGAAGCCCAGCGCGTCGCTCGTTTCCGGCTCAAACGTGAACGAGCTGTCGTTGAGTCGCATCTTCTCGAGCGACTTGCGCAGGTTCTCAAACTCGCTCGGAACGGTCGGATAGAAGCCGCAGAAGACCATTGGCTTCGGCTGGCGGAAACCCGGCAGCGCGACGTTGCGCCGCTTCTCGTCTTCGTGCGTGACGGTGTCGCCGATGACGACGTCCTGCAGCTTCTTGATGTTGGCGACGATGTAACCGACCTCGCCTGCGTGCAGCAGGTCGACGGGTTGCATGTCGGGCTTCAGCTTGCCGACCTCCATGACCTCGTAGTGGGTCATGGTGCCCATCATGCGGATCATCTCGGTCTTCTTGACCGTGCCCTGGAACACGCGGCAGAACAGCACGACGCCGCGGTAGTCGTTGTAGACCGCGTCGAAGATCATCGCCTGCAGGTTGGCCTGCGGGTCGCCGGTGGGGGCGGGGATCTTGGCGACGATCGCTTCGAGCACGAGGTCGACGTTGAGCCCGGTCTTCGCCGACACGGGGATCGCGTCCTCGGCGGGGATGCAGATGGCGTCTTCGATTTCCTGGGCAACCTGCTCGGGCCGCGCGTGCGGCAGGTCCATCTTGTTGAGCACCGGCAGCACAGTCAGTTTGGCCTGCTCGGCAAGGTGCGCATTGACGACCGTCTGTGCTTCGACGCCCTGCGAAGCGTCGACGAGCAGCAGCGCGCCTTCACACGCCTGCAGGGATTTCAGCACCTCGTAGTTGAAGTCGACGTGGCCGGGCGTGTCGATCAGGTTCAACTGGTAGGTGATGCCGTCCTTGGCCAGGTAATTCATGGCCACGGCGCGCGCCTTGATCGTGATGCCGCGTTCGCGCTCGAGCTCCATGTCGTCGAGCAGCTGCTCCTTCATCTGCCGCTTCTGGAGGGTGCCGGTCAGCTCGACGAGGCGGTCGGCGAGCGTGGACTTACCGTGGTCCACGTGGGCGATGATGCTGAAGTTGCGGATCAGGCGGGTGTCAGTCACGGTTCGTTGGGTTCCGGCGTTGCAGTGTCGTCGGCGGTCGGACCCGGTGCCAGCCTGAAGGGGCGGACTGTGGGGTCCAAGGGGCGAGTAGGATAGCGACTGAGGGGCCTTGGGGGCAGGGTGCAGTGGTTGGGAGCGGGCCGTCGGGTCGTTTTAGGGGGTGGGCGCCCCGGTCTGGTGCCGGCGGTAGCCAGGCGGGTCCGCCAGCGACTGGTCGGAGTCCTTCCGGTAGGATCGGACCCAACCATGCTGAAGAACCTCGCCGTGATCGTCTCCCTCCTGGGGCTAGCTGCCGCCCAGACCACCGCCTCTTTGCGAAGTGGCAATGCACCGGCCGGTCAGCCGGACCCGACGATCACCTACTGGCAGGGCCCGGCCGCCGGCGGCTTCGGGGTGCCGTTCACGGCCACCGACTTTGCGGCCGCGCGCAGTGGGCCGCAGGCGGTGGTGCGGCCGAATCTGGCCGGCTGGCAGCTGCAGTTGCCGGCAGATCCCCTCGCGCAGTGGATCGACACCAACGGCCTCAGCGCCAGCGCGCTCTATGCGATCCCGTTCACCCTGACCGCCGCCGCCAGCAGCGCGGTGCTGCGCCTGCAATTCGCGGTGGACGATTTCCTGGGCGAACCCGGGATCGAAGGGGCCTATCTCAATGAGCTGCCGCTCGCCAATTCGGCGAATATCGGTGGTTACTATTATGCCGAGAATTATGCAAACGGGCAGATCATGTCCCTGCTGCAGCCCGGTCAGAATTGGTTGTATTTGTATGCAAGAAACACCGGTGGTGCCGGTGGGTTGCTGTTTACCGCCGAGATCGTGCTCGATGGCGGCATGATCCAGCGTTTTGGCAACGGCTGCGCGGGCAGCCGCGGCACTCCATTGTATCTCGCCGCAGCGACCTCCACGGCGCCGGGTGCAGCGGTCGACTTGCGTCTCTACAACCTGCCGCTCACGCCGGCGCCGGTGGTGTTCGTGTTTGGCACGGATGCCACCGCGTGTTTTGGTCAGCCGGCGCCGTTGGATCTCGGGATCTTCGGGTTCGCCGGTTGCAGTTGCCTCGTAGACCCGGTTTCTAGCGTGTTTGGCATCAATTCGGCCGGCGCCGCAAACCTCACGGTGACGCTGCCCGGCCCCGGCTTCATAGGCCAGAGCATCTACACGCAGGGGTTTGTGTTTGATCCGGGGACGGCGCGCGGTGCGTCGGTCAGCGGTGGGATTGAACTGCGCGCTGGCAACTGATGTCGGAGAATGGCGCGATTCGGCCGCTGAGACCAATGACTGATTCCTCTGCCGACAAAGTCCTGCGCGTGCACAAACGGCTCCTGCTGCGCGCCGTGGCCGTGCTCCTGGGGTTGGTCTTGGCGCTCCTGGCGGCCGTTGGCTACCTGCTGTGGCGGGGCGCTCCGTACCCAGGATCGGGGGCGGCAGCTGGGGCCATGATCCTCCCCACCAAGATGGGCGACCTCTCCGACAAGGAGATCTTCACTCCGGTGCCTGACACCGGGTTGGACTTCGTGTTCTACCCAGGTCTTCGCGACGACCCCTCTTGGGAGACCAAGGTGCCGCTGCGCACGAACTGGTCCGGTATGCGTGACCCACGTGAGCTGCAACCGAAGAAGCAGGGCGTGTTTCGCGTGTTGTTGTTGGGCGACAGCATGGTCGCCGCACAGGCGGCCGTGTACGAGGATGGTGTTGCCCCGCAGCTCGAACAGTTGTTGCATCGCAACGCGACGAAACCGCAGGGAATCAACCGTTTCGAGGTGTTTCCGATCGCGGTGTCCGGCTGGAACCTGTTTGCGGCGGTTCGTTTTGCCGTGCACAACCTGCACGTGTTGCAGCCCGACCTCGTGGTTCTGGCCCTCAACCGGAATGACATGGACAGTGGGTCCGGCTTCGTGCTCGGGCACTCCCTGGTTTCCATTTACGATATGCAGCGTTTGCGAGGGATTTCCCACGCGTCGCTGGGCAGCCCAACGTACTTCCTGCGCAAGAATATCGGCGTGTGGGGACTGGTGGCGAGCGACCTGATTCCCGAGTCGCGTCGGCGCTTTGAGCAGGCGGCGCAGGAAGTGGTGGATCTGAAGGAGCGGCTGACGGCGATTGGCGCCCAGTTCGGGTGTTATCTCTACGATGACTACCTGGCGCCGGGGCTGGCGCGGGTGTTGCCGCCGAGCTTTCCGCGCGAGGACATCCTGCTTGGGCCCGAAGAAGTCACCGCCAACAACCTGCTGCCGCTCGATGGCCATCCCAATCGGGTCGGCCATGGCCATCTGGCCAAGGTGCTCGCGGCCTACTTCACCGCGCGCGGGTATCTGGAGGTGAAGAACCTCGGTGCGGTTGCGCCGTGGCAGAGCCTTGCCGAGCATCCGGTGCTCGAAACGAAGACGCGGGCGACGTTTGAGGTTGACCGCATTCCTGGCGCGTTCGTCATCGCGGACGGGGTGATGTCGCCGGTGGACGGCGTTCGCTGCGTGGTTGGCGGTGCCTATCCCGGCGGCGTGTTGTCGCCGCATTCGATCTTTGCGTTGCGAAGTGTCGTGCGTCCGCGCGCGGTGCAGGTTGCGTTGGAATTCCCGGACGTGCCGGCGTTGCGCGGGTGCACGTTGTCGATCGCGATCGGCGGCCGGCTGGCGCAGACATTGCCGATGGCCGGACGCCAGACCGCGGAAGTGCCCGTGCCGGTGGACGCTGAGATCAGTGATCTCCTCGAGGTGCGGTTCGATGCGGATGGCTACTTCACGAATCCGACGCAGGGGCTCAAGGATGGCGTCTGGCAGGCCGCTGCGCAGATCGGGCGGTTGCTCGAACTGCGACTCGTGGTTGACTAGAGCCGTCGCTGGCCATGGCGTCTTTCCTCGCTTCGCCCCCAGCTACTGGCGGAGTCTTTGTGTGTAGGCGCGCGCGTGGTCGTCTATGGCCCGCCAGCGACTGCGGCACGCGTCATCGTGTCTAGCGCAGTTGTTCGCGCAGCATCGCCACGGCGACGCGTTCGGCATCCTGCGCGGTCTTGGGGGCGATACGTTGGAACACCGCGCTCTGGTCGTTGCTGAACGCGGCGAGCACCAGTTCACCTTTGCCCGTGCAGACGATCGTGTGCACGTAGCCGTGGTTGTGTTCGGCATCGATGCCGAGATCGACGACCAACGCGTAGTCCTCGGCGATCGGGGCTTTCGTCAGAGCCTTCTGCAGGTTGCGCGCGAGATCCCAGAGTCGTTTCTGTTCGTTGGAGTCCTGCGTGCCCTGTAGCCGCGTCTCGGCACAACCAGCTGCGAAGGTGCCCTCGACCTCCTGGTGGAGAAGGGTCGCTAGCCGCGCGCTGCTGTCAGGGTCGTGTTTGCCCTGCGACAGGGTTGGCAGAACGACGACGCGCGCCGCGTGCAGCGCTTCGCGCATCGTTGCCAGGCGCTGCTTCATGGCGGCGAGTTCCTTCGCGTCGGGCGTGCCGGACTTGTTGCGCCACAGTTGCGCGAACTTGCCGTCTTTCACCGCGCCGGGATCCCGCTTCCATTCCGCGAGTCGGAACAGGCGATTGCCGACGAGTGTCGCGCAGCCGAGTGGGTCCGGGTCCTTCGCCGCCGTGCGACGGAAGTCGGCGTCGGCCTTCGTCTGGCGGTCGCTCCAAACCAGCTCGCCTTGGCCGTCCACGAGCACGAAGCGGACTTCTTCCGGGCCGGTGCGTGGCGTGCCCAGGAACTCGGCGTAGAGGTGGAAGCGGGTGGCGGGGCCCTTCGCGTTTTGCACATGGCTGCGCAACAGGGCCGGCACGTCGTCCCAGGGAGTGTCCTTTGCCATCGTGAACGCGGTGGCCGCAACTTCGAGATCGGACATGCCCGACTTCTCGAGCACGAGTGCTAGCGCTTCGGCGACCTTGGAGCTCGGCTGGCCGAGCACGAGCACCGGGTGCAGGGTGACAGGTGTCGTGAGCGAGCTGGTGTGCAGGGAAGTGCGGCGCGCGCTCAGGGCAGCTGCGGCCTCGTCGGTTTGGGCGGGCAGGGTGGACAGCAAGGAAAGTGTGGTGCCCGCGAGCAGGAGGGGGAGGAATCGGAGTGCAAGGTTGGTCATGGGAGCGGTCCCTTTGTTTTGTAAGTGAACGCTATCATAACGGCGTGGGCTGCCGTGGGGAAGACCCTGCCTGAGGGCTACTCTGCGTAGGAATGGCCAGGCTCGGGGGCGGGCCTTGACAGTGGTCCGGCGGTGTCCAACCCGCCCCGAGAAAAGGGATTGCGGTTGGCTGTGTGGGTGCGTTCGCAAACAATGGCGCGCATGCCACGACTCGCGAGATCCCCTTTGCATTGCCTGCTGCTAGCTGCGATGGCTGGCATTCTGCAGGGCCAGGAGCGGGAGCCGGCAGCGGCGGCGCCGCGACCGCGGGTGGGTCTCGTTCTCAGTGGTGGCGGCGCGCGGGGCATTGCGCACGTCGGAGTCTTGCAGGTGCTCGAAGAGCTTCGCATTCCCGTGGACTACATCGCGGGAACGAGCATGGGTTCGATTGTCGGCGGCCTCTACGCGTACGGCCTCTCGCCCGCACAGTTGCGTGAACTCACGGTGCGCGACCATGAAGCACGCAGCTGGAATGACCTGTTGCGCGATGGTGCTCTGCGCGCCGAGCGGCCAATGCGGCGCAAACAGGAAGATCGCGCGTACCTGACCAGTTTGCGGTTTGGGCTGCGCAGCGGCGAATTGACCACGGCGAAGGGCTTTCTCGTCGGTCAGAACCTCGAGACCGAACTCGCCTGGCTCACGCGCGAGGCGCACCGTCTGCCCAGTTTTGACCAGCTGCCGATCCCCTTTCGTTGCACGGCGGTCGACATGTCGGATGGCTCCCTGGTCGTGCTCGATCACGGCAATCTGGCCGAGGCGATGCGAGCGAGCATGTCGCTGCCGATGTTCTTTGCCCCCGCGCACATCGGTGGTCGCGAATACCTCGATGGGGGCCTCGCCGACAACGTGCCGATCGATGTGGCGCGCGCGATGGGAGCCGAAGAGCTCATCGTCATCGATATCGGTACGCCGGTGCCGAAGGGGGTTCCCGTCGATGGTTGGCTCGGCGTGTCGCGGCGCATGGTCGACATCCTGGGGCAGCAGAATATCGATCTGAGCCTTGCCACACTGTCGCCGAAGGATGTCCTGGTGCAGCCGGATCTCGGCACGATCACTTCGGCGAGTTTTGATCGGGCGGAAGAATCGATCGCGATCGGTGCCGCGGCGGCGCGCGCAGCGATCCCGCAATTGCAGAGGTTCTCGGTGTCCGAGGCCGAGTACCAGCGCTTCCTTGCGAAGCAGCGGCGAGTGGCCGCGGCGATGCCTGAACTCACGCGCGTCGTCACCCGCGACAGTGCGGGGCAGGAGGATGCGCGCGTTGCGGCACGCACTACCCACAAACCTGGCCAGGTCCTCGATGGCGAACGGCTGCGCGCGGATCTGGAGTCCGTTCACGACGAAGATGTCTACCAGCGCGTCGGGTTCTCGGTGGTGCCGGATGGTGATGGCAAAGCCGAACTCGATGTCATCGCGGAGCCAAAGGAGCAGGGCGGTGACTACGTGCGTTTTGGACTGGGCCTCGAGACCAACTTTGAACAACGCACACAGTTCTCGCTCGGTGTGGAGCACACGGCGCGCGATCTCAATTCACTGGCTGCCGAACTGCGCACGACGGTGAGGCTTGGCAGCGACAACTACCTGGCTTCGGAGTGGTATCAGCCGCTCGATGCAGGTGGCTGGTTTTTTGTCGCGCCGCGGGCGAGCGTCGCCTCACGTTCTCCGAATCTCAAATACTCCGGCACCGACTTTGTGGAGCGGGTCGTCGAAAGTGAGGTCGGCCTCGACGTGGGCGCTGCTCTCGGCAATTGGGGGGAATTGCGCGTTGGCTACGAACGAGTCTGGGGCTCGGTGGATCTCAAACTCGGCAATCTGCAGCTTGTGGGTGAGGACTTCGTTGACGCGGTGCTGCGGCTGAGGTTTGAGGCGGACACGATGGATCACCCTTCGTTGCCGTCGCGTGGTTCCTACGGGTTGTTTTCGTTGCGGCACGGTAGTGAGTCGTTGGGCTCGGATTCGCATTACGAACGGGCCGATCTGCTCGCCGCGCAGGCCTTCTCGGTCGGGTCGGTCGTCTTCATGCCAATTCTGCGATTGTCGGCGACGCTGAGCGGTTCGCAGGCTGGCATCGACCTGCCCACCGAAGGCGGGTTCTTGAATCTGTCCGGCCTGCCGCGCAATTCCGACCCCGGCGAGAACCTGGGCGTATTCGTGTTGTCGGCGCGCCAGCGGCTGAATGCGACACACCTGCTCATCGATGTGCCGCTCTACCTCGGCGCGTCGGCCGAGTTTGGTGGTGTGACAGCGGATTACCGCGATCTGTTCGCCAAGGGTCAGTTCGGCGGCAGTGTGTTCCTGGCCGCGGATACGCCGCTCGGCTCGGTGTTCTTTGGCACCGGGTTGGCGGAAGGGGAAGGTGCCAGCCTGTTCCTGTTCCTGGGGCAGATTCTCTGAGGAAGCGTTCTCGATGAGACCCGTTCGGGCCGATTCACGCGCGCAGGCTGGCCTGCGACGCGGCGCGCGGCATGCTGGGTCGCAATGACGCCGTCCCGTGACCACATGCAGCGCATCACCCGCCTGCGCGAGCTGTTTCTCGATGAGAGCCGCGGGCCGCAGCCGCTCGGTGACTACTGGCGCCAGGTGGCGGATCTGCAGGCTTATGACGAAGTGCTCGGTGCTCGCATTGGCTGGAAGTGGGATGCGGTGCTTGCGGAGTGCGCGGCGCGCGGCTGGGAAAACGCTGCGCGTGGCGGGGAATCCGCGGCGGCCCCGACCGTGCTCGACTATGGCTGTGGTTCGGGCATCGCGGCGCGGCGCTTCGTGGCGCACTTCGCCGCTGGCGAAGTGTGGTTCCACGATCGTTCGGTGCGGGCCATGGACTACGCCACGGCGCAGTTGCGCGAGGCGGCGCCAGCGGTGCGCACCAAGGTCGTGCGCGATGTGAGCAATCTGCGGCCCGATGTGTTGCTCGTGAGCCACGTGCTCGGCGAGCTCGATGCGGCGGGCGAAGCGCAGCTACGGGAGTTGATTGCCCGCAGCCAACGCGTCCTCATCGTCGAGCCGGGCAACCGCGCGATTGCACGTCGCCTGTCGACCTTGCGCGACGATCTGCTGGCGGACTTTCGCATCGTGGCGCCGTGCACCCACACGGCGGGTTGTCCCGCGCTCGTGGCCAGCAACGACTGGTGCCATTTCTTTGCGCCGCCACCGCCGGAGGTGTTCACCAACAGCGATTGGGTGCGAACGGCGCGCGATCTGGGCATCGACCTGCGGTCGTTGCCGTACTCGTTTGTGGCCGGCGTGCGGCGATCCGTCGGCGAGGCGGTCGCCGAGCCCGAAGTGCCGCGTGCACGTGTGCTCGGCCGGCCGACGGTGGCGCCGCGAACCGCGGATGTGAGCGTTTGCGACGCCGCTGGCCTGCGCACGGTTCGCATCGAGAAGCGGCGCGAGCCCGGCACGTGGCGGGCGCTCAAGAAGGACCCGGAAACGGTGCGTTTGCTGCCGCACGAGGCTCCGACTTCTTCGGCGGAGCCAGACGACGCGGCCGACTGACGCCGCTGCCCTCGGGAAGTGCCTCGCGAACTACTTCGCGGCCGCCACTTCGCCGCAGTCGGCGATGACGACGTCCTTCGACGTCGAGCCCGAGCGCGAGCCCGCGGCTTCCATGGCAGTGAGGACATTCATGCCGTCGGTGACCTTGCCGAACACGACGTGCTTGCCGTCGAGCCACGACGTCACGACCGTCGTGATGAAGAACTGTGAGCCGTTCGTGTTCGGGCCGGCGTTGGCCATCGAGAGCAGGCCCGGTTCGGTGTGCTTGAGCTTGAAGTTCTCGTCCTGGAACTTCTCGCCGTAGATCGACTCGCCACCCGTGCCGTTACCGCGCGTGAAGTCACCACCCTGGCACATGAACTGCTGGATGATGCGGTGGAAGGCCGAACCCTTGAAGTGCAGTGGTTTGCCGGACTTGCCAACGCCCTTCTCGCCGGTGCACAGGGCGCGGAAATTCTCGGCCGTCTTGGGGACGACGTCGGCGAACAGTTCGAAGGTGATCCGGCCGGCGGGCTTGCCGCCGATGGTGATGTCGAAGAAGACGCTGGGATTGGCCATGGTTGGCCACTAGTTACCCGATGGGCCCATCGCACGCCAAGGACTTTGGCGCGCGCACCGGAAGCACGTTCTGCTACTCCTGCAGCATGCCGGCGGCGGCTTCGCGGCTGGAGGAGAACGACAGCATCGACAGCACCTTCCGCCGGCCCGTGTCGGACAGGGGGGCCAACTTCGAGCGTATCATGCGCAGTGCGGCGAGACGACCCTCGTCAAAACTGAAGGAGCCAAGCAGCGCCTGGGCTTCGCCGCCGGTGCCATCTGCCTTGAGGCAGGGCACGAGGCTGCGCACGGCTGTGGTTCGACTGTCGTCAAACGAAAAGAGTCGTGCGATGCTCGTCAGTTGCCGGAAGTCGAGCGAGAGGCCACTTTGACTCGCGAGCATGGTGCACGCCTGCGAACGGCCTTCGTCAAAGGCGAACGTGGCGACGACCGCACGCGCGGTGTCCGGTGGCACGGGGCGGACCTTGCCGGCCAGGATGCGCACGATTTGTTTTCTGCCTTCGTCAAAGCTCATGGCTTTGGTGAGCGCGGCAATTCGAGCCGGTTCGAAGGACTTGGTGCGACTGGCGATCGCCCGCACGAGCTCTACGCGCTCGGCGTCAAAAGACAGCAGCGCGAAGGCGGTCCAACCGCGCTCCCCCTCGAGGCGGCCGCGCTCGAGCATGTAGTTGGTGAGGAATGGCACGAGTGCCGGCGAGCCCTGCATGGCGCCGAGCAGTTGCTGCAGTGCGCTCGTCGAACCGTCGTCGAGGGTCGGCACGAAACGATCGGCCAGCGTCTGCATGGCGGGATCCCGTTGGCTGCGCGCGAGAAGTTCGCCGAGGCTCGCGAGGTCGGGAGTCTCCAGCTTCGCACTGCCTTCGCTGAGCAGTTGGTCGGCGTAGCTGGCGAACTGGCCTTCGCCTCGCGGCGCATAGACGCGCGCTCTCGTGCCGGTGTCGATGGATGAGCCGCCTTCGGGCAGCGCGACCGCTTCGACGAGCAGCAGCAGGTGCGCTGCAGTGATGCGTTCCTGACTTCGCAGCAGTGCCACCAATTGGTCGTGGTGCGGATATTCGGCCGGCAGCTGCACCTTCGCGAGTCGGCGGCGAACGACTTCTGGCTCGGCGGTGGTGACGAGCACGGTCGGGTCCGGGAACGCTTCGCGGAAGGCGGGGCCGGTGCGGTGCCCGGGAGCGCCAAACGTGCTGCAGGAACTGGCGGCCAGAACGGCAAACAGGGCTAGCGTGGTGGTCGCGAGGTGCATGGGGGGGCTTCCTGTGGGGCGGCGCGGTCGCTGCGGCGCGGCTTCTGCACAGCATAGGACCTGGCGCCACGGCGAGGGGCCCGTTGTCGGGTTCGGGTATCGATTGCTGCAGGGTGAGTTGCCCGGGCTACACTGCGCGCCCCCTGGAGGTGCTCGGTTGATGCAGGTTTCTCGAATCGCGGCGATGTTCTTCGTGTGTGGCATGGTCGGTTGCGCGGGCTCGCCAAAGGCGAAGCCTGGCCTTGGCGATGGCGCCCAGTGGGCGATTGCCATTCACGGGGGCGCGGGCACGCTCGATCGAAATGCGCCTGCCGAACGACAGCAGGAGTACCGCGATGCGCTGCAGGCGGCGCTGATGATAGGCTGCGAACGGCTGGCGCGTGGTGACGCGGCGGTGGATGTCTGCGAGGCCATCGTCGTGTTGTTCGAAAACGATCCGCACTTCAATGCGGGCAAGGGCGCGGTGTTCAACGAAAAGGGCGAACACGAACTCGACGCCGCGATCATGGACGGCAGCACGCTGCGCTGCGGTTCGGTCGCCGGCGTACGCACCGTGAAGAGCCCGATCCAGCTGGCCCGTCTCGTCATGGAGAAGACGCGGCACGTGCTCTTGATGGGCGATGGCGCTGAGCAGTTCGCGACGCTCATGGGCGTCGAACGTGTGCCCAACACCTACGTCGATACCGAGGCCCGTCGCCGTGTACTCGACGAAGTGCTGCGCGAACGTGCGGAGCAGGAGAAGGCCCAGAAGGGTGCCTTCGTGGCGCCGCAGCGGCCGCAATGGACTGATGGCACCGTTGGCTGCGTCGTGCGCGACCAGCGCGGGCATCTCGCCGCGGCGACGAGCACCGGCGGCCTCACCGGCAAGCGTTGGGGCCGCGTTGGCGATTCGCCGATCGTCGGCGCCGGCAACTACGCGGACGCGTTTGCGGCTGTGAGCTGTTCTGGCACGGGCGAGGAGTTCATCCGCAATACGGTGGCGCGTTCGATCTCGGCGCGCATGGAGTATGGCGGGCAGTCGTTGGAGCAGGCGGTGGATGCGGTGGTCTTCCACACGCTCAAGAAGGATGACGGTGGACTCATTGCGGTCGATCGCGACGGCAATCTCACGGCCCAGTACAACAGCGAAGGCATGTATCGCGGGCTCGCCGATTCGAAGGGGCGGTTTGAGGTGCGCATCTTCGAGAACTGAGGTGCGGGTGTTCTGGCAGGCGCCAGTGGCTAGAGTCCTCGCCGCATGAAATCGAATACCCCGCGCGCCGTTCTCGGGGCGCTGCGAGCCGCGCTGTTGGCGGCGCTGTTGACTGGTTGCGCCACGACACCACCCGCTCCCCCGGTCGAGCAAGGCACGCTGCTGTTGATCGGCGGTGGTCTCGACAACGACAACGCGCCCGTCTACCAGCGGTTTCTCGAGCTGGCAGCGCGCGCTGGCGAGCCTCGCATCGTCATCGCGGTGGCCGCGACCGGGCCGCAGGATGAGGAGGCCACCGACAAGACCGAAGCCCTGCACACGTGGAGCCCAGGTGTGCACGTCGAAGTCGTGCGTCGCGAGACTCCTACGTTGGAGACGGTGGCCGCGATCGATGCGGCGACGGCGATGTTCTTTACTGGCGGCGACCAGAAGCGCATCACCGAACGGTATCGGCCCGGCGATGCGGACTCTCCCGAATGGCTGGCCATGCAGCGCCTGCTGCGTCGCGGTGGAGTGATCGCCGGGGCGAGCGCGGGTGACGCGATGATGGGCGAGATCATGTTCTACACAGGTGGCAGCGCGCGCGCGCTCGGCATCGAGCCCAAGGAAGCGAGCAGCGAAGCGCCGCCTGTGCTTGGGCCGCAGTATGGGCCGGGCATGAAGTTCCTGTCACTCGCGGTCACCGACTCCCACTTCTTCGAACGCGATCGCATCGGGCGCCTGGTCGCGGGACTTGAGGCAACGAGCCGTCGGCTCGGCATCGGCGTCGGCGAAGATGCTGCCGTCGAAGTGGATCTCACGAAGGGTGAGATCACGGGCATCAGCGTCTCGGATTCGTTGCTCGTCGATGCCGAGCACCTGCGGCGCGATGGGCTGTCGCGGCGCGGTTTGCGGGCGCGCGTGATCCGGCAAGGGGATCGCATTTCGCTGACGGAGAGGCTGCTGACGTCGACGGGAACACCGCCGGAGTCGCCGGCGCCCGCGGTGGTGCATACGGTGCCCGTCGTCGAGCCGGGCCAGAATCGCCAGCTGGCGTCGTGGCGGTTGTTCCGCCGCGCGAGCGAGCCGGGTAGCGGCATCTGGAAACTGCCGCTCAATGGCTGGACCTGCGAAGCGTGGTCCGATGGTGCCGGGGAGGCCGTGTTTGACCTTGTCGTGCCGGCGGCCGCAGCGACGACCGGTCATTAGTCGGATACCGTGCGCGGATGACCTCCCTTCGCCCCGACGTGTTCCTCGGTGTCGATCTCGGCGGCACGAAGATCGAGATTGCGGGCCTCGATCGGGCCGGGCAGTTCTTGCTGCGCGAACGGTTGCCGACGCCGCAAGGTGACTACGACGGCACGCTGCGCACGATCGCACGACTCGTCGAGCTCGCCGACCAGCGGCTCGGCATTCGCGATCGGAGAGTGCCGGTGGGGTTTGCGATCCCGGGCACGATTTCGCCGGCGACGGGCCGCATGAAGAACGCCAACTCGACCGTGCTGAACGGGCGTTCGCTGCGCGAGGATCTCGAGCGGCTCCTGCAGCGCCCGGTGCGGCTGCAGAACGACGCCAACTGCCTCGCGGTCAGTGAAGCCGCGGACGGTGCGGCGCGCGGCGCCAAGGTCGTGTTCGCCGTGATCCTCGGCACTGGCGTTGGCGCTGGCATTGCGCTCGATGGCCGGGCGTGGGGTGGGGCCAACGCGATCGCGGGCGAATGGGGGCACAACCCGTTGCCGTGGCCGCGCCCCGAGGGTCCGTGGCAGGAAGTGCCAGGGCCGGCCTGCTGGTGTGGGCAACACGGTTGCCTGGAGACCTGGCTGTCGGGCCCTTCGTTTGCCGCGGACCACGAGCGCCACACCGGCCAGCGCCGCAGCGCGGTCGAGATCATCGCGGCGATGCGCGCGGGGGAAGTCGCCGCCGGGGACACGTTTGCCCGCTATCGCGATCGCCTCGCGCGTGGCCTCGCCCACATCCTGAACGTGCTCGATCCCGAAGTGATCGTGTTTGGGGGCGGCATGTCCAACGTCACCGAGCTCTACGAGCAGGTGCCGCCGCAGATGGCGCGTTCGGTGTTCTCCGACGTCGTCACCACGCCGCTGCGGCCCGCGCGGCACGGCGACTCTTCGGGAGTGCGCGGTGCCGCGTGGTTGTGGCTCACTGCAGAGTGATGGCGATCGGATTGCTGACGGCCGAGAAGCCGAGCACCGGATCGACGAGCACTGCCGCGAAGTGGCCGGGCAGACCGGTGAGGCCCGAAGAGGGCGGCAAGGCAAACGTCGCATTGCCGCGGCCCTGCGCGTCGAGCACGCCGAGGAAGTTCTGGAACCACGCACCGTTCACCGCAGTGAGGCCGAGCTGCGTGCAGAAGTCCTGATTGAGCGGCACGGTGATGCCCGGCGCCAAGGTCGTGCCGGGGCTCGTGCCCGAGCAGCCCCAGGCGATCAGGTAGAGCGTGCCCGGCTGGGCGCATGGGGCGATCACGGTCGGGTGCAGGGCAGCGCCTGCAGCGAGCGAGACCGTGGCGGCGTCCGACGGATAGAGCAGTGGATCGGCAAACTCGAGCTTCGTGATGCAGTTGCCGGCCTGGCCGACGAGGGCCGAGCTGCGCAGGTTGTCGTTCTCGTTGCTCTCGTGGATCGCGTCGTTGCGGTCGACGATGCCATAGACGTAGTAGACGCGCGCTTCGAGGCGCCACGGCAGATTGGCCGCGTACTGCAACGACACCTGCTGGCTCGCCGCGAGGCTATTGATCGTCTGTTTGCCGAGGTAGATGCCCTGGGGGGACCACGGCTGCTGCGTTGCGAGGAAGAACTCGACTTCAAACGGGGTCGCGGCCGCCGCGGGTCCGTCGTTGGCGATGCTGTAGTTGAACGTGACCGGCAAGCCTGGGGTGACCCAGACCTGACTCAAGGTCATCGCCGTGAAGTGCAGCTGCGCCGCCGTCGGATCGTTGACCGACACCTGCCACGACCTGGTCTCGCGCATGACGCCGGCCGGGTCGTTGCGAACGAGCGTCGTGCGGTCCTGCACGGTGACGGCCACCGTGTGGTTGCCGAGCGAGAGCCCGGTCGGATCAAACAGGAAGTTCGACGACGTCGCGTTCGCCACGTTCTGCCCGTCGACCTGCCACTGGATCAGCGGGTTGTTGCCCGCCGGCACGATGTGCGTGATCGAGAACTGCTGCGTCGAGCCGGTGCTGACTGCCACGCTGCTCGTGGTTGGCGAGAACTGCACGATCGTGTTGGCGATCGAGTTCGTGAGCTTGCTGATCTGTTCCTTGCAGACCGCGCACAGCGCCACGCCGAGCGTGCGCATGAGGCAGTTGTTCTTCGGCCGGTAGAGGCCGTACACGTAGTAGCCAGCGCCCTGGAACGCGCTGATGTTGTCGGTGCCCCACCAGTGCGACCACTTCTGTCCGCTCGGCGACGTGGTGATGTTGGCCTGACTCGGCTCGCTGCCGGTGTAGGTCTGGTTGGGGTAATCGTACTCGTCGGCGAGGCTGCCGAGGCTGTGGCCGAGTTCGTGGATCTGCACCTCGGTCATCGAGCCGCCGTTGTAGCTGACGGCAAACGTCGAGGCGCAACCGCCGTAGCGGCTGTCGTTCACGAACACGAGCACGCGCCCTTCGTTGGCAGGCGCGAGCGCCGCATCGGCGAGGGCCAGCGACGTGTTCTGGATGTAGAGACAACGATCGACGCCACCGGTGTTGTAGGTCGCGTTGTAGACCGTGTTCTTGTAGACGGGTGGATTCTCGTCAGGCCGATCCGCACCACTTTCGACGCTCGCGCGGAACACCGTGTGCACGTTGTAGTAACTGGCGAACGTCGCGTACGGCTGCTTCTGGAACAGCGCCGTGAGGAACGTCTGCACATCCTGGTTGAAGCGCGTCTGTTCGGCGGCCTGGTAACCATCGCCGAGGATGACCATGTCGTAGCGACTCTGCGTCGTGCCGCTGTTGTAGACCGTCGTCACGACCGGTTGCTGTGCCACAGCGGAGGAGAGGGCGAGCGCGGCAGTGGCCGCGGCGAGCAGGAAGCGCCTCACCGGCCACCTCCGGCGAGCTTTTGCACCGTGGCGCCGTCGACCGTGCCGACCACGGTGCGGTCGCGCAGGAAGGTGTAGCTGGTCGCGTCGGCAAACGCGGGCACGTTGGTGAGCATGGCGACGTGGCTGTCGACGACGATGCAGCCCTCCGCCGTGCGCGGCTGGCCCTTGGCCTGCGGCGACAGGTCGAACTTGCTGAGGTCGAGCGGCACG
The DNA here is from genome assembly GCA_020851075.1 of Planctomycetota bacterium. Classification (GTDB taxonomy): domain Bacteria; phylum Planctomycetota; class UBA1135; order UBA1135; family UBA2386; genus JADZDL01. The sequence continues at coordinate 13,462 of JADZDL010000256.1, read as the reverse complement.
TTGGCGAGCTCAGCGCCCTTGGCATCGCGGATCGACAGGCTCCAGTTGCTCGCGAAGCCCTTCGGCACGCCGGCCCATGGATCGGCCTTGGCAACGGCCGCTGTGATGTTCAGCTGGTCGCGGTCGCCTTCGACGACGAGGGCGTAGTGGCCGACCGCCTCAGGGACTTCCGGCGGGGCACCCGCTGCCGAAGTGCCACTGCCACGGTCGGCAGAGATGTACAGGCCGAGCGCGGCGAACGCGACGCCGGCGCCTAGCAGTTGGGAGACTTGCATGTGTGGTGTTCGAAAGGGGGCCCGAGGAATATAGCCAACGTTGGAAAGGAGTGGCGAGACCGGACAGGATGCGGGGATGGACTTTCGCGGTCGTGTTTTTCTGGCCCCCCTCACCAAAGGCGGCAACTTGCCCTTCCGTCGCCTCTGTCTCGCCCATGGCTGCGAGGTCACGATGGGGGAGATGGCCTACGCCTACCAGGTCGTGAAGCGCAGCAAGAGCGAATTGGCGCTGCTGCGAAAACACCCGGATGAGACGTGTTTTGGCGCCCAGATCGCGGCTTCGCGGCCAGGTGATGCCATTACGGCGGGCCTGGCGGCCGCCGAACGTGGCGCCAGCTGGGTTGACCTCAACTGCGGCTGCCCCATCCACGACACGGTCAAGCGCGGCATGGGCGCCAAGCTGCTGCAGCACCCGGTGGGCCTCGGCAAGCTCGTCGAGGAGATGGTGAAGGCGATTCCCGTCCCCGTCACGGTGAAGATCCGCCTCGGCTGGAGCGAGAGCGACCAGAACGCGAGCGAGGTGGCCAGGATCATCGAGGAGTCCGGTGCCGCGGCGCTGTGCGTACACGGCCGTACGCGCGAGCAGCGGTATTCACGCGCCGCCGACTGGGATGCCGTGGCCCGGATCGCCGCCGAACGCACGATTCCGGTGATCGGCAATGGCGACCTGCTCACGTGGTATGAGACCCACGATCGCTGGCAGAAGAGCGGGGTTGCGTCCGTGATGATCGGGCGCGGTGCTCTGATCAAACCGTGGATCTTCCGCGAGATCGCCGAGAAGAAGGCGTGGGAGCCGACGGCCGCCGAGCGACTTGGCGTCTACCACCACCTCGCGCAGATGATGAAGGGCCACTTCCGCGACGACGAGAAGGGGCGCGAACGCACGATGCGGTTCCTGCCGTGGCACTTCGAGTTCTTCTGCCGCTACCGGCCACTGTCGGCGCAGCACTTCGTCGACGCGTCGCGCGAGCACCCGCTCATGCAGACGCGTGGTGCCGATGACGAAGTGGGGCTGCCGGTGCTCGAGATGTTGCTGCGCGATGCGCGGCCCGAAGTGCACCTGCGACTCGCCAACCTGCTGTGGGAGGCCGCGGACGTGGCCGAGGCCGAAGTGCGCGCGCTCGCGTTGGCGGCCGAGATGCCGCCCGTCGCTGGCGAAGCCGGCGAGATGGCGACGGCGCACGGTTAGCCGACGCTCGCATGGCTGGTCAGTGATCGACGGCGTGCCGGTGTTGCCGGCCGCCGTCGTGCTGCTGCGCCTTGCGGCGCGCGCGACTACTTCTTCTCGCTGACGCGGATCGTGTGCGTCTGTGGCTTCGTGGTCGTGCTGTCCGTCAGCGTGATCACGGTGCCGACCTGGGCACCCTTCATCGGGACGGTGATCGACTTCGAGGTTGCGTTGACGTCGAGTTTGGCAACGCCTTCGAGGCCGCTGACGGCGACGGACACTGCGCCCGAGCCGAGCTTGACGGTGATGTCATCGCCACCGGCAACACCTTCGTCGGGGCCGTTGAAGCTCGCCGACACGTACTCGCCAACATACTCCGGCAGCCATTGGTGCAGGTAGTTGGTGCGGTAGAGGCCGTAAACGACGCCCGCCAGGACCAGCAGCGCGAGCAGGATCTTCGGCCACGGGCTCTTCTTGGGCGCGTAGGGGTCGGTGAGCGAACGTTCCGAACCCGCTGGGATCTTCGGCAGTTCGGTGAGCGAGCCGCCGAGCGGGATGTTGACCCGCGTCAGCGTGTTCACGGCCCAGCCGTTGGCGTCGAGGATCGGACCGAGGTTGCGTTGCCGCAGCTTCAGCCAGGCGATGAACATCGACGGGCCCGAGATCGCGAGCAGGATGCCGATGATGCCGAGTGGGATCCACGGGCCGAGGTCGAGGAAGCCGCTCAGGATGCCCGCGAGGGCTGTGCTGAGGCCGCCGACTGCGACACCGAGGGCGGCGACGATGCCGATGTCAAACTTGGGCTTTGGCGGCACTGTGCCGGCTTTGGCTGCGTCCCCAGCGGCGGCGGCGCCGGTGGCGAGACGCGCATTGGCTGCTTCGTCGGCCGCAGCCGCCTTCTTGGCGACGGCTTCCTGGATCGAGCGCAGCACCTTCTTGTAAGGCGACCAGAACGCCTGGCGGATGCTGATCGGGTTGCTGACGATCTTCGTGATCGTCGCGTTCCAGTCGTCACCCTTGCGGTCGTAGAAGATGCCGTTGCGTCCTTCAAACAGGTTGTCGCTGTCGCCGGCCGTGAACGCACAGGCGACGCTCATCTTCAGGCCGCCCGGCCGCGTGCAATCGACGTAGGCGAGGAAGCTGTTGGACATCGGCGCCATCTTGGCGTGCTTGCCGGCGTCGGCGACGTGGAAGCACATCTCGCAAGCGCGGCCGTCCAGATAGAGTGTGCCGGCCTGGAAGATCGCGCCGCGGCGCGCGTAGAAGTCGCTGAAGCTCACGTAGTTGTTCAGCAGGCGCGCGAAGTCGCGGTGCATGCGCGTGAGTTTTTCGACGCGCGTCATCGCTTCGACTTCGCCAGCGACGGCGAGGTCTTCTGCGATCGCGGCTTGCAGCGCGGCCTTCGTCTTGCCGGCGACGATTTCCTTGCAGCGCGCGCGGCCGAGGCCTTCGACCTGCGCGCCGGTCTTGCCGCCGAGCCAGGCCTGGTAGCCGGCGAACTTCGCGCACAGCGCGGCCCAATCGGTCTCGTTGAGCGAGTCCTTGTCCTTGCAGCAGGTGGCCTTCAGCGCACTCAGGGCACCGAGCCAGGCGGGGTTCACGCCCTTGCTGAGCGGCAGTGCCTTGTTGGCTTCGATGATCGCGAGCGGGAAGTGCGCGACCTCGTCGGCCGTGATCGTGAGGTCCTTCGCGGCGGCGGTGATGTAGGCCGCTTCTTCGCGATTGACGGCGGCCAGCGCGCGGCCATCGAACGCGGCGAGGCGGCAGCGACCGAAGAAGTCGTCAACCTTCGCGTGCACGGCCGAAAACGCCGCGTAGGCCGCGGCGGTGCCGTCACCAAAAGGCAGCACGTTCTTGGCGTCGGCTTCGGCGGCCTTGTGCCACGCATCGAAGTCGGCGCAGGCGGCGAAGAACGCGTCGAGCTGCGCCTGGTCGAAGCCGAGCTTGCCCGAGCGGTCCATCGTGCCGCCCATGCAGGCGATGATCTCGGCGGCGACTGCGGCGGCCTTCTCGTCATCGACGGTCTCGGCGGGTACGACGCCGTCGCCGTTGCGCTTGCCCTTCGCGAACACTTCGGCCGTCTGTGCGGTATCGGCAACCGTGATGACCGTGGCAGCTTCCTTGCCGACACTCTTCAGGATGTGCTTCGCGGACGCGAGCAGCGCCTTGCCTTCGGCCGTGTCCTTGCGCAGGTTGGCGAGTTGTACGCCATCTTCGCCCTTGGCGAGGCCGTCGGCGTTGGCGAGCGCATCGCGCAGCCACTTCACCGCGGCGAGAATCTCGGGCGGGCGGACCTGGCCGTCGCCGTCCTGGTCGAGCAGCTCGAGGGTGCGGGCATCGATCTCGAGGCCCTTCACCGGGCAGCTGAGCGCTACCCAGAGCTTCTGGTCGAGTTGGTCGAGATTGAGAACGTCGGCGCCTTTGTCGAGGCGGACCTGATCGACGCCGCCGGCGCGATAGAACGACCAGCGGTGAGAGGCGGTCTTGGGGGTGGCTTGGGCCATGTTTGGTTGGTTGGCGAGGTGTGTCGCGGGATCGTGAGAGATCCCGTTCCCGGTTCGGGGGCGAAGAGTTTCGCGGCGGCGCCATGCCGGTCAAGGAGAACGCGGCCGAACGGCCGAATTCGCGCGCAGCCCGCGATGTTGTTCCGAGCAACGCGAGGCTGCCTCGTGTGGGCGAGTTTCGTGAGTTGGTCGCCGCCAGGGCTGCCCGGTCGGAGCCGCCGAGTGACTTAATGGCTCGGAGATGCTCGACCTATGGGTGGCCCCGCGCGGCGTTGGGCGCGCCCTTCTCCGCCTTGCGCGGTCGCGTTCCGAGCTGGTGTGGCAGAACGCGAGTCTCGCAGTTTCCAGAACTTCAGGGAGTGCACGAGACACCTACCGCACCGCAGTGGAACTGGGGATCTCCTTGCCACTGCCCTCGACACTCCATGAAACCCACTCTTCTGTCGTCGGTGTGGTGCGCAGGTCTGCTCGCACTCGCCGTTCCCGGTCACGTTCTCGCCCAACAAGGAACTGATCCCGTTGTGCAGGGTGAGACCCGTTCCATCGTCCGCTACATCGTCAGCCTGCCTGGAGGTTTGCGGCACGATCTACCGCTGTCGGAGCGCGAGCGTGGCATCGACCAGGCGACGCGGGCCATCCTGCACGAACTGGAAGTCGATCGTCGTACGCGCGAGTGCGCAAATGCGGTAGCCGAGCTGTTGCCGACCCTGGCCAGGCTCGGTGGCAGCGTCGCGTTCGAGTTGCCGATGCTGCATGCATGCGTGGTCGATTGCCCACCGGACGCGGTGGCCGCCTTGCGTGCCTCGCCAAAGGTGACAGGGGTCTGGGCGGATTCCGTTTCGCCGGCGATGTCGGTTGCGACGTCGGCGACGACCGGTGTGGCGCCGAGTGATCCGCGGCCGATCGGGGTCGAGCATCATCGAGCGAGCTTCGCCCACCAGAGTGGTTTCACAGGTGCAGGTTCGTCGAGCTGGGCCCCGGTTGCCGCCGTCCTGGATGGCTGGTTGCTCGGTGAGTTCGGGAGCGTGCAGCGCCATCATGCCGGGCTGCATCAAGGCGGGAGCCTGTCGCAGCCGACGCGAGTCCTGGCGGATCTGGATTGGAACACCCCGGCGACACCGCTGCCGATGCGGCCACTGCCGGCGCCTGGGGTCGGAACCACCAACCTCTACCATGGCCTTGGCATCGCGGGGGTCCTTGCCGGGGCTGCCACGAATGGCCCAAACCTGTTCTCGTTTGCGCCTGGTCATGCGCCGGGTGCAGGGCTCGTGGCGATGAACATCCTGGCCTCGCTGCCGCCAACGACTCCGCAGGCGCCTTGCCTGGGGTTCCCCGCCGACCCCACCGGCTACTGGGCCTACCAATCGCAAGTCCTCGGTGGGCTGAACACGCTTGCTGCTCGTCGTTTCACCTACACGGGCACGTCGCAGCCGACGCGGCCGATCCTGGTTGCGAACCTCTCCTACGGCGGCCCGACCAATCCGACCCACATCGTCAATGATGCGATGCGCATGTTGGCATGGGACTACGACATTCTCGTCGTGACGGCGGCAGGCAACACCGGGGCAAGGGCCTACGAGAGCTACTACAACCTCAATGGCCTCGCCGTGGGCGCCTACGAGTTCAACCGGGTTGGCTCTGGTGGCAACTGGGTGCGGCCGGTGGCGGCGTGGTCGGCTCGCGGGCCTCAGCGGCAGCCTGTGAATGTCATGTATGGGACTGCCAGCGGTCCCGATTGGTGCCTGGCAGGTGGCGACTCCAATAGCAGCTGGGGCCACCCGAATGGGAGTTTTGGCCGGACCTTCCCCGACATTGGTGCGATCGGTGGTCTCAGCCAGGTCATGATGCAGGACAACGAGGCGATCGCGGATCCGGAACTGCAGGAAGGCACCTCGATTGCTGCGCCGCACGTATCTGGCGCTGCTTTGTTGTTTGCCAACGGGCCGGATGGGCAGGTTCCGACGCGAATCCCAACGGCCATGGAGACGCGCGCTGTGTTGCTCGCGACACCGGAGAACTCGACTGCGGATGGCAATGGCGACAATGCGGTCGGGGCCGGGTTCCTGCGCACGGATCGCGTTACCTACGCCAAGGCGGTCAGCGAACTCGCGTTCGATTCCGTCATTCAGGCGACGGGCGTCGGGGCGACCAACCAGCTGGGCCAGTTCACGGTCGTTGCCGGCGACCGCTACGCCGTCGCGATCACGTGGTTTGCCGATGCTTCGACATTGGGCATCACGGCGCCCAATTGGCTGGATGCCGACCTGCTGCTCACGATGCCTGATGGCAGTCAGATCACCGGGGCGGATCCACTCGGCAATCGGACCTGGGAACGACTGGAGTTCACGGCTCCGCGCGACGGTCGCGTCATGATCGACGCCATCGTGCAGCGGGTCTCGAGCGGCATGCCCAGCCGGCTCGTGTGTTCGTTTGCGAGTTGCCGCCTGGGCACGCCAGCGACGGCCCCTGGCACGGTTGTCTCGACGCCGACCTCCGCGCCCGCGAGCACCTGCGGGGTCATGCAGACCGCGCCTGGTTCTACGGCTACCAGCACGACGTGGCAGTACAACACCGGACTGGGTGCCTATCCGTACCTTGGTGCGCCGCAGCAGCTGGACTACCGCGCGATCACCGGGATGCCCTCGGTCTCGGGTGACGGCTGGATTGCGTTCCGGCTCGATGGTGCCGGTTATGCCTTCCAAGGTGGGATGTGGCCAAACCAGACCTGCTACTGGACCAGCACCAATGGCTTCTCCGGGCTGCTTACCGCGACGATGGTGAGTCTGCGCACCAACTCTCCGACCGAACGTGTGGTCCCTTGCGCGCTGCTGTCGGGTGATTCAACGGCCTTCTCGGGGCCGAACTCGAACAACCGCTGGGGTGGGTTCATGCGCATCCCTGCGGGCGGCGGTTACTCGACCGCGGAGTTCCGCGCCATGCTGCCGGCTGGCACGCCTGCGAATCAGCAGATCCGTTGGTTTGCCGTGCAACTCCCGCCCGACGTTGTCTGCGGCTACCGGCGCTTCATCACCAACAACTCCACCAACCCGGCCTGCACGATTGGCGCCCAGAATCTGACCTACTGCAGCCAGTTCCGGATGTCGACGGATTCCGTTGGCCAGGCCTGGGCAGGGGGTGGCGCCATGTCCTTTGACTTGGAGGTTCTGGGGGCTGGCACGCTGGTAAGTGGCCATCCCACCCTGGCGGCGATCGGCAACCCGAGCCTGACGGCGGGTTCGCTCGACTTCCTGCTCGGTGGTAACGAACAGCAGAACCCGGCGGTGTTGGATACCGCGCTGCTCGTGATTGACGTCGCGGCGACGGAAACGTCGGCCATCAGCGTGTTCGAGCCGTTGGTGAACGGCACTTGCAGGTCCTTGGTCAATGGCAGTTCGCTGTTGCTCACCTACTCGGGCGCGTATGGAACGAATGCCGGCATCTCGATGACCAATCCCCTGGTCGGGACCAGCGGTCGACTTCAGGTAGCGATTGGCGCCAATCCCCTGTTCTTGGGCGCGCCGCTGCACTTCCAGGCGCTGGCGACGGCGGTGAACAACGGTCTGCTGCAGGTGCGGCCGACGAACGTCCTGAGTGTCACGTTCGGTCTGTGAGTCATCGCTCACACCAACCGGGCGGCGCAGCCGCAGTTCAGTGTGCGAGTGCGCCGGCGAACAACTGCGGCTCGCCGGCTCGCACCGCGGCCTGCAGCGCCAACGAACGGTCGATCGCGCGCTCGGCATAACCCAACGGCAGCGTGGGGCCGTCGAGGGCGGCCCACGTCGGCGCGGCCGCGCGGCGCGTCACTTCGTGCTGCGCAGCGCGCTGCAACCGGCTGTCACCTGCGGCCAGCGCCAGCGCTGCAAGGTTGGTCGCCGCGGGTAGATAGGTCGGATCGAGCGAGATGGCCTGATGCCACAGGCGCCAGGCCGCTTCGCCGCCGTCGTTGCCGCGCCAGCGCAGCGTCGCGAGCGCGAGCAGGTTCAGCGTGCGCGGGTCCTTGGGCGCCAGGTGGTGCGCCGCGAGTGCCGCGGCGACGATCGTCTTGCCCTCGGCCCACGACGTCAGCATGGCGGTGGCGCGGCCAAGCACGCGGTCGAGTTCGGTGCTCACCGGGCGCCCTGGCCCTGGTCTGGTGAGCACAGCTTCGAGCTGGCCGATGCGTCGCGACAGGCGGTGGTCCTGGACCCGACGATGTCCCGCGGCGGCGATGCGGCGCAGCCGGGTCGGATTGGCGAGCAGGTCCTGCACGACGGTTTCGAGATCGGTCGCGTCGTAGAGCACGCATTCTTCGCCGGGCACGAAGAAGTCCGCGACCTCGAGGTTCTCACGTTCCATCATGAGCAGCGCGCCGCACGCGGGCACTTCGAACGCGCGCAGGTTCATCTCGCCGCGAATGCTGCGATTCCAGCCGATCTTGCAGCGATTCAGGTATTGGCCATAAGCCTCACCGCAGATGCCGCTGCGCGCGTCCGCGGCGATGCCGAGATCCTGCAGATGCCGCAGTCGTTCGACCCAGGCGGCGCGTTCGCGCTGTACGGATGGATTGAGGTTGCCGACAAAGCCGATGTCGAGATCGCGCGGGCCGGCGTTCGGCAGCAGTTGGTGGAACGGCCGCTTGTGCGCGTACTGATTCCAGTAGCGCACGTCGGGGAACGTGAGGCGACGGAACAGATCGACACCGGCGCGATCGCAGAGCAGCACGTCGAAGAACGGCCACAGCCCTGCGACATACGGCAAGCTCAGGTTGTAGTCCGAGATCACGCCGACGATCGGGTGCGGGCAGTGTTCGAGGCCGGCGGGCAGCGGTTCCTGGTCGGGCCAGTAGAGCAACACGAGGTCCGGCACGAAGCCGTCTGGCAGTGCCGCGGCGAGTTCGTCCCAACTGCCCGTCGATGGGTCAAACGCCACATCAAACGGGAAGTGCACGCCGTCGACCATCATGCGCAGAGGCGGCCCGAAGGTGACGAGCTCGATTCCCCGCATCGCCGCGCGTTCGTCGAAACACTCGAGCGGCAGGTTGCAGAGAATGCGCATGTTCGTGTGGGTCAGGCTGCCGGCAACGCGGCGAGGTTGGCGCTGGCGTCGGTGTGGTTGGGTTGCAGCACCAGGGCGCGTTCGAAACTCTGGCGCGCAGCGGCGACTTCGCCAGCTTGGAAGAGCACGACGCCGAGGCGGTTGTAGGCATCGGCGGTGCGCCGACCGACGGCAATGGCCGCGCGGAAGGCCTGCGCGGCCTCGGCCATGGCGCCCAGCGCGTGCAGGACATGGCCGCGCGCCGCGTGCAGCGCTTCGTCGTCGATGCCGCGTTGGCTCAGCGCATCGTAGATTGCGAGCGCGCCAGCGTGATCGCCGGCGAGATGGCGCGCTTCGGCCACCTGGCGCTGCAGGTCGGTGTTGTCGGGATCGAGGCACGACGCTGCGGCGAGCAGGCGCGCGGCGGGCTCCGGCTGCTGGACGTGCAGGAACTGCGTGGCCTCGCGGCGCAGGCGCTGCAGCAGGTCGTTCACGACGGTACTCGCGTCGATGCTCGTGGGCTCGACGAGGCGCAGTGCCGAACGCTCGGTCGGCGCGGCGGTCGGCATGGCCTTGGTTTGCCTGTTGCGAGACTGGCGCGCATTCACGAAGTCCTGCAGCGCCGCTTCGAGTTCGGTGCCATGGCAATCGCGCGTGTAGCGACTCGCGGTGCGCATGCCTTCGCGCCGGAGCGTCGCGCGCACCTCCGGAACGCGGCCGGCGACGATCAGCGCTTCGGCCATCGCCGCGGGATCGCGCGGTGGCACGAACATCGCGTAGTGGTCTTCGCCGCGACCGTCGCCGTGGCTGCGGAAGCACGGAATGTCGGTGAGCACGCTCGGAATGCCGCACGCCATCGCTTCGATGGCCGGCAGGAAGAAGCCCTCCTCGGCGCCGCGGCTCGTGCCGAGGAACACATCGAGCGAACGGTAGAAGTCGCCCATCTGCGCCGGTGGCAACTGCTGGTGCCATTCGACGGGGAACGGCGTGTTCTGCTCGGCGGCTGCGGGCGTGGTATTCGTCGCCCGCACGAGCACGATCGGCTGGCCCGCGAGATGGGCGAGGCGGCACGCTTCATAGCCGGTGGCGAGGTCCTTCCAATCGATCTGGTAGGGGCCAACGAGACCAACGCGCAGTGGTGAGCCAGGGCGCCGTTCGGGGCCGGGGCGGTGCACTTCGTGATCGATCGCGTAGGTGATCTGCTTTGCTTCGATGCCGAAGTGGTCGCGCAGCAGGTTGGTGAGGTTCTTCGAGATCGTGACGTGCTCGACGCCCTTCAGGCGGTAGGCCGCTTCGATGCGATCGCGCAGCTTCACGTTCTCGGGGTTGTCGCCCTCGTAACCCTGGCAGTAGTGCACGGGAACGCCCTTCGTCTCGCCAGCACTCGCCGCCCACGGCACGGTGGTCCAGAACGTGCCGATCACGATGTCACCGTCGGGCAGGTGCTCTGGGCGGAAGTCCTGCACGGTGCGGAACGCGCACGCGAGCTTCATCCAGCTCGGTGGTCCCGAACGACTCAAGACGGTGACTTGATGGCCGCGTTGCTGCAGCCAGTTCGCATCTTCGAGTGCAACCTTGACGCCGCCCCACAGTTGGTCGGCCACTTCCAACAGCCACGTGATTCGCATTTCGTTCGACTCCTGCCAAGGGCTCATCGGCCCGATGGCATGGGCGAACTTGAGGCGAGCTGTGCGAAGTGTGGCGCTCGCCGCGGCGGGCCTACATACCGACGTGCACGCTCACGGCGTTCGACCAAGACAGGCCGCCCTGGACCGGTTCGAAGCAGGCGTGCTGGATGTGGAAGACCGCGCCTCCGGATGCCGGGCTCAGGTTGAACGCGAAGGACAACGTGGCGGGTGTAGCGGAGTTGCTGAAGCCGATCACCGAGGCGTCGATGCTCGTGTAGAGCGTGCAGCCGCTGGTGCCGAGCAAGGGGTCGAGCGCCAGGGGGAGCGGGAGGCCCTGGTGGGAGGTCGTGCTGATGCCAAAGACCATCGCGCCGAGTGCGTTTGAGGCGTGGTTGTTGGAAGCGGCGATCACGTTGCCGCCGGCGTTGAGGTTGCCGGTCACGGTCAGGGTCACGGGGCCGCTGGCGCCGCTGCAGCCGACGCCAAACGGCGAAGCGAAGCCGCCGAGCGATTCGAGGCCGCGCAGGTCTGTGGCGCCCGTCATGACGCCGATCAGGTTCGCAGCGCCGGTCGTGAGATCGATGCTGAAGAGCGAGTTCGTCGAACTGCCACCGCCGGCGAGCAGGCGCCCATCCGGATGCGAGCACAGGAACTGCAGCCCGGTTGGGCCGGTGACGCCAGGGAACGGATCCGTCGCGGCGCCCGTGTTGGGATCGATGACGACGACCCCGCTGTTGAGGTCCCAGGCGTAGAGCGTGCCTTGGTGCATCGCGAGGCCCTGGATGCTGCTGTAGCCCGTGCTGCCGATCGTCGTCCAGGTTCCCGTGATCGTATCGACGCGAACCAGGCGATCGGGAGCGCCGTCGTTGATGCCAAACAGGTCGGTGCCACCCGCTTCGCAGAAGCCGCGCATGTCGATCGTATTGCTGTGCACGACCGTGGCGCTGCCGGTGTTCCGATCGATCAGCGTAAAGCCGTAGACGTAAGGCGTCGTCGAGGTGCGCGTCGTGCACCAGAGGTTGCCGCTGGCGTCGCGACCCAGCGCGTTCTGGCCGGGCAGGCCGGTGCCGAGCGGGGTCACGGCGGCGGTCATCGAGTCGACGAGCACAACCTGTCCTGCCCAACCGACGCCGATCAGGTCTTGGGCGGGAAGGGTGGTTCCGGCGAGCAGGGTGGTGGCGAGAAGGGCGAGTCTGAGGTTGTGCATGGTGGTGTTCCGGGGCCGCGAGTGGCGGCATTCGGGCCACCCAGGGGAACCCAACTTGCGGAGGCTGACAAGGGGGGGCGACGTCCCTTCTTCGTCGCGGGCGGTCAGAATCCCGTATTCAGTGCCTCCCACTGATCCCCTGTGCAGTCCGGCCCCGGCCGTTTCGCGCGCCCGCTGAAGGCGTTGCCGCCGGGGGTTGCCAGGATGTAGCCTTTCTGGCTGATCCAGAACGTGCGATTGCCGGTCACGCCGCCCTGCAGCGGCCATGCAACTGCACACCATTCAGCTTCTGCGCGGCTCGCATCGACTTCCACTCCGCGCCCGCCACCACATGGCGCTTCGGTGACCCAGCCGGTCTTGCCTGGCAGGTAGATTTGAAACAGGTAGCCACCCAGCAGAACGCACGAGCCACGGACTCGCGAAAAGGCGTTTGAAAGGACCGGGGGCACGAACTTCACTTCGCCCGCGGGGACCGCTGCTTGTTGCAACTCGGCGACCCCGCTGAGTTGGGCGAAGAACGCATACTCACCCGTGCCGTTACCGTTCGCATCGTTGGCACCACAGGCCTGGCCTTGTGCTTGTGCGGAGGCGATGTTCTTCAGGATTGCGATGGCGGTGGCTTCATTCTTGACTCGCTGCGGCGCCATGATCTGTTCGATCGCCGAGGCTTCGACGACGACGACCACACCTGACGCGTTAGCTTCCAACTGCATCGGCACCTTGAGGAAGTCGCTGCCGATTGCTAGCGCCAGGTGAGCTCCATTGGCTGGAACGCTGCGTAGTTCCGCGCGTCCATTGGCAGCCGTCGTGGCAATTCCGACCGCCGTGATCGCCGAGCCGAGGTCTAGACACGTTGCGCCAGCGAGCCACGAAGGTGTGCCCACGACGACGGTCACGCCCGCGACCGGTTTGCCGTCGCGCGCCATTACTTCGATCGATGATTTGATGTGCGTCGCCGTGATCATCGGCTGCCAGATCTGGTCGTCCATACCGCGTCCCGGCATGCCGAGCATCTGGTCCATGCGCAGTTCGCTGCCTTTGGCCACCAGTGCGCTCCACAGCGGTGCGAGCTTGTTCTCGCCATACGCACGGGTGCGTTCGTCGGTGAACATCACGCTGCCACTATCGGTCATCGCGAACGTGCGCCCATGCGTGCTACGCGGCCACGCGTAGGTCACATCGCCCGTGCCCGCGCTGCGCGGTGCAGCCATGGTGCGCAACCAGTAGTCCCCCAAAGCCGTCAGTGGTTGGTTGCCCTTGCCCGATTGAGGCACCGCCGATCCCTGCACGATTGCTGGCAGCACCGCCGCCATCGTGGCTTCGTCGAGGGTCCAGGATGGCGCCTGTTGGGCGCTCAGGGTGCCGATCAGGCAGCCAAGCAGAAGTGTTGGGTGACGCGACATGGCCGTGCTATCGGCCATTCTAGCCCACGAGTGGAACGCCGAACGTCCCGATGCCTGCGTGGGCGATCGATGGGGGCGAGGCTGCGCGCCATGGCCCATGCCACAGCGCGCGCCTCAGCGCCGACTCACCGGAGCACGATCTCGTGCGCGTCCGAGCAGACCAGCGAGCCGTTGCTGGCGACGCCGATGCTCTGCGCGATCACGCTGATGCCGGCGAGGAACGCCGGGACCTGGACCGCGGTCGAGCTGCCGTTGAACGGCAGG
>JADZDL010000255.1 GCA_020851075.1 Planctomycetota bacterium | reverse complement strand
TCGGGTGGGCGACGGTGATGGGTGTACCTTCGTCACCACCTTCGCGGACGGCGATCTCGATCGGGATCTGGCCGAGCAGTGGCACGCCGAACTCGCGTTCGATGCGCGCGCCACCACCCTGGCCGAAGAGGTAGTACTTCTCGGTGTGCCCGGGCGGCGTGAACCAGGCCATGTTCTCGACGATGCCGAGGATCGGCACGTTCACGGTTTGGAACATGCGGATCGCCTTCTTGACGTCGAGCACGGAGACGTCCTGTGGCGTGGTAACGATCACGGCGCCCATCAGGTGCGCTTGCTGGCTCAGCGACAGCTGTGCGTCGCCCGTGCCCGGCGGCAGGTCAACGACCAGATAGTCGAGTTCGGACCACGCCACATCAAAGAGGAACTGTCGCACCGCCGAGTGCAGCATCGGGCCGCGCCAGATGACCGGCTGGTCTTCAGCGACGAGCAGCGCCATCGACATGATCTGCAGGCCGTGGCGCTCGAACGGCACGATCTTCTTGTCGACAACGGTGGGTTGGCCTTTGACGCCCAGCATCAGCGGCACGTTCGGGCCGTAGACGTCGGCGTCGAGGATGCCGACGCGGGCGCCGGTGCGCTGCAGGGCGCAGGCGAGGTTGACGGCGACCGTCGACTTGCCGACGCCACCCTTGCCCGACGAGACGGCGATCACGTTCTTCACGCCGGGGATCATGCCCTTGTCGCCGAGCACCGGCCGGCTGGCGGTCACCCGGGCCGTCATTTCGACAGCGACCTGGTCGACGCCCGGCAGGGCCTTCACGGCGCGTTCGGCCTGGCTGCGCATGAGTTCCTTCACGGGACATGCGGGAGTCGTGAGTTCGATCTGGAACGCGATGTTGCTCGCGCAGATACGCAGGTCCTTCACGAAACCGAGGGCGACGATGTCCTGGTTGAGGTCGGGATCACGAACCGCACGCAGGGCGTTCAGGACGTCAGCTTCGGTGGGAGCGGCGAGCGGTTGGGCCATGGGGGGGAGCACAACTAGCCTCGGAATAGGGCCAGTTCAAGGAGGGTCGGCAGGATGTCCTCGCTAGAGACAGATTCTCACCTATGGCGAAGATCTCGGGCAGGTTCGGCGTCGAAACGGCTCACTTGCCGGGCTACAGGCTCTAGAATGCTGTGTCGCCTGAGACCGGCACCTTTGGCTTCCGACTGCTTCGAATACCCAGTTCCCCTTGTTATCGAAATGTTCCTGCGCACCCTGCTCGCCCTGACCTGTATTTCGGCCCTTTTGACTGCCCAGAGTGGTGGGGATGAAGACGCGGGCCGCGCCCAGCGCAAGCGCGCTGCGATCGAACAAGGTGGCGAATTCACCGAGGACGGCAGCGACCTGAGCAAGGAAGGTGGCAAGGGCAAGGGCGATGACGAGTGGGAGAAGCTGACTCCCGAGCAGCGCCTCAATCGCAATGTTCGCCACGGCGCCCAGGCCTACTGCACGTTTGTGGCGACCCCCAAGCCGGCGAAGCTCATGCCGGGGCAGAGCGGGGTCATCGTCGTGACGGCGGTCCTCAAGGGCGCGGCCGTGATTCCTTCGCCAGCGCCACTCGAGGTGATCTCCGCACCGCAGCAGGGCCTCGCCACGGTTGGGTTGCCTGCGTTCCACCCGGCGGAAGCCGGGCGCGGTCTGGCCAAGGGCTACGTCGGCAAGCCCGTCTACGACAACTACGCGATCTTCGAAGTGCCCGTGACGATGTCGCCGCAGGCCGAGATCGGCCGCAAACAGGCCGTTTCGATCGAAATGCGTTTTGACCTGTTCGATGGCAGCTCCGCCCAGTCCATCGGTCGCTTCCTGGACCGCGCGAGTGCCGAGATCGAGGTTGGCCAGGCGTTGAATCCTCGGGTGCAGGGTGGCGGCGTGCCGGCGGCGGCGGAGCGCGTCGTGAAGCCCGACGCGGGGACTGGGACCGCGGACGACGCCGACCAGAAGGTGCCCGCCGACCAGGGCCGCAAGGTGGAGGTTGTGGATGCCCAGCCGGTTTCGATGCCCGCGGTCGGCCAGGACCCCACCATGGCGGTAGGGCCGAGTGGTCCGGCTCCGGCGGTGGAAGAGAGCGCCTTGCCGATGCCCGTGCTGTTGGGGGCCGGTGGCGTGTTGGTCCTCGTGCTGGTCCTCCTGCTGGCGCGCCGTAAGTAGGCGAAGTTGGCAAGCGGCAGCGCCCATTCGCGGCGCGCTGCGGCCAGGGATGGGCGGTGGGCAAGGGGCCGATCGGGGAGTCTTCGGCGGGATTTGTGGACTTGTGGGCCAACTGGGTACGGAAGTTGACCCAGGAAGTCCCTGGAGCAGGTGCGTCCGACTTGTGGCGAACAACGAAAGAACGTTGTGGCCAGGGTGGTCGTATCAAGCGCTCCAGGCCAACAGCAGGAACCCCCATGGTACTCGCCAAACTGTTTTCCCGAAGCCGGTTGAAGCTCTCCGTGGAGCAGGTCGTCGGGCTCGAAGAGCTCGACCTCATGCTCGACGTGGAGACGGACCGCTTCGAAGCGACTTCTTCCCGTTTGGGCAAGGAGTTTGCCAAGAACAAGGCTCTGCTTGACCTGGCTGGCCATCGGGCGCGTCGTCTGGCGACTGCCACTCCGGCAGTCATTGCCGACACCCCTGACGTACGTGGCAGTCACTACCAGGCGGATCTCCGTCGGATTCCGCCGATGGAGCGTGAGGAGGAGTTCCGCATGGCGCGCCGGCACGAGTTCTGGCGCAACCTTGTTGAGTCCTGCTTGAAGCAGGCCGGCGTCGCCGAAGACCAGGTGAAGGAGATCGCCCGCCAGCCGGCGCATGTCGCTCGCACGGCGCTCCGCGATCTGCCGACCCGTCGCGCGGTGGACCTGACCTGGCTTGACCAGGCCATCGGCCAACTCGAAGACCTGCGTAATCTCTACGTCGAAGGTGCGCTCTACATCGTGCTCGGAACCGTGAACCGGTATCGCGGCCTTGGTGTCGACACCGCGGACCTGATCCAGGAAGGCAACGCGTCGCTGTTCCAGGCGATCGACGGCTTTGACTGGCGCCGCGATGTGCGCTTCCGGACCTACGCCCAGTACTGGGTGCACCAGGCCGTGTTGAAGATGCTCTACAACAGCGCCCGCACCGTGCGGGTGCCGATCTGGGTGCAGAAGGTGCTCGGCAAGATCCGGCGCGCGCAGGAAGCGGGCCGACGCGAAGGCCGTGAACTCACCCACGAAGAGATCGGCGAACGCATCGGCGTGTCCGCGGAGAAGGTCGCCTGGGTCCTGGCTACGCGCCGGTACGCGGTGAGCCTCGACGCGGAGATCGGCAACGAGGACGGTACGTCGCTCGTGCAGATGCTGCCCGATGAGAGCCTGGCTTCGATTCCTGAGTCGATTCCGCCGGGCGACCTGCGCGAGGTGCTGGCCGGGGCGATGGCGGATCTGCCGCCGCGCGAGCAGCGCATCCTGCAGCGGCGTTTTGGGCTCGATGGCAAGGACCCGCAGACCTTGGGCGAGATTGCCGTTGATCTCGGCATCACCGCGGAGCGCGTTCGTCAGCTGCAGAACGCGGCGCTGGGCCGCATGAAGAAGCCTGGCAAGCTGCGCATGCTGCAGGCGTTCGTTGAGTGAGCGGCAGCGGCGAGATGCCTCGATACTGAGTGTGCGGCGGGACTGAGTGTGCGGCTGGGTGCCGCCACTCAGTTGTCGTCGTAGGAGGTGGGGGCCATGCCGCCACCTTCGCGGCTTTGCTGGACCATGCTGTCCCAGGCTTCGTCGAATAGCTGCCGGTAGACGCTGGGGCGCTGGTCGCGGCCGACGGGAAGGATGCGGCGCACGGTGCGCACCTTGCGCCGTTCGATCGGGGCCACCACGGCGCCAGCTTCGCCCGAGCCCTTGGCGAGCACTTCGCCCGCAGGATCGATGATGCGGCTGTCGCCGGGGAAGGCCATCGGATCGCCACTCTTCTGCGAAGGCTCCTGGCCCGTGCGGTTGCAGCCGATCACGAACATCTCGTTCTCGATCGCGCGCGCCCGCAGCAGCGTGCGCCAGTGTTGCGAACGCGCTTCCGGCCACTGGCCAGGTACCGCCAGCAGCTCGACGCCGCGGTGGAAGTAGTAGCGCGCGAGCTCCGGGAAGCGCAGGTCGTAGCAGATGAGCACGCCGAGCAGGCCGTGTTCGGTGGCCACCACCAACGGTTGGTCGCCGGTGCTGTGGAAGCGGTTCTCGGCGTTGGGCGAGAACAGGTGGATCTTGCGGTAGCTGCCGAGCAGCTGGCCGCGCTGGTGCACACGAGCCGTGTTGTAGACGTGTTCACCACTCACCTCGAGGTTGCTCGCGATGATGACGAGGCCGTGCGCGGCGGACAGTTCGCGCAGTTCCTGTTCGGCGGCTTCGGCTTCGGCGACCACGGGCTCGTCGAAGGTCGACAGAAACGAGGTCGCCCAAAGCTCCGGCAGTACGAGCAGTTTGGCGCCGGCCGCCACGGCTTCGTCGACGCCGGTGCGCATCGCCGCGCAGTTGGCGGCGACATCGCCCGGCCTCACGTCGAACTGAACGCAGGCGGCGAGGAACTCTTCGTGGTTGTCGGCGGTGCCAGTCACGGTGTTGAGAATAGCCGCTCCCGGGGGCTGGGGTCACCTGCGAGGGTTGCAGTTCGTGGAAACGAAACGAGGAGGCGGTCGCGGTGCGACGCCCCCTCGTCAGGTGGCCACGTTCCGTTGGCCCACCACGGCGATCAGCCCTTGAACAGGATGTCGTCGGTCGGCGTGCCAGCCGGGCGCTTCGGCCGCGGAGCCGCGTTGGTGCGCGTCTCGATGATCAGTTGATCACTCGGCTTGAAGATGATGGTCTCCTTGTTCGCGACGTCGATGCTCTCGCCGGTCAGCGGGTGCTTGTAAGCGCGACCCTTGCGGATGCGACGCTCGAAGGTGCCGAAGCCCTTCACCGCTACCTTGCCCCGCCCGCGCAGCAGATCGCTGACGGCGTCGAGAACTGCATCGAGCACACGCGCCGCGGTCCGGCGAGGAACATTGAGTTCCTCGGCGACCTGATCAGCCAGAATGCCCTTGTTGGCTTGACGGCCGAAGGCCTCCTCGGCCGCTGCCGTGTGGCCCGTCGCCTGATCCATGCGATCGCTCGCATCCTGCTTCGTCATGCGGGTCATCACTGAAATCCCTCTTTCCCGGTTGGCTCAAAATGGCAGGTGCCTGACCTGCCGGTATTCCCGTGTGTCTGCTCCGTCAGATCTTGGCGGCCTGCTGAGCTGGTTTTGGGGCTGCGACATATCGCTCAAGTCCCGAGACCAGCTTCGCCAGGTATCGCGCCGCAACGCTGTTGGGGAAGACTTCGCTGAATGGCGCGCGCTTCAAAACGGCGCCCTCAACGGAACTATCTTCCGGCAGGAGTCCGAGCCAGTTGAGGTCGAAGCCCAAAAAGCGTTCGGTGCAGCCTTTCAACTTCAAGAAGACCTGTTCGGCTTCTTCCGGCGAGCGCACGCGATTGACCACACAGTGAATTGGCTTCTGGTAGCCGTCCTGCACGACGACCTTGACGATCCCATAGGCGTCGGCAATTGCCGCGAAGTTGCTCGTCGTTACCAGAATGGTGTGGTCGGCGAGGCTGACGAAGTCCGTCACGCCTTTGGATACACCGGCGCCAGTGTCGAGCAGGATCACATCACAGAATGGTGACAGCTCCTCGATGGCGACACAGATGCGAGCGCGGCCATTGTCGTCGAGATTCGCCATTTCCTTCACGCCGCTGCCGCCGCTGATGAACTTCACCTTGGCGGGGCCGGTCTCGATGATCTCGGCGAGTTCGGCGGTGCCTTCGACGTAGTCCGACAACGTCTTCTTGGGCTTGATGCCCGCGAGGATGTGCGCGTTCGCCAACCCGAGGTCGGTGTCGATGATGATCGTGCGGTAGCCACGCCGGCTGAACTCGCACGCGAGGTTGACGGAAAGCGAAGTCTTGCCGACACCTCCTTTTCCCGAGGTGACGGCGAAGATCGTCGCGCGCTTCCCACTCTTCTCAGCCTGATTGACTTGTTCGGCCATGTATCTCACCGGGGGCGTGTTGCCGCACCGAGGCCGTTCATCGGCAAGTGTCGTGCTCCTGCTTGCGTCCAAGTGTGGGACGATGCGAAGCGCCAGACTCAACGGACGGACGCCGTTGGTCGATCCAGGGCACATCGCTCAATTCCGACACAACTGTCGAATCGAGCAACGGTCCAAGGTCGAGCGGGAACCTGCCATGTCAGCGAGTACTAAGAGCCATGTCGTGCGTCGCCGCCTGCTGCCGGACGCCAGCGCGGGCGGCAAACTCGTGCGGGTGGCGCTGGTGGCTCCTCTGGTGGGCCTGTTGGTCGCCGTGGTCGCCCTCACTTACTATTGCAGTAGTTTGCTAGGTGCCGCGGCGGAAGGGCGGGCTGTGGCCGTCGGCGAGCTGCCTCTGCTGGTGCTTGCCGGCGGATTCCTGCTCGCGAGCGGGCTCACGGTGGTTGCGCAGTCGTTGCGCGTGGCGCATCGGGTGGCTGGCCCCGAGTTCCGCTTGTGCCAGGCCATGCAACGCATCCGCAGTGGGGACATCGCATTTCGTGTCAACCTCCGCCGCGGGGACCTATTGACGGATCTGGCGCACGAGTGCAACGCGCTGCTGGATTGGCTCAATGCCAATCCTCCGCGCGGTGCGCGCCGGGGTGGTGACGTGGTGTGTGTGGATGGTGGGCTCGAAGTCGGGGCAGAGACCCTGGAAGAGGTCGGTCCGTGAATCCTGCAAACTGTCTGCGAAGCGAGCGCCTTGGCGCGCTCGTGTTGCTCCTCGTGAGTGGGGCCGGGACGTTGTGGTTGGTGAAGCATGCGGCGGTGGTCACGAGTCGGACCAGTGCGCGCGAAGAACAGTTGGATCATCTCGCCACCCTGGTGGACCAGCACGGCGTGTCGCGTGCGGCGGCGCCCCCTTCGCTGGCGAACCTCGATGGCCTGTTCCACGGCCAGCAGTTGGAATGGACGGGCTGCCCCGCTGGCCATGTGTTGTCGCTGCGAACCCTGGAAGCTGGGGGGCGACGATGACCGCACCCAACCAGCCATTGCGGGCACGTTTCTGCTGGCGTTGGCTGGCGGATTCTCCGCTTGTGCTCGCGACGTGGGCTTCCGTGGCGATGGGGCTCGTGGCGATCGTGGAGGTTGCGCATGCACTGCGCGATGCGGACCGGGTGCGGGCGCGTTCGACGGTGGTACTCGCGGAGTTGGCGGCGGAGGCCGCGGTGGTGCGTTTGGCGAAGCAGATGCCGGTGGATCTGCCGGTGACCATGGAGGTCGGGCGGGTTCCGGTCACGATTGCGAATGCGCCCGACGGCTGGCGGGTCACCGCCGCGGTGCCTTCGGGGCTTCCCGAGGAGTTTGAGTGCCAGATTCTGCCCGGCGCTTCGCCCGCGGCGCTTGGTATGCCACTCACGGTGGTTGCCGCGGAGGTTGCGAGGGACCTGCCGGGGGCCGTCGTAGGGCCTTTCCCAGTGCTCGAGAATCAGCTCGGCGAGTCTGCCAGGCGCGCCGAGACTCTGGCGGCGTTCCGGCGCGATGTGGGCATGGCGCTCATGCATTTTTCGGCGGGCACCGAGCTCGACGACTTCGTCGTGGATACGAACGTCAAACGCTTGGGCCTTCCTCCGCGTGCTGCCTGCGTCCTCGTGTCCGGGCACCTCTGGATTGAGCCCGGCTCGACACCGTGGCGCGTTTTCCTGGAGCATGACCTCACGCTCGTCGTGAGCGGCAACCTCTACGTCGGGCGATCCGTCGTGGTCGATGGGCCAGGGCGGCTGGTCTTTGTGGTGCAAGGCACCAAGGCTGCCCGCGGCTTTGCGGATCTGGATGGCAACGGCCGCTGGTCGCCTGGCGATCGCTCTTGCGAGCCGGGTGAGTTCGTCGGCGTGGCAGAGGGTGGTGGCAATGTCCACCTCGGGCTCGCCACCGCCGCGCCCGTTGGTGAGGTCCAAGCTGGGCTGGTCGTCGCTGGCGAACTGCACCTGCGCAGCAGCATCCGGGTCGATGGTCCGGTCGTGCTGCAGCACGGCGTGGTGGGCCTCGGGGAGGCCCGGCCCAGGTTGCTGCCAACCGGGGAGCGCTTGTTTGCGCCGGAGCGGGAAGTCGTGCCGGGTTTTGCCCTGAGTGGGGGGGCGCGCCCAGGTCTGTTGCGTTCCCGACCAGCAAATCGCCGACCTGACGAAGTACCTCTTTACGCGGCGGCTCCGGGTCGCTAATGTCCCGCGCCCGATGTTTGCGGGGTCGTAGCTCAGCTGGTAGAGCGCTGCGTTCGCAATGCAGAGGTCAGGGGTTCGATCCCCCTCGACTCCACCACTCGGAACAGAATCCTCACCCGGCCTGCCCGACGCGAAGCGTCCGGCGGGCCGGTTGACTTTTTGGCCGGTTGACTTTTGGGGGGCCGAGGCGCGACGCATGCGTCCAAGTGCTTAGCTGCCGAAATCGCCTCGGAATCCCAGCACTCTGGCGTTGGCCGGAACTCTGCGCGGAGCCTAGAATCTTCGCCCCCAGTCGCCGCCGACTCACCCTTCCCGGTGGGCCGGCCCCGGGCGGCTGGTCCGGGCCGCGCGCGTGGCTCGGGTTTCCCCGCCAGAAGCCTTTCGAGATCCTCGTCGAGGAGCCACGAACCATGGGTCGCCCAGTCATCGTCTCCGCTTGCCGCACTCCGATCGCCAGGTTCCAGGGTGCCCTGGCTTCCTTCACGGCGCCGCAACTCGGCGGCCTGGCCGTGGCCGAAGCCCTGCGCCGGGCGAACGTTCCTGCCGCGGAGGTCGAGGACGTGCTGATGGGCAACGTGCTGCAGGCCGGCCTGGGCCAGAACCCGGCCCGGCAGAGCCTGCGGGCGGCTGGCATTCCGGATGCCTGCTCGGCGGTCACCATCAACAAGGTGTGCGGCTCTGGCCTGAAGACCGTCATGCTGGCTGCCCAGGCCATCAAGGCCGGCGACCTCAAGGTTGCCGTCGCGGGTGGCATGGAGTCGATGTCGAATGCGCCGTACTACCTACCGACGGCGCGCACGGGCATGCGCCTCGGCCACACCCAGGCCATCGACGGCATCGTCTGGGATGGGTTGTGGGACCACTACAACAACTTCCACATGGGCAACACGGCAGAACTCGTGGCCCAGAAGTACAACGTGACGCGCGCCGAGCAGGACGCCTACGCGGCCGAGAGTCATCGTCGCGCGATCGCGGCGCAGCAATCCGGTGCGTTCGACGCCGAGATCTTCGCGGTCGAACAGAAGCAGAAGAAGGGTGACCCGATCGTCTTCAAGACCGACGAAGGTCCACGCGCGGATAGCACGGCGGAATCGCTCGCCAGGCTGCGCCCGGCGTTTCAGCCAAACGGTGGCACGGTCACGGCCGGCAACGCGAGTTCGATCAACGACGGAGCCGCCGCGCTCGTTGTGGTCGACGAAGACTATGCGAAGGCCCACGGTCTGCAGCCGATCGAGCGCATCACCGGCTACTCGACGGGCGGCCTTGCCCCCGAGTGGGTCATGATGGCCCCCGAAGTGGCGACGCGGAAGTTGTGCGCGCTGCTGAAGTGCAGCCCCGCCGACTTCGACCTCGCCGAGATGAACGAGGCGTTCTCCGTGCAGATGGTCGCGCTGCAGCGGCAACTCGAAGTGAGCCCGGCGAAGTGGAACGTGCACGGCGGTGCCGTTGCCCTGGGCCACCCGATCGGCTGCTCGGGCGCCCGTGTCCTCGTCACGCTGCTGCACGCGCTGCAGCGCCACGGCAAGACGCGCGGCATCGCCGGCTTGTGCCTCGGCGGCGGCAACGCTGTGGCGATGAGCGTCGAAATGGTCTAGACCCGACCACCCCCACCGAGCCTACCCCCCATGAGCAATTCCAACCTTCCTACCGCCATCGCCGTCGTCGGCGCGGGCACGATGGGCAACGGCATCGCCCAGACCTTCGCCACCTGCGGCGTGAAGACCTTCATGGTCGACGTGAAGCAGGAGTTCCTGGATCGGGGCCTCGCCACGGTCCACAAGAGCCTCGGCAAGTTCGTCGAGAAGGGCTCCCTGACGGCGGACGTCGCCGAGCGCGCGAAGGGCCTGCTCACGACCACGACGGACATGGGCGTGATGTCGCAGGTGGACCTCTGCGTCGAGGCGGTCACCGAGAACCTCGAGGTGAAGACCAAGGTCTTCCAGGCCGCCGACGCCACGATGAAGCCCGAGGCGATCCTGGCGAGCAACACGTCGTCGATCTCGATCACCGTGCTCGGGGCGAAGACCAAGCGCGCGGATCGCGTGATCGGCATGCACTTCATGAACCCGGTGCCGCTCATGAAGCTTGTCGAGGTCATCCGCGGCAACGACACCAGCGATGCGACGGCGCAGGCTGTCGAATCGTGGTCGAAGGGGCTCGGCAAGATCCCGGTGCTGGCCAACGACTATCCTGGCTTCGTCGCCAACCGCATCCTCATGCCGATGATCAACGAAGCGTGTTTCGCCCTCATGGAGGGCGTTGCGACGCGCGAAGCGATCGACGAGATCATGAAGCTCGGCATGAACCACCCGATGGGGCCGCTGACGCTGGCTGACTTCATCGGCCTCGATGTCTGCGTGTCCATCCTCGACGTGCTGAAGGACGGGCTCGGGGACGACAAGTACCGCGCGTGCCCGCTGCTGCGCCGTCTCGTTGCTGCTGGCCACCTCGGCCGCAAGACCAAGAAGGGCTTCTACGACTACTCGCAGGCAAAGTGATGACCAACACCACTGCGGCCACGGTTCCTCAAGTTCCCGACTTCTCGCTGTCGCCCGAGTTGCAGAAGTTCCGCGCCTACGTGCGGGACTATGCGCAAAAGCACCTCGGCGGCGCGGCGACCTACGACGCGGAGACGAAGTTCCCGCGCGATGCCGTGATGGCGGCGGCCGAACTCGGCCTGCTGCGCACGACGGTCGCGAAGGAGCACGGTGGCTCGGCGATGGGCAACCTCGCCAGCTGTGTGATGCTCGAAGAGATCAACGCGGTCTGCGTGTCGACGGGGGTCACGATCAGCGTGCACAACTCGCTCGTCAACTCGCTGCTCGGCAAGTGGTGCAACGAAGCGCAGAAGAAGCGCTGGTTCCCGAAGCTCGTCACGGGCGAATGGCTCGGTGCCTACTGCCTCAGTGAAGCGTTCAGCGGCTCGGACGCGGCGGCGCTGCGTTGTGAGGCGAAGAAGGACGGTGACCACTACGTGATGAACGGCGCCAAGCTGTGGATCACGACGGGCAGCGAAGCGAAGCTGTTCGTGGTCTTTGCGCGCACGGGGCCCGATCGCGTGAAAGGCATCTCGGCGTTCGTTGTCGAGAAGGACTGGCCGGGCGTCGGCGTTGGCAAGAAGGAGCGCAAGCTCGGCCTGCGTGGCTCGCCGACGACCGAGATCGTGCTCGAGAACGTGAAGGTGCCCGCGGACTGCTTGATCGCCACCGAAGGCCAGGGCTTCACGATTGCACTCGACACGCTCGATGGTGGCCGTCTCGGCATCGCCTCGCAGTCGCTCGGCATCGCGCGCGCGGCGGTCGACCTGATCCGGGATCACCTCGCCGCGCAGGTTGACGCCAAGGGGCGTTCGAACTCGACGCAGCCCGACCAGTGGACGCTCGCGGATCTGGCCGCCGATCTCGATGCCTACCGCTTTCTCGTCTGGCGCGCGGCGATCCTGCGCGACAACCACGTGCGTTGCAGCGCCGAAGCCGCGATGGCCAAACTCTGCGCTTCGCGATTGGCCAACCGGGCTGCGCGCGCGGCCGTGTCGATCCTCGGGCAGGCGGCCGCCAGCGGAGCTTCCGTCGCGGAGCGTTTGCTGCGCGATGCTCGCATCACCGAGATTTACGAAGGTGCAACTGACATCCAACGCCTCGTCATCGCGCGCGGCCTGATGAGCCCCGCATGAGTTCGTCCCAGATGCCTCCGGGTGGTCCTCCTGCCGGTGGTCCGCCGCCGGGCGTGCCGCCGCAACCGCGCAATGGCGCGGCGTGGCCGCAGGCGACCCCGGCGCCGCGCGAGTCGCGCGGCGTCTCGTTCTTCATCGCGGTGTTCCTCGGCATCCTGCTCGTCGCTTCGGCGGGGCTCAACGTGCTGTTGTTGCTCGTGAGCGTCGGCAGCCTCGCGGGTGGCGGGGCGATCGGGGGCGACGACGATGGTGTCTACGACGAAGTGCACGTCGCCGGCGAGCGGGGCGAGAAGGCCAGGATCCTGCAGGTCTCGCTGCACGGCGCCATTGCCGAAGGTGCGAGTCCCGTGATCGGTGCCGCCGGTGGCTCCGTCAGCCAGGTTCGCCGCGCGCTGCGTCAGGCCGAGAAGGACGACATCGCGGGTGTGCTGCTCGACATCAACTCGCCGGGCGGCGGTGTCACCGACTCCGACGAGATCTACGACCTCATCGCGAGGTTCCGTCGCGACCACCCGGACAAGCCCGTGATCTCGCTGTTTGGCGACATGGCCGCATCGGGTGGTTACTACGTCGCGGCGGCGAGCGAACACATCCTCGCGCGCCGCACCACGATCACCGGCAGCATCGGCGTGATCATGAGCGCCTGGAACTTCGCCGAGGCGGCGAAGAAGTTTGGCGTTGAGCAGGTCGCGATCAAATCGGACCGCACGCCGATGAAGGACATCCTGTCGCCGACGCGTCCCATGCGCGAAGACGAACGCGCGTTGCTTACCGGCATCGTCGACGAGCTCTTCGATCGCTTCGTCACAGTCGTCGACGAGGGCCGCGAGAAGATGGACCGCGCCCAGGTGCTCGCGGTGGCCACGGGCGCCGTCTACACGGCCGGCCAGGCGCTCAAGAATGGCCTTATCGACGAGATCGGGGACCACGAGACTGCCGTCGCGTGGTTTGAGAAGAAGCTCAGCAAGAAGGTCGAGATCGTCGAACGTCGCCGCCGCGCGGGCCTCGCGGATCTGTTGCTCGGCGGACGCGCAGAAGCGCCTTCGATCGAACAGTCCGTTGGGCAACTGCTCGTCGGTTCGACCGGGCCCCGCTTCCTCTACTTCTGGGAAGGTGGCCGATGAGCAATCGCTTGTCGAACCCCCAGGTGCGCTGTGAACGGCGCGAACGGACATTGCTGAATTCACTGCCGAGGACCTTGTGATGCACAACCTGCAACTCACCGAAGATCACGACCTCATCGTCGACACCGTCCGTAAGTACGTGGTCGACTCCGTTGCTCCGAAGGCGCTCGAACACGACGAGCATCGGGTGCTGGCTCGCGCCGAGTTTGATGGTCTCGCCGAGCTCGGTCTATTCGGGCTGTCGATCGCCGAGGCGAACGGTGGGGCCGGCATGGGGCTTTTGCCGTTCGTGGCCGCTCTCGAAGCAGTGGGGGCGCACAGCAGTTCGCTCGCGCGGTTGATGATCGGCCAGGTCCAGTGCGCGCTCGCGCTTGAGATCGCTGGGGCCGCAGCGATCGAAGCGGTGGTTGGTGGTGGCACGCTGGCGGCGTTTGTCGGCCCAGAACACCAACTGCAGTGCGCGGGTGGTGCGATCACCGGAACGGCCGAGTTCGTGCCCGGTGGCATGCCCGCCGACCTGCTGCTGGTCGCTACGAGTGAGAACGGCCAGCCGGTGCTGGCGGTCGTCGAGGGGCCCGGAGCCCAACGCACCGCGTTGCGTTCGCTGGGCCTCGCCAGTGCAGGGCCGGCGCGAGTGGTTTTTGCCGGCGCCAAGGCGACGGTGGTTGCGACCGGCGATACGGCGGCGCAGGCGATTGCACGGGCCCAGGTCGTTGCTTGGATTGGCGTCGCGGCAACGTGCTGCGGTGGTGGCGCCGAATCGGTGCAAGCCGGCAAACGCCACGCGAGCCAGCGCATCGCCTTCGGCAAGCCGCTGCTCGTGCAGGAAGCCGTCATGCGCAAGCTCGTCGAGTCGCAGCGAGGGGTTGATGCGGCGCGCCACCTGACGTGGCACGCGGCGCGGCTCAGTGATCTTGGCAGCGATGCCACCGACGCGGCCATGCAGGCGCGCATCACCGCGGTGGACGCGATGGTGGCGGCTGCCGACGAGTCGATCCAGATCCACGGCGGCTTCGGCTACACGGTCGAATACCACGTCGAACGGCATTACCGCGACGGCAAGACGCTGGAAGTGCTCGATGGGGGCAGCGATCGTCTGCGCGACCAGCTCGCGCGCCGTCAGTTTGCGTGATCGCGGTGGGCTTCGGCCCACTCACCAGCCCGCTGCTCGGCGCGGCGCAGCAGTTTTCGCAACGCGGACTGCTGCTGCAGTTGGCGATGGGCCCGTTGCCAGGCGCGCAGGAAGGTGCGGATCGTCGCCGGACCACCGGGGCTGCCTGCCCCGCGGAACGCGGCGAGCAATCGGCCCAAGTCGGCGCCAGCGCCGCGCACATCGGTCGCGGACTTGCGCAGGATGCCGTCGAGATCCACCAGGTGGATCTCGTTGGTCGCAGGGTCGCGCACGAGGTTGTCAAACTTGAGATCGCGGTTGCGCAGGCCGTGGGCGTGCAGGCGCCCGACGTGGTTGCCGAGCGAGCGGGCGGCCGCCATCACGGCCGCGCCATCGAGTCGCCCCGTGGCGAGTTCGTGTGCGAGCGATTCGTTCGCGATGCGGCGGTAGAACACCGAACCCTCGCCGCGGAACGTTCGCAACGCCACCGGCGCCGCGGTCGCGACTTGCGCAAACGCGAGCCAGTACGAAGCGCGCCAGAGCTTCTTCGCCGCCCCGGCCTGGCGGACCTTCATGACGAGGTCCGCCGCGATCCAGACTCCGCCACGCCGGCCGCTCTTCTGTGGGGCGGGCGGGTTTGCCGCGAGGTTGGCGCAGGCGTCGCGAACGGCCGGGTCTTCGCCACCGGTGCCAAGGTGCCAATGCCAGCGCGGTTCGCCGCGGCGGCGGTCGGGGACCTCGGTGTGGCGACACGAACGGGTGCTGCGGCGACCAAACGCCGGCAGCGCCTCGGCGCGCCAGCGGCGGGTGGCGAACGTCAGTTCGCGGCGGAACGCGGCGTCGAGCGTGTTTCCGCTGCGGCAGTAACTAGTGAGCAAGGCCTTGGCCGCCGGGTCCTGCGCGCCGCCGTCGAGTTCGTGGCAGAAGAACGCGAGGGCCTTCGCGCGCGCGGTCAACGAGGCATCGCCGGCGTGGCGTACCGAGGTCAGATCGAGCAGCCAAGGTGCGCCGTTCTCGTCGATGAGTAGGTTGCCAGGGTGCAGATCACCGGGCAGAACGCCCAGGTCGTGCATGCGGCGCAACAGCGCGCCGACCCGTCCCTGCACGGCTTCGCCCATTGCGAATTGGAACGGCTCCGCGGGCGCCACCGTGCGCGTCATCACGAAACTGCGCAGCTGGTCGCCGTCCTTGGCCATGCCGGCCCCCAGGGCCTGCACGGTTGGCAACCCCAGGCCTTGTGCGCGCAGCAGGTTCTGCAGTTCGCGTTCGCCGCGTGGTCCCCGCAGGGCGTCCCTGGCCCGGTCCGACAGTTTGTCGGCCCGAAAGACCTTGATGTGCACGGCAACTGCGCCCAGCTGGCCGCGCAACACGCTCCGCACGGAACGTTCCTTGATGCGCAGAAACCCGAGGTCCTCCCATCCGGTGACATCGTGGTCCAACAGCCTGCCGAGCGCTTCGGCTACTCCGGCCTCCGCCCATGCTGACGCCTTGCCGCGAACGACGTTCACGGATTGCGGCAGCGGAAGATTGCCAGGCGAGGGGCCTTGCGGAACCATGGGGGAGCGCGATGTGGAAACTGCACCGATACTACCTCAGGGAACTCGTGGTCAACTCCGCGATCACCTTCCTGGTGATGTTCGCGGTCGTTCTCGTGTCCCTCGTCGCGCGCGGTATCCAGCGATCGATGGGCGGCGGCATGCTCGATGCGGCCAAGATCACCCTGTTCTGGGCGCTCGACTCGTTCCCTCACTTGGTCACGATCGCGTTCCTGTTGGCGACCGTGCTGACCTACGCGCGCGCCGCCCAGGACCGGGAACTGATCGCGATCCGCGCCGCCGGCATCAGTCCCCGGGTGCCGATGGCCGCGGCGGTCATGGTCGGCATCCTGCTCGCGGGCACGGCGTCGTTTGCCAACCACTACGTGATCCCCGAGGTGCACTTCCAGAAGTACCGCGTGATCGCTGACGTGGTGCGCAACGTGTTCCAGAACCTGCGGCTCGGCAGCGACCGCATCCCGATCCTGGATTCGGGATTTGTGCTGTCGCCGCGCGAGGTCGCACGCGCGCCGAAGGGGGGCTACATCTACAAAGACTGCACGATCTACTGCCCACAGGGTGGTTCGATCAGCAAGATCGAATCGCCGATCGTGCGTGTCCGCGAAGTTTCGATCCCGGTGGGAGAGAACTCCGAGTACGTGCGGATCGTCCTGCGGGGCGTCGAAGATCCGATTTCGTCGTTCTACAATGAAGGGCCGATCATCTTCGACCTCGATATCCACGACATCGTCGATCGGGATCGTCGCGAAGATCGCGACGACGACCTGCGCACGGATCATCTGCTCGCCGAAGTCCTGCGTGGTGTGCATCCGCGCCCGTTCGAGGCGATCTACACGTTGTTCCGGCGCTGCTGCTTTTCGCTGATGCCCGCGTTGCTGGCGCCGATCGGCTTCTGCATCGCCGAGATGACGCGCGAACGTGGCCGCGTGATGGCGATCCTGTTTGGGTTGTTCCCGCTCTCGATCTTCTACTGTGGGGAAGTGCTCGGAGCGCGCGCGTTGCGGGCCACCAACAACCCGTGGACCGCGTGGACACCGGCGCTGCTGCTCGTCTTGTTTGGCCTGCCCCTGTGCTGGAGGCAGCTGCGCCGATGAGCCTGCTCGATCGTTACGTCGGACGGATTGTCGCCGGCGCGTTCGCCGCGGGGCTCGCGTTCTTCCTGTTCTTGACGATCGTCATGGACCTGCTTGGCAACCTGTCCAAGTACGTCGAGCGGGCTTCGCGCCACGGGCTCGGTGGGTTCGATCTGGCCGCCTACCTGGCCGCCTATTATGTGAAGCTCATTCCGGTGCTGATCACGACAATCACGCCGTTCGTGACCGTGATCGCATGCATGTTCTCGGTTGCGCGCCTGCAGGGTGCCAACGAAGTGGTGCCGATGCTGTTCGTTGGCAGGAGCACGCAGCGTGTGCTGCGGCCGATGTTGCTGTGTGGGCTGCTTGCCGGAATCGGCATGGCAGCCTGTTGGCAGTGGGTGGTGCCCCACATCGGTGCATCGATCACGGAAGCGGAGAGTTTCCTTGGTGAAGGGCTTACCAAGCAGAAGAACCTCGTGATCGAGTCTGGCGAGAGCCCGCGTTTGAGTCTCTCGGTGCGCGAGTACGATCCGTCGGCGCAGAAGATGGCGGGCGTGAACATGCTGGTGGAAGGTGATCTCAAGGTCGACAATTCCCTGTTTGTTGCCGCAAGTGCCACCTGGGATCGGGACCGGAAAGACTGGCGATTGGAGTCGGGCTGGGAGCGCCGCAGTTCGGGTCGGGTGCCAACGACATGGCTTGGCCGGCCAGACCTCACCCCGGATGCGCTGCTGAAGCGTGGCCGTGAAACGGTCGATCCCGAGATCCAGTCCTATACGGAACTGCTGGAAACCATGGCTCAGCGGCCGAATTCCCCTGACCTTCGCCTCGCGTTGCACCGCCACATCACGGCGCCACTCGCCAACCTGATCCTGCTGCTGCTGGCGCTCCCGCTCGCCGTCTACTTCGAACGCGGCAGCCGGATGGAGCGGCTGCTCATGGCAATTGGCCTCTGCGGTGCCTACATGTTGATGGATCTGACCTGCCAGAGTCTCGGCAAGCAGAACTTCATCAACCCGATCGTCGCGGCATGGACGCCGACGATCGTGTTCGGTTCGTTGGGCGTCGTCCTGTTCGGGAGCGCAAAGACATGAACGATCACCCTGCGGAACGGAGAACCCCTGGTTGGATGGTGCTCGCGGTACTCGTGCTGCTCGTGGGCGCCGCCGTTGCAGCGATTCTCCTGGGCCCCCGACGCTGACGGCGCGCCCCTGTCCTACACGAGATCCGAATCGCCGGCGGTGTGGTACCAGTGATCCTTGAAGAACTGCGTATCGTCGAGGCTGAACGGGATCACGACCTGGAAGTAGCTCGTGCCGTAGACCTTGAAGCCGAGGTGCTGGAAGTGCAGGAACCGCGGATCGAGGTGCTGGAACAACGTCGCGAGCACGCGTGAGCCTTGCGCGTTCGCGCGCTGCTCCGCGTGCCCAACGAGGGCGAGCGTGACGTCATAGTCGTTGGCGGGCACCAGCCAATCCGCGACAAACGACGTCGCCGGGAACAGGAAGTCGCGTTGCGTGAGCACGGCGATGCCGCGCAGTTTGCCCGTCGTGCGTTCGCGGCATTCGCAGAGTTCGTAGGTTGCGTCATGTGCATCCGCGAAGCGCCAGTTCAGGTACTTCGCATCGCGCACGATCGACAGGCGGCTCTGCTGCTTCAGGCTGTCCCACAACGCATCGGTGTCGGCCGAAAAACGTGCGACCGTGCGCACTTCAAGTTCGCTGGGCACGGCGCGCGCGCGGAATCCGTCCGGAGGCACTTCCTGGAACAGGAAGTCCCAATCGCGCACGATTTCGTAACGCAGGTACTTCTGCCCGATGCGCCAGGTCGCGATCGGCCAGCCGAAGTGGAATGCGTTCTGGTGCGGCTGTCTACCGCCCCATTGCTCGTAGTGGGCGAGCGCGAGGTTGACGAACAATCCCGGACGCTTGCCGTGCCGCCGGTGTTCCGGGAGCACGTAGAGGTCGATGCACTGGCCCGCGAGGCATTCCTTGCCATCGGCGAGCACGCGCACGGGCAGGGTCACGTAGGCGCCGACGATGCCCTCGGTCTCGTGCACGGCGAGCATGGTGTGCACCTGCCCGGTGGGGTTGTCGCGGAACTTCCACTGCCAATGGGCCAAGGAGCGCTGCGGCGAGAACGTGAGGTTGTGCCCGCGCAGCAGGCCGGCTTCGTCACCGGGTTGGTAGGGGCGAATCGTGATCGGGTCGCTCATCTGGGTCCCTCGTACATCTGGGTCCCTCGTATCGGCAAGCATGGCCGCGCGGCTACTTGCGCTTGCTGCGTTCTTGCCATTGGCGTAGCAGTTCGACGGCTTGCCGCGGCGACACGTCGTCGAGGTCGAGCTTCTTCAGTTCTTCGACGATCGGGTCGGGCGGCGGCCCGAACAGGTCCTTCTGCTTGAGACCGGGTTTCTGCCGTTCACGAGCATCGACGAGCGCTTCGCGAACTTCCGAACCCTCCTCTTCGAGCTTGTGCAGCACGGCCGTTGCGCGGTCGAGCACGGCCTTCGGAATGCCCGCGAGGCGGGCGACGTGCAAGCCGTAGCTGCGGTCGGTGCCACCCTGCTCGATGCGATGCAGGAAGACGATCTCCTCGCCCCATTCGCGCACGGCGACACGCGAATTGACGATGCCCTTGCCGGGGCCGGCGAGGTCCATGAGCTGATGGTAGTGGGTCGCAAACAGCGCGCGGCAGCCCACACGTTCGTGCAGGTCTTCGGCGATGGCCCACGCGAGTGACAAGCCGTCGTAGGTGCTTGTACCGCGTCCGACTTCGTCGAGGATGACGAGACTGCGCTGCGTCGCGTTGTTCAGGATGTTGGCCGTCTCGGTCATCTCGACCATGAAGGTCGAGGCGCCGCGGCTGATATCGTCGGCGCCGCCGACGCGCGTGAACACGCGGTCGACGAGGCCCACGTGGGCGCTCTTCGCAGGCACGAAACTGCCGATTTGCGCCATGATCGCGATGAGCGCGTTCTGGCGGATCCACGTCGACTTGCCGGCCATGTTCGGGCCGGTCAACAATACGAGGCGGCGCTGGGGTGGATCGAGGTCCGTGTCGTTGGCGACGAACGTGCCGACTGCGTGCGTCGATTCGATGACGGGATGGCGGCCATCTTCGATGCGCAGCGTCTGCGAGTCGTCGATCTTCGGGCAGCAGTAGTTGCGGTCTCGTGCGACTGTGGCCAACGAAGCGTAGGCATCCAACTCCGCCACCGCGTGGGCGGTTGACTGCAGGCGCGCCAGATCGGTGGCAACGCGTTCGCGCAGCGCGGTGAACAGGTCGTACTCGAGCGTGCGGCTGTTCTCCTCGGCTTTGAGGATCTTGGTCTCGAACGTGCGCAGCTCGTCCGTCACGTAGCGTTCGGCGTTCTTCGTGGTCTGTTTACGCTGGAACTCCGGCGGCAGCTCGATCTCGCGGTGCGTGTGCGTGACCTCGATGTAGTAGCCGAAGACGCGGTTGAACCCGACCTTGAGGCTCGGGATGCCCGTGCGCTCGGCGAGGTTCTGCTGGTAGCGCGCCATCCACTCGGTGCTGTCGCGCGCGAGTTCGCGCAACTCATCGAGTTCGGCGTGGAACCCCGCGCGGATCAGCCCACCTTCTTTGAGCGCGAGCGGCGGTTCGTCGACGAGTGTTGCCGCGATCGTCGCGCACAGATCGGGGAGTGGATCCAGGGCTGCGTGGAGTCGCAGCAATGCCGGCGCACGGCAGGTCGCGAGTCGCTGGCGAATTGCTGGCAAACGTTCGAGACTCTGTCGCAGGCCGATCAGATCGCGGCCGTTGGCGCGACCGAACGCGGCGCGCGACGTCAAGCGTTCGAGATCGAGAACGTGCGCGAGCTGGCCCGTGACTAGCGACAGCAGCGGCGGTTCGGCGTGCAGTTCGGCAATCGCGTCCTGGCGATCCTGGATCGCGGCGACCTGCGACAGCGGCGCCAGCAGCCAGTTGCGCAGGGTGCGGGCGCCCATAGGCGTGCAGGTGCGGTCGAGGATCGATAGCAGCGGTGTGCCTTCGTCGCCGCGCATCGTCTGCACGAGCTCCAGGCTCTGGCGCGTGGCGCGGTCGAGCCGCATGTAGGAACCGTCGTGCCAGACTTCGATGCCGCGCAGGTGCGGCAGCGCGCAGAGCTGCGTCTCCTGCAGGTAGCTGATCAGTGCGCCTGCAGCGCCCGTGGCGAGTGGCTGGTCCTGCACGCCGAAGCCCGCGAGCGTCTTCACGGCGAAGAACTGCTGCAGCGTACGCGCGCCACTCTCGGCGCCAAAGTCGTAGCCGGGGCGGAAGGAGATCGGCACGTTGTTGGCTGGCAGCCACACGCGTTCTTCGCCGCGTTGGTCTTCAGGCAGCAGCAGTTCGGCTGGCTCGATGCGAACGAGTTCGTCGGCAAGACGCTCGATCGCACATTCGTGCACGAGGAAGGCCCCGGTCGAAAGCTCGACCCACGCGATGCCGGCTTTGTCGCGACCAAGGCAGACGGCGGCGAGGTGATTGCTGCGCCGGTCGTTGAGCAGGTTGTCTTCGGTGAGCGTGCCCGGCGTCACCACGCGCACGACGGCGCGTTCGACGACGCCCTTCGCTTCGCGCGGGTCCTGCATCTGCTCACAGATGGCCACCTTGTGGCCCATCTGCACGAGTTTCTGCAGGTAGCCATCGATGGCGCGAACGGGCACGCCGGCCATCGGAATCGCTGATTCGCCCTTGTTGCGGCTGGTCAGCGTGATGCCGAGCGCCTTCGCGGCGATCTTCGCATCATCGAAGAACACCTCGTAGAAGTCGCCCATGCGGAAGAACAGCAGGGCATCGGTGTGCCGCTGCTTCTGCGCCATGTACTGCGCCATGGCTGGCGACAGCGACGGGCCAGTCCCTTCGCTCACGGCCGGCGACTCCATTCTTCGGTGCGGCGCGGCGACATCTGCAGCAGGCGCAGCGCTTCTTCGACGACGATCTCCGCGGCGCGTTCCACCTGCTCCAGCGTGTTGTCGCGGCAGAACGACAGTCGGATGACCTCGCGGCCAGCGCGGCGATCCAAGCCAATGGCGGCGAGCACGTGGTTCTCGGCGGCTTTCTTGGCGTCGTGCTTCGTGTCCGAGCCGTGTTCGGCTGCGGCGCCGTGGCACGCGGAGCCGATCGAGAAGGCGACCCCGCGCGCGTTGCAGCGTTCGAGCAGGGTCTGCCCGACGACGCCTGGCAACCGCATGGACAGGATGTGCGGCAGGCGGCGCTCGGGATGGCCCAGGCGTTGCGCGTCGGGCACGGCGGCGAGCACTCGTTCGTGCACGAGATCGGCGAGCGCTTCCGTGTGCCTCGCCGTCGTCACCTGATGGGTGAGCGCGTGTTCGGCTGCGACCATCAAGCCGATCGCGCCGGCAACGTTTTCGGTGCCACCACGCATGCCACCTTCCTGGCCGCCTGCGAGTTGCAGCGGGGCCACGCGCGCGGTGCTAGACAACGCGAGGAAGCCGGCGCCGCGCGGGCCGTGGAACTTGTGCCCGGAGACGGCGACCGAATCGACGTCGAGATCGTCCATCTCAAACGGCAACTTGCCGTAGGTCTGCACGAGATCGACGTGGATGTGCGCGTCCGGGGCCGTTCGCCGCACGAGTTCGACAAGCTCGGTGAGGCGACATAGCGTTCCGAGTTCGTTGTGCCCATACATGAGGGCGACCGTGCGAACGTCTGCGCCGAGCGCATCAAACAGCGTCTCGGGCGCGAGGTCGCCGTGCGGGGTCACCGGCAGCGCCATCACGTGGTGGCGCCAGCGCGCGAGCAGCGTATCGGTGCGCAGCAGGGCGGGATGGTCGCTGGCGGCCATCAGGACGCGACCCGAGGGCCGCGCGGCGGCGCTGCCAACGATGCCGAGGTAGTCGGCTTCGCTGCCACCTGACGTGAATACCACCGAAGCGGCGCCGAGGGTGCCGCGCAGGAACTCGCGCGCGTCCTCCAGGGCCTTCCTGGCGGGTGGGCCGAAGCTGTGGGAGCTGCTTGGATTACCGAACAGCTCCAATTGGGCAGAAGCCATGCGCTCGACCACCTGGGGCAGGGGGCGGGTGGTGGCGGCAGAATCGAGATAGATCGGGCCAGAGCCGGTCATCGCGAGATCATGACGAATCCGACGCCGTGAGGCCAGTTGTCGCTCGGCTTCTGCAGCTTCGTTGGCCAGATTGCTTGTGCTCTGCTTGCGTGCGCTCTGCGATCAGACTTCGATCGAGTAGCGCCGGACCTTCTCGTAGAGCGTGGACGCGGCGATGCCGAGTACCTGCGCCGCACGCGCGCGATTGCCGCCGACTCGCTGCAGCACGTCGCGAATGTGGCTCTGCTCCATCTCATCGAGGGTCCGGATCGTGGGTTCGGTGCCGATCGTCATGCCCTCGGTCAGCATTTCGGGGAGGTGCCGCGGCGCAATCTGCTGGTTGCCTGCCTGCGAGGCGGCCATCTCGAGCATCTGCCGCAGTTCGCGCACGTTGCCGGGCCAGTGGTAATCGATGAGGATGCGCTTGGCGCGTTCGCTGAGCAGGCGCGGGCTGCCGTCGGGAGAGTTGCCCATTTCCGACAGGAACAGTTCGGCGAGGGCCAACACGTCGCGCGCATCGTTGCGCAGCGGTGGAATGGTGAATCGGCAGGATTCGAGCAGGGTTGCAAGACTCGGTGCCCAGGTTTGCTGGGCGCCCTCGGTCGTGGCGACCACGAGCCGCGGCCGTTGCAGCCGTTCTTTCGAACCCTCCTCGCGAGTGACGGACAGGCTCGCCGCGAGGTGTTCCTGCTGGCTCTGCGTGAGGTTCTCGATGCAATCCAGGAAGAGGGTGCCACCGCCAGCGCGCTCCACGGCTGGCAGCAGGCTGCGGCCGTCGCCGAAGAGCTCCTTCTCGCGGCGCCAGTCCGGCATGGCGGCGAAGTTGAGGGCCAGGAACGGCTCCTTGGCGCGGTCGCTTTCGATGTGGAGGTAGCGCGCGAGGTCTTCGCGTTCGGTGCCGTCTTCGCCGAGCAGGAGCACGGCGTGATCGTGCTGCGCGACCTGCCGGAGCTGCTGGCGAAGGTCTTGCAGGCGAGTGCTGGCCAGCAACGCGTTGTGCGCGGTCGTGCCGTGGAAGCGCAAGCGCTGCACTTCTTCGCGCAGTCGCAGTCGCTCCCTGGCCTCCTGCAGTCGGTGCCAGATGACGGCCCCGAGGGTCCTGCCCAACCGCAGCAGGTCCTGGCCATGAGCGGCGTCCGGCAGCGGCTCTTCGAGCACGAGGATGCCCTCGCAACTGCGGCCCAGAGGCACGACGAGGCGATTGATCGAGTGCCCGCGTTCCTGCATGGTGAGCAGGTTGGCGCAGCCGAGTCGCCGCGCTTCGGTGAGCACCTGTTCTGGCAGGCGAATGCCCTGGCCGACGCCAAATGCGTCGAGGGACGCCAGGGTTTCGACGGAGCCCTGCGAAGTGAGTTGCCCGATGATGCCGCGCCGCCGGCCGGTCAGATTGAGGGCGAGATCGAGCAGTGGTTCGGCCACGTCGGGCAAGCCGCCGAGGTCCGCGAACGTCCATTCGATGCGCTCGAGCACGCGGCGCGCAATGCCAGCAAAGGTCGTCGCGG